>NZ_JCAMRT010000001.1:0-469359 GCF_059821225.1 Paenibacillus sp. sg306046
TGTCCGCGATGCCCGCATACACCCCGCCGCTTCCGCCAGCCGCCGCACGGAACGCTCCCTCGTCGATCTCCACGTAATACGCCGTGCTGTAGTACAGCAGGCTCGCGCTCAGGTTGACCGTCATGTTCGCGCCCTGGATATTCACCTTCGACGTATCGGTGGCCGAGATCGTCTCCACGAGCTGATCGTCCGAGACTCGACGAATCCGAATGTCCCTCCCGGCCGAGGCGCTAACCGCCTCTTGAAACGCCATGGTCAGCGTGGCTAGACCTGTTTCCGGCGCATTGGATGCCGAAACGGACTTATCGACGACCGACAGCGGTGGCGCAGCCGCTACCGCTGCGGTCGGCGCACTTTCAACAGCGGCTCCGACGAGCGTCCCGGACTGGGCGACCGGCGTCACCTCGAAGCTGATGTACTTGCCCTGATCTGCCTGCTGCAGCATATAGGTGGACGATGCAGCTCCGCTGATCACAGCCTTGTTCGTGCCCGCCGCATCATCCGATCTGTACCACTTGAATGTGCTTGTCCCCTCCGGATCGGCGTTCGCATCGCTGTACGTATAGCTGCCCGTCAGCGTCTCTCCGACCTGCGCCGTGCCCGTAGCGGCCACGCTGGCTGCCGTCGGCGCAGCCTGCGGCACGCCGTCGGACTTACTGAGAATCAAAATATCGTCGATCAAGCCGCCAATGCCTGCCCCATATAACGCCGAGCTGCCGGCCAGACTGATCCGAACCTCATCGACCTGATTGAAGGAGGCTGGAAGCAGCAGCGTCGTCAGCGGTCCGCCTGCGTTGACATAAAGCTCTTCCTCCGCCACCTGTGCGCCGTTTTTGTAGCCGACAAACCTGATCTCGCTATACATAAACGAATAGTCGTCCAGGAAGCGCAGTCCTTGAAGGTCAAACGCCTTGCCATTGGCCGATTTGACTGTCAGGATGTCCGGTTGCACGGGCAGGAAGGTGCTCGAATCCAGCCCCGGCTCGATCCTCAGTCCCTCCTTCGCACTGTCGTACGTTAATCCGAACGTCGAGTCGCTATTGGCCGCGATAATTTGAATCTTGTCGAGATTCGGCTCGGCGTATTCAACCATAGCCGCATATGCTCCGTCTGCGCCAGTCGGGGCCGTATCGAACGTCAGCTGCGCGATATGGCCTGGAGCCTCTGCAACGGCAACCGTCGCAAAAGCCGCCGGAGCTTCCGCCCAGGAAGCATTGCCGTCGCTGTCGGTGAGCTTGAAGCTCAGGCTCCGATCTCCTGCTGCGCTTCCCGCCGTAAAGATGACGCTGCGCAGTACCTCCTGATACTGCGCCGCCGTGGCGGAGCCGGACAAGGACAACACGCCCGTGCCGCTGTCATACGAGCCGGAGATGCCATGCGCCGCCGTGAAGGACAGCGAATCTCCGACCGACTGGCTGCCGCTGAATGTCACCGATGCCGAGACGATGCCCGCAGAGTCGATATCCGATACGATCGCATGCTCCGCAACAGCAACGGACTGTCCCGCCATAACCGCCTTCAAGTCGCGTACCCCGGTCACGACCGGAGCCAGCGGGCCGCTGAAAACCAGCGCGCCGGGATCGAAGTTCTCCGAGTACGCATCCGAGTCAGCCAAAGCCGGGAAGGACGCGACGGCCTCTGCCGTCTGGAGCGCCGCATCGAGACGATGCAGCCCTTTATAAGTTGTGAAGTACACGCGCCCGCCGTAGCCAAGCACACTCCGTACATCCAGATTGGGCTCTGTAAAGTTCGTCAGATTGACCGCATTGCCTGGCGACACATAACGGTACAGATTATAGACATTGGAGCCGTTGGCGCGAGCCGAGAAATAGAGCTCATTGTCCACCACCCATATGCCGGTTACATAACCATCGCCACTTGCGCCTGCGACGAATTCAGTCGTGCTGACGCCTGTGACCGGATCAACGGATATGAGCCATTGCTGCCGACTGCCGGGATCACTGTAAGCGTTATTCGCATTATCGCCGCTATAAAACAACTTGCTGCCATAACCGATCAGTTGGCGTACAGTAGCCGAGGAAGAATAATTGATAGCCGGGTTATGCTGAGTCACTCGCGTCACGGCTGTTCCGTCATACTTGAATACTTCGCTGTAGTCAATGCCTGGCACGCTCGGGTCATTAGCACCGAAGTACAGCGCCCCGTTCAGCACCGTGATCGAGCCGACCACGCCTGTACCGCCTGCCTTCAGCGCCCAAAGCTCCTCGAAGACAGAACCCGTCCATCGCACGAGCTGGGTGTTGCTGAAATAATACACCGCCCCGTTATAGACCTGAACGCCCGTTTCATAATTTGGCGCATGCGCCGGATCACTCACCTGGAAGAAGGTATCCGTGTTTGTGTTATAGCCGTACAGCTGCGTGGCGTCCCCACTGCCCATACCGGCAGCCAAAAAATAAATCGTCCCGTTCAGCTCGACAAACTTGCGGGCCTCCTGCAGCCTGACATTGCCGTGATACGTGATCCGGGTGCCGTCGAAGCTGCTGAATAAGCCCCCGGCTTTGTTGTCCGGCGAGGAAAACAACCCGTATATTTTTCCATTAAATGGGAGAGGATCGCGAAACCAGTTGTCGAAGCCGAACGGGCTCGCATCCACCACTGACTTGGAGGACAAATCGGTGTCCTTGTTATAGCCGCCCAGTTCCCCGACGCCATACGTACGGTCTGACTTGATGTTCAGGAGCAGCGATTCCTTCGGCATCGGCCCCGCATGCGCCGTCTGCTCTCCCCAGCCTCCAGGTACGCCCGGCGTCAGGCTTGTGGCCAGCAGCGTCGCACCCGCGAGCATGCCAAGTGATCCCGGTCCCAGCTTGCCCTTCAACCGCCTCGCCTTGCTGAACTGTTTCTTTTTCATGATGCCCCTCCCCGACCCTTATGTAGAAACCTTGGCACCCCAAGCGTCTGAAAGTCTTAATGGCTCGATCCCGGGACTTTCGAGAACGACATGTTAGGTGATGAATCAATTTTTCGACATTTAGTCCTATAGTCCTGCATTAAAAATAATTAAATTTTATTGATTATTTTCAAGAATTAACCTGTAAGCAAACCAAAAAACAAGCCGCGTAAACCGGCTTGATCTGATACGAAAGTTGGTGCTCCTCTGCCTCAAGGCCTACATCCCGCCGCACGCAGTTACCCCGACGTTGTCCGTAACCTGCCGGGCCGGCTTCACTTTCCGCCAGCGCAGCACATAGAAGGAGGCGCGTACCGCTTCATCCAAAATAAGCGCCAGAAACAACCCCATCAGCCCCAGCTCAAGGTATATGCCGAAAACATACGTGCCGCCTGCCGCCAGCGCCCACATCCCGAAAACAGCCATCAGGCCGACGGCTCTCGCTTCCCCGACAACGTTCAGCGAGCTGGCCGCGCATAAACCGATCGACCGCATCGGCTGCCAGACCATACAGATCGCGAGCAGCGGCAGCGAAAGCTCCACAATGGCGGGATCAGCGGTAAATTGCGCCAAAATCGGGCGTCCCAGCATATACACCACACTGGTCGTCAAGGTAAGCAGCAGCGCGCAGGGAAGCAGCGCACGATAAAAGCTGTCATACATGTCCGCGAACCGTCCCGCTCCATACAGCTGCGCGATACGAATACTGAGACCGCCTGCGATCGCGCTGGCGAAAATCCACGGAAACTGCTGAAGCGTCTGCACATACGTATATGAGGACAAGGCTGCCGCGCCCATGCTGGACACCATGCTCAGCATAAAAACTTGCGAATATCCCCAGGAAAGCGCCGTGACGGACACCGGCAGCCCGATCGACAATATTTCCCGCCACAGCGGCCGGTCCATCGTCGTCCAGTCCGTCCTGGACCAGGCCGGGAAGGAGCGCCAGAGCAGCCAAAGTGTAACGGCCAAGGCTGCTATACGGCTGATCAGCGTAGACCAGGCCGCTCCGGCGATGCCGAGCTCCGGAAAGCCCAGCTCGCCGAAAATCAGCACGTAATTCAGCGCAACATGCAGTACGTTCATTCCGAGTGTAATGTACATCGGTCCCTTTGTATTGCCCATGCTGCGAATGACCGTGTTCAGCGCCCCATGCAGCACGACGGCCAGCGTACCGGCGCCGACAATCGTCAGGTACGTTCCTGCATAGGGCAGCACGTCTGCCGGCGTCCCCATCCGGGTAAGCACCAGCATCGACCCGAAAGCGAAAAACAAACTGAATGCAATCCCGGCAACTGTGTTTGCCTGCAGCGCAATAACGGATGTTTTCCGGGCCAGATCAGGCCGTCCCGCCCCCCATTTGCGCGCCACGACGACGCCTACCCCCGCATTAATCAGGGAAAATAACGTGAGCGCCGACAGCAGCAGCTGGTTCGATACGCCTACCGCCGCGACAGCGTGGTCTCCGATCCGGCTGACCATCAACGTATCCGCCGTCCCCATCAAAAATTGAAAAAACAGCTCGATGCCAATCGGCCAACTTAAATGCCACAATGAGATTCGGTCTGCTGCTTGCCTTTGCCTTGACATGGCGATGAATGTCCCTCCCGAATGAACGTGCAGCCTTTTGGGGCTTGCCCGGCAAAACGCTGACAAATCCAAAAAAAAGGACCAAGCCCCGCAAATCCGGCTCGATCCGATCCTAAATCTTTTAGACAAGGGAAACGCGTATCCCTCTTTCCTGCAATTGGGCAACCGTCTGCTCCTGCAAACCGCGGTCGGTAATGATCGCATCGGCCACGCCAAGCTCCGCGACATGCGTAAATGCCCGCACGCCAAACTTGCTCGCATCCGCCAGCAAAATGACCTGCTCCGCAATGCCGATCATCTTCTGCTTCACCAGCGCCTGCTGCTCGCTCGACTCGCTGATTCCGCGCTCCAGATGTACGCCCTTGCACGACAGAAACAGCTTATCGACATGGTAGGCATCCATCGAACGCTCAGCAAGCGGGCCGACGAAGGACAA
Source organism: Paenibacillus sp. sg306046 (assembly GCF_059821225.1). Lineage (NCBI taxonomy): Bacteria > Bacillati > Bacillota > Bacilli > Caryophanales > Paenibacillaceae > Paenibacillus > Paenibacillus sp. sg306046. The sequence continues at coordinate 4,941 of NZ_JCAMRT010000001.1, forward strand.
CGAACGCTTGGCGAGACGGCCGCCGGTGGAGATAACCTCGATCTTCTCCTTGCCGCTCAGCTCACTGGCGACCTTCACCGAATTGGTCAGCACCGTCAGCGGAATGTCCGGCAAATACGAGGCCATATACCAGGCCGTTGTGCTTGCATCCAGCAGCACGCGGTCGTGCGGCTGAATCCACTGGATCGCCTCCTGGGCAATCCGCCGTTTCTCGTCCGCATGCATAATTTCACGCTCGAAATACGGAATTTCGGCCTGCGTCTCCTTCACGCTGACCGCCCCGCCATGCGAACGGCGCAGCCGTCCCGCCGCCTCCAGACGGTCCAAATCCCGGCGAATCGTTTCCTCGGTGACGCCGCACAGCTCGCTCAGCTCGGAGACGCGGATGCTGCCCCGTTCATTCACCAGCTGGACAATCAGCTCGTATCGTTCAGCTACCAGCATACGCTCCCTCTCCTATCGTTGCTCAGCCTGTACAGCTGTCTGCAAGTGTCGGTCATACGTCCGGCTCGGCTCACCGGCTTGCAGCATTCCTCCGGTTGCCGCTGCTTCCAATACACGGTACCCAGCTTGGCTTACGCTGCCGGGCAGCCGCGATTCTTTCATCAAGCTAACCGGCGCAAATTAAAGCTGCACCAATCCTGTAACCGCCTTGAACCGACCGTACGCATCGTCCCAGGCTCCGCTATCCTGCGGATCGTACGTCTTGACCGGGAACGAGTCACGGATCGCGCGCCGCGCTTCCCATATGTCCGCAAATACACCCTGCGCCATCCATTGGACGACCAGGTTGCCGATTGCGCTGCCTTCGGCCGGACCGGCCCATACCGGCTTGCCGATCGCATTCGCCGACCACTGGCACAGCAGCTCATTTTGGATGCCGCCGCCAACCATATGCAGGCCGCCGAACTGCTGGCCGGACAAGCTTTCCGTCATCTCCAGCACATAACGGTATTTTAACGCCAGACTTTCGAAAACACAACGGACGACCTCGCCCGGCTGCTCCGGCACACGCTGCCCGGTGCGGCTGCAATAGTCGCGAATACGAACACGCATATCTCCAGCGGCCAGAAACAACGGATCATCCGGATCAATCCACGCGGCAAATGCCGGAGCCTGATCCGCCAGCCGAACCAGCTCAGGGAAGGAATAATCAAGTCCCTGGCGCTCCCACTCGCGCTTCAATTCCTGCACGATCCACAAGCCCATAATGTTTTTGAGCAGCCGGTACGTGCCGCCGACGCCGCCTTCATTTGTAAAGTTGTAGGCCAGCGCTTGCTCGCTCACCACCGGTGCGTCTACCTCTGTCCCCATCAGCGACCAGGTGCCGCAGCTCAAGTAAGCGAAGGAGCGCTCCAGCGCCGGAACGGCGGCAACCGCAGAGCCGGTATCATGCTCGGCAACCGCGATAACAGGGATCGCGCCGACGCCCAGCTCCGTCTGGACCGAGCCAAGCAGCTCGCCCGCAGCCGCGCCCGGCTGGGCTACCCGACCGAACCACGAAGCCGGAATGCCCAGCTTCGCCAACAGCTCGCGGTCCCAATCGCCCTGCAGCGGATTGTACAGCTGCGTCGTCGTTGCGTTCGAGAATTCATTCAGCTGCTCGCCCGTCAGGAAATACCGCAGCAGATCCGGAATCATCAGAAAGCTGTCAGCCTCGCGCAGCAGCGGGGAATCCGCCCGTTTCAACGCAGCCAGCTGGAAAATCGTATTAAACGGCAAAAATTGAATGCCGGTACGGCCAAACAGCTCCGCCTTGCCGACCTGCTCGGCAAACACCCGGTCCATCATGCCCTCCGTATGCCGGTCGCGGTAATGGTAGGGGTTGCCCAGCAGCTCTCCGTTGCGGCCCAGCAGGCCGAAGTCGACGGCCCAGGAATCAATCGCCAGACTGGCCGGCTGCACGCCGCGATGCTTCGCCTTGAGCAAGCCCTGCTTGATCTCATGGTACAGGCGCAGCAGGTCCCACTGCAGGCGGTCGCCCACCTGCACAGGGTCATTCGGGAAACGGTGCAGCTCCTCCGTTTCAATCTTACGGTCGTCGGTGAGACGGCCGAGCAGCGCTCTGCCGCTGCTCGCGCCCAGGTCATAAGCGAGAACGGTCGTCACAAGATCACCTTCCGCGCTGCAGCAGAACTTCCTGCTCGTAAGCTTTTACATCAGCCAGCCACTGCTCGCGCACCGGCACGCCCTGCTGCTCGCAGTAGTAATCCCATACCGCGCCGAACGGATACGACTTGAATTCCTCAGTCAGCGCGAGACGGGTCGTATAATCGCCGCTCAGCTCAGCCTGCTTCAGCGCTTCCACCGGCTCCAGCATCGCACGCAGCAGCGCCTTGATCGTGTTGCGCGTGCCGATGACCCAAGCCGCTACACGATTGATGCTCGCATCGAAGAAATCGAGGCCGATATGCGTTTTGCCAAGCAGATCGCCGCGCACCAGCTCCTTGCCGATGTCGAGCAGCTCGTCGTCCAGCACAACGACATGGTCGCTGTCCCAGCGCATCGGACGGCTCACGTGCAGCAAAATACCTTCGGCAAACAGCGACAAGCTCGACAGCTTGTTGGAGATGACCTCCGTCGGATGGAAATGGCCTGCATCCAGACAGATCAGCTTGTTGTTTTGCAGGCCGTAGCCCATATAAAATTCGTGCGAGCCGACGACGTAAGCTTCCGACCCGATACCGAACAGCTTGCTTTCGACCGCATCCAGATGATAAGCCGGGTTCAGCTCCTCGGCAAACACTTCATCCAGCGACTCCTTCAGCCGCTTTCTCGGCGACAGACGATCCACCGGCACATCCTTGAAGCCATCGGGAATCCAGACGTTCGTTACACATGTCTGACCGAGCTGCTCGCCGAAATAAGCGCCGATTTTACGCGAAGCCTTGCAATGGTCGATCCAGAATTTGCGAATATCCGGGTCCGAATGGCTCAGCGTAAAGCCGTCGCTTGATTTTTCGTGCGAAAACAAGGTTGGATTGAAATCAAGTCCAAGCCCTTGCTCCTTCGCCCATTGCACCCAATTTTCGAAATGCTTGGGCTCCAGCTGGTCGAGGTCTACCTTTTCCTCGGTGTCCGCATAAATGGCATGCAAATTCACCTTATGTTTGCCCGGAATCAGGGAAAACGCTTTCTCCAAATCGGCACGCAGCTCGGCAGCCGTAGTCGCTGCTCCCGGATAGTTGCCGGTTACGGAAATGCCGCCGGTCAGGTCCTGGTCGCGGAACAAAAAGCCGCGTACATCGTCCCCTTGCCAGCAGTGCATGGAAATTTTAATGTTCGCCAGCTGCTCCAGCGCCTGGTCCACGTCGATGCCGTGTTTGGCGTACAGCTCCTTGGCTTCGTTATAGCTTCTCTCGATCGTTGAAGACATGTCGGAATTCCTCCACCTCAAATTAGGTTGGTTGCAGTCAAGTTTCGATCAGTTCACGTTTCGGTCAACTTGACTCAATTCAGTTAATTCGCTCAATGATCGCCGCCGGGACAGCGCAGTCCGCCTGCTTGCTCCCGGTCAGCTGACCGGATAAGCGACGACGGACATCAGCGCGTTCTCCGCCTGCGTCGAGTCGAGACGGCTGTACTGCACAATAATCGGTTGATTGCTTCGCACCTCAATGGCATAAGGAACGCCGACAGGGATCGGCGTTCCTTCCTTGAGCAATGAGGAAGTGCGAATATGCTTGGTGCGCCGCGCCGGCACGATGTAAGGAACGTCCTCCATCGGCTCGCGGTCCTCGAAAAAAATCGTAAACAGCAGCTGCGCGTCCTCGGCTCCCGTATTCAGCACGCAAACCGACTCATGGCTGGTCAGCTCGCCGGAGCTTTTTTCCGGGATGTACGCATCCGGGATGACCCAATAAGTCGCGCCTTTGGCTTCGATTGTCGTCTTCGTTTCCATATCCGGACTCCTCCTTGAATGTCAGCAGGCGCGGCTTAGCGCGTGAACGCCGCCGGTACGCCGCCGTCAATGGTCAGCATGCAGCCCGTCGTCTTCTCGGATTTCGAGGAAGCGAAAAATGCGATGCCCTCTGCGATATCACGCGGGAAGATGTTGACCAGCAGCGTCGTCCGCTTGCGGTAGTATTCCTCCAGTTGATCCGGCTCAATGCCATACGCTGCTGCGCGCTCATTGCGCCAGTTGGAATTCCAGATCGCGGAGCCTTGCAGAATCGCATCAGGCAGCACCGTATTGACACGGATACCGAACTCGCCGCCTTCCGCCGCGATGCAACGCGCCAGATGAGCTTCGAGCGCCTTCGCCGCACTGTACGCCGAAGCGTTTTTGCCGGCATATACGGAGTTTTTCGAGCCGATAAACACCATGTTGCCGCCGATGGCCTGCTCCTTCATCACCTTGAACGCTTCGCGCGCCACGAGGAAATAGCCGGTGCCAAGCACGTTGATGTTCAGGTTCCATTCCTTGAGGCTTGTCTCATCAAACGGGCTGGACGTTGCAAGACCCGCGTTGTTGACGATAATATCTACGCCGCCGTACGCAATCGCCGTCTCCGCATAAGCCGCAACAACCGCTTCCTCGCTTGTTACATCCATTTTCACTGCGATAGCGCGGTTGTCTCCGAACTTGGCGTTCAGCTCGTCCGCTACCTTCTGCGCGCCTTTCAGGTTCAGGTCAGCCAGCACGACATGCGCGCCTTCGGATACGAGACGGCGAGCCGTTTCGCTGCCGATTCCGCCTGCGCCGCCCGTAATGAAGGCAACCTTGCGGGAAAACTCGGCTTCAGCCGGAGCAAGCGACAGCTTGTACAGCTCCAGCGGCCAGTATTCGACGTTGTAGGACTCGTTTTCGCTCAGCGAAACGAAGCTGCCCAGCGCCGTCGCGCCGCGCATAACGGCAATCGCCCGGTGATACAGCGCGCCGCTGACCTGGGACATCGCCCAGCTTTTGCCCGTATTGATCATACCCACGCCTGGAATGAGGATAACGCGCGGCGCCGCTTCGAACATCACGTCGCCTTCGTTTTTGTTGCGGTCGAAGTAAGCCTTGTATTGCTCTTTATAAGCAGCGATGCCTTCCTTCAGCTTCGCTTTCAGTCCGTCGATATCCTCTACATTCGGCTCCCAGTTAATGAACAGCGGCACAACCTTCGTGTGTACGAGGTGATCCGGGCACGCTGCGCCAACCTGGGACAGCTGCGGGGAATCCTGGCCGTTGACAAACGCCAGCACATCGTCCGCATCGTCGAATGACAAAATCATTTTCTTCGCATCGCTGACCGCGCCGCGCACAGTCGGCATAACAGCAGCCGCTACCGCACGGCGAGCTTCTGCGGACAGCGACTCGTATTTCGCGCCGCCGAACAGCTTCGCTTCATTCACGCGCGCTTCGATAAACGCTTCTGCTTCGTTAATAATGGCGATCGTCTGCGCATAACACGCCTCGGAGGTTTCACCCCAGGTGACAAGACCGTGCTTCTCCATCAGCACCAGCTCAGCCTTCGGATTCGCAAGCACGCCTTCGGCGATCATTTTGGACAACGTGAAGCCAGGGCGCACATAAGGAACCCAGACGAAGCGGTCGCCGAAAATTTCCTTGGCCAGCTCCTTGCCGTTATCCGCGCAACAAAGGCTGATGATCGCATCAGGATGCGTATGGTCGACATGCTTGAACGGCAGGAACGCGTGCAGCAGCGTTTCGATGGATGCGCGCGGGTGCTTGGCGTCGATCATGCAGTGTGCAAGATAACCAACCATTTTCTCGTCGGACATTTCCGGAAGCTCGAACAACGGACGAATGTCTTCCATGCGCAATCCGGTAAAGTTGCCCGCTTTCATCGTAGCCAGATCGGAGCCGCTGCCCTTGACGAACATAACTTCAACGTCACGGCCGCGGAAATCCTTCACCGTCGTTTTGCTGGACGTGTTGCCGCCGCCCCAGTTGCACACCCGGCGATCTGTTCCGATAATGTTGGAACGGTATACGAGCTGTTCCAATCCACCTTGAAGCTGCGATGCCTTATCGTTCTCCCACAAGCTTTGTACCATGATAAACCTCCGTTTATGTTTGAATAATTTTGTTTTTGCTTATTTCAAGTTTATCATGTTTGTTTTTCTTTGTATAGAATAAAAACAGACAAAAACAAAAAGATTTCGGCTACTCATCTGCTGTTTGAGCTGCAAAATGGCTGATGCCGCCTGTCAGCTCAGGCCGAAGGCCGCGTCGATATCCCGAATATGCCCGGCCTCCATATGCACGATCGGCCCGAGCGCCCGCGCGTCGATGATCGACTTCGCGCTGTATTCCGCTACCTCCAGCCGGTCAAACGCATTCAGCAAGCTGCTGCCCGTGACGATCACGCAGTTGTTTTCAACGATCGCAATCGGCGTATCGGGCGTAAAAATCGACGCCGTGCCCTGCGGATCGTCATAAACGGCCTGAAACGGCAGCTTGGGCGTGCCTCGCAGCAAAATGTAGCTTTCCGGAATTGTCCGCGAATCAAAAGCGGTCTCCGTGACGGCAAAGGCCATAATATGCGGCGGATGCGCGATCAGCACCGAGTTGACATGCGGATGCTGCTCGTAGATCCATTGATGCAGCCGAATAGAGCTGCTCGGCGTTTTCCCCGCTTCCGCCGCGCCTTGCTCGATCCGGACAAGATGCTGCGGCTCCAAATATTTGCGGTCCTGTCCATGCGGCGTAATCAGGAAAGCTCCATCGTCCAGCCGCTCGGAATACGTTCCCTGCGTGCTGGTGAACAGCCGCTGGTCATACGAGCGGCGAATGAGCGCGCACATCGCGGCGCGTGCTTTCCGCTCGGCGCTGCCGCACAGCTCAGGCATAAACGCCGCCAGCTCCGGGAAGCCTTGCGCGGCTGCGCCGATTTGCCCCGGCGACAGCAGCTGCGGCGTGCCGAGGCGGCTGGCGTTAATTTCCAGCCGCGCGCAGAAGTCCAGCGTCTCGAACGCCTGGAACGCAGCAAACAGGTCAGTCCCGCCTACGACGACGCCGTGATTTTCCAGCATCACGGCATTGATGCCTTGGGCAAACACAGCGGCAACCTGCTCGCCGAGCAGCTGGCTGCCGGGCAATGCATAGTCGGCCATCCCGACCGGCCCGCAGATCAGCCCCTCGCCCGGCAGCAGGCTCGTGTCCGGAATACGGCGCACAATGCTGAAGGCGACAAGCGCAGGCGGATGAGCGTGAACAACTGCCTTCAGATCAGGCCGGGTCCGGTAGACGAGCTGATGAAACGGAAATTCGCTGGACGGCTTATGATGCCCAACAATTTGCCCGTTTGCTCTAACGCAGACGATATCCGCGCTCGTCAGCGCCCCTTTGTCCACGCCTGCCGGGGTGATCCAAATATCTCCGTTATCATCAAGAATCGACAGATTGCCTCCGGAGGTCGTCGTCATGCCATACGCATAAATCCGCTCCATCATCAGGACAATCTGGTCTGCCGGATGCAAAAATCCGATATGCATACGCTCACAGCCTTTCTTTTGTTTCAGTTTGTTTTTATTTGATTTCGTTTGTTTGTACTTATTTTATCATAAGTATTGCCGATTGGGGGTGAGTTTTTTCACATAAACAAAAGAAGCCCCAGGCTCCACCTTATCGGGGAACCGGAGACTTCTGCCGGACGTCGGAAGCGAGCCTGCCTTGAATCACAGGCGGTTCAGCGGCCGGAACCTCCGGCCCGACTCCTGAACTCTAGCCGATGAGAACGGCTAAAGCCGCTCAAGCCCGCGACGGAGACAGTCCGTTTGCTTCCTGGCCGTCTTGCTGTTCATTCTTCTGTCCGTTCTTCTGATCATTCTGTTCATTCCTTCGTTCGTCACGCTGTTCCACTTCCTGTCCATCCTGCTGTCCGAACTTTTGCTCCTGCTTGGACTCCTGCTGTTGAAGCTCGGTCGACGCATTGGAGGTGCGCAGCGGAATTTCACGCAGGAAAAACGTCAGCACCGTGGCAACGACAAGCAGCGCAGCCCCTGCGAGGAATACGGTAGTCAGCGATGCGCTCAGCGCCTCGCGCAGCATGTCGATCATGTGGGTCAGCAGCGGCTGAACCTGCGTCGGCAGCGTCTGCTGCAGCTCGGCCAGCTTGGGCTGGTCAAGCAGCATCTCCGGATTTTGGAATGCCGACAGCTTGGCGGCGATTGCCGGATCAAGCCTGGAGAAATCGACGCCCCCGCCGGAAGCCGACAGCTCCTTCATATGGCTGGTCAGCCGCGACGTCATAATCGTGCCCATGACTGCAATGCCGATTGTTCCGCCCAGGTTGCGAAACAGCTGTGAGGAAGCTGTTGCGACACCCAGCTCGGACGGCTTGGCGGCATTTTGCACGGTCAGCGAAAATACAGGCATGCCGAGGCCAAGACCGAAGCCAAAGATCAACATGCTGGCGACAGCCATCCACACCTGATCCATGTACGCCATCATGATCATACTGACGACCATGATCGGCATGCCGATTAATGCGTAACGTTTGTATTTGCCCGTTTTCGTAATAAGCCGTCCTGTGATTGCGCTTAGGACAACCATGCTCAGCGACATCGGCATTGTCACATACCCGGAATACGTCGGCGCGATCCCCATCACACCTTGCACGGAAAATGATAAATAAATCAGCGCCCCCATCATGCCCGCATTCATCAGAAAACCGATGACATTCGAAATTGTAATGATGCTGTTGCGGAACAGAGACAGCGGCAATACCGGGCTTTTCGCCTTCGACTCGACCCAGATAAACAATGCAAGGCTAATCAGCGTTGCGGCAAACAATCCGAGAATTTGCTGCGAGCCCCACGCATACTTGGTGCCTGCCCAGGAGAAGCCAAGCAGCAGCGGCACAATCGTCAGCGTCAAAAACAGCGAGCCCGCGTAGTCAATTTTCTCCGAGGTACGACGCTCCACCTTTGGAAACAGCGCCATAATTAAACCAAAGGCTAGTACGCCGACCGGCAGGAAAATCCAGAATACCCACTTCCAGTCCATATGATCCACGATCCAGCCGCCAAGCGTCGGCCCCAGCACGCTGGAGAAGCCAAAAACAGCCATCATGACGCCGGTCCATTTGCCGCGCTCACGCGGCGGAAACAAATCGCCGACTGCCGTGAACGCACAGGACATAATTATTCCGGCCCCGATCCCTTGAATCCCCCGATAAACGATTAGCTCGATAATGTCACCGGACAGCCCGCTTAGAAAGGCGCCGATCATAAAAAATACGATACCGCCTAATATAAACGGCTTCCGCCCATAAATATCCGACAGCTTGCCGACCAGCACCGTCGCAATTGTCGAGGTGAGCATATAAATGGTAATCACCCAGGTGTAGTAATTCATGCCGCCTAAAATAGCAATGATCCGCGGCATCGCCGTGCTCACAATCGTCTGGTTGATGGCCGCGAAAAACATCGCTGCGATAATGGCAACCATAATCGTCAGCTTTCGCTTCTGTGTCAAATGCTCCACATCTATCCGTCTCCTTCTGTTGTTTAATAGTTTCGCTAAACAATATTTTATAACTAAAACATTAAATTATATAATGAAATATACAATAAAAATTTTAATCCGTCAATCCTTAAACGGACAACGAAAAAAGGACTCCTTACGGAGTCCTTCCCGGCGGTGGATGGTTTTGGTTTACTGCGACCTTACCTGACTGAATCTTGGGTATTCCAGCATGGACGATGCAGTACGGGTACTACAGGTACGTCTCTGCGGCACATCCCCTCGCTTCACTTAGGATGAAATCACAACTTCCTCTGCCTTGGTATTGCTCGTTAGATTGCCCAACGGAACCACACCTCTCTTGTTCCACCGCCTTGATAATAGTATGAACCGTCTGCAGCGGACTTATACATCACTTGCAAATAAAAAAAAGCTTGGCGTCTCCCCCGTTACGGCGTGTAAATATCCGGCTTGGGCGCTGGCCCCATGCCTGTACCTAAATAGTAGCTCGTATGCGGCGGCTGGTTGTAAGCGACGTTTTGCCAGGCTACGCCGAGCCGGTACACCGGATCATGCATCAGCGCGTGAAGCTTGTACGCCGTGACATCCGTTGTCGTATAGATGCGCAGCGCCGAGCTGTCGGCCGTCCGCCAAATCACCTCTTCGCGCCAATCGCCGAGCAGATCCGCCTGCAGCGCCGGGGTCGCTTTCGTGGAATTGTTTGAGCTTGTCCCCGTTGCGGTCAGCAAGCGGATCAGGCTGTTCGTGTTATAATCCCACTTGTCGATTTTACCTGTCCCGCCCGTATGATCGAGCAGCTCGCGTGACAAATCGCCATCCCACCAGATGGCAAAGTTAATCGACCCTGGCCTTGAATCGGAAATTTTGGTGCCGGTAATCGTATACAAGCCGGTGCCTGAGGCCCACACCTCCGCTCCTTTATAACGCGGGTCGATATCGGCGGCAAGACCGCGCCCCGTATCTGTCCCCGTGTGAACTCCCCACAGCACCTGACCGGTTTGGGCATCGTGTACCTCGGCGCCGTAGGCAGCGGACGTATTTTCATGAACCTGAAACACTTCGAGTCCTGGGCGGTCCGGGTTCAAGTCGCTCAGGTGCATCGCGTCGCCGTGGCCGAGACCGGTGTTGTACAGCTTCGTCCCGTTATCGTCAATACCCAGCGAGCCGTAAGCAATTTCGTCCTTGCCGTCTCCATCGACATCGGCGATGCTCAGATTGTGATTGCCTTGCCCGGCCGTTCCCGCATTGGTCGAGCTGTTGCTGTCGAACGTCCACCGCCGGGTTAAAGCGCCGTTCCGCCAATCGTAGGCGACCACGACGGTACGGGTATAGTAGCCGCGCGCCATAATCAGGCTCGGTCGCACGCCGTCCAGATAAGCGACCCCTGCCAGAAAGCGATCTACCCGGTTGCCGTACGAATCGCCCCAGCTTGACACCGTGCCGCGCGGCGGCAAGTAGTCGGTTGTAGACAGCGCTTTCCCGTTATTGCCGGCAAACACCGTCATAAATTCAGGTCCGCTCAGCACATACCCGCTGGAATTGCGATAATCCGCGCCGGCATTGCCGATGACAACACCTGTGCCGTCAATGGTCCCGTCAGCCGTTTTGCAGACGACCTCGGCTTTGCCGTCTCCATCAAAATCATACACGAGAAACTGCGTATAATGGGCGCCAGCGCGGATATTTTTACCGAGATCAATTCGCCACAGCCGCGTGCCGTTCAGCTTATAGGCGTCCAGGTATACATTGCCCGTGTAACCCGATTGAGAGTTATCCTTGGAATTGGACGGGTCCCACTTGACAATAATTTCATATTCGCCGTCTCCGTCCAAATCGCCTACGCTGGCGTCATTAGCGCTGTAGGTGTAGCTGACATTGTCCGGTGTTGTGCCGCCCGCCGGCTTCTGCAGCGGAATGTCCTTATAATTGTTGCTCCAGACAGCCGCCGCGGCCGAAGCGGCCTGCTCCGCCCCGTTGACGACGGCCCGAACCGTATAAGAAGAAGAGGTTGTCCCGCCCGCATCCTGGTAATTGGTGCTGTTTGTAATCGGCGTTGCATTCAGCTTTGTACCGTTTCGATATACGTTAAATGAAGTGGAAGCGCTTTCGGTTCCGAGCAGCCGCCAGCTGATAAATACGCCGCTGCTCACCTTGACGGCAACGACGCCGCGGTTCAGCGTTTCCGCCTGTCGGGTAGCTGCCGCCGCAGGAGCGGCCGGAAGCAGCGCCGTACTTGCAACCGCTGTGCCCAGCGCAAGCAAAGCCGAGCATTTCAATGTTTGTCCCCATTGCTTTTTCATGAATGATTCCTCCGCTTCTAAAAATAGGTTTTTTAATTTGGGATGATTCTAAATTAAAACGCTTACAAAACTCCTTTCTGACCAATATGGTTTTATTTTACTTTTATACAAACATTTTAAAATTTAAAAATCAGTGGATTTTGTTCAAAAATTCGATCATTTTCCGAAAATACCCATACATTATAGCGATTTGTTACCTGATTCGTTCGGTCCATCATACAGACGCGAGCAGGTACATGGACCGAATTTTTGACGAATGGAGAGAGGCATAGGATTTTTAAAAGGAAAATTATTACTCCTCCTGACTCATGCTGCGTGAACTTGAATGAATTACAATAAGTAACGGAAAACCAAAGATTTGAAGGAGTGAATGGATCGTGTTTAAATCGTTTCTAAGCCGCACTTTACTTCTGCTGACATGCAGCCTTTTTCTTGCGCTGCCAATTGCCCAAGCCGAAACGTCAACCGCCGCCACTGCTTCCGCCGCTCCCCGGCTGCAGCAGCACGAAGTCTGGTTTAACAGCTACTGGGGATTTTACCTCGGCACAGTCTCAGCCGCTGACCGCAGTGAATTTTATGCAACCGGCCCGAACGGCGAAACCTGGATGGTCAGCATCGTCGGAGACCGCTTCCGGCTGCGTGACTGGAAGCATGTCAAACCAACCGTGTATTCGAAGGAGCTTCGCTACGAAACGCCTCGAGGCAGCGGCAGCGGACTTTCCACGGCGGTCGTCGACAGCAAAGGCCGGTTGTATGACACGACCAAACAAGAGCTCGGCATTTCCACGATCCGCTACTCCGGCAACCTCGTTATTTGCACCGATGTTTATACGGTCGCACAATAGGCCGAACGACAGCAGCCCCCGATCTCGATCGGGGGCTTTGAACGTTTAACGCTTATTGGAAAAATCCGAACGGCTTGTTGTCGTTTGTTTTTTCGTACTTGCTGGCAGGAACGGGCTTCAGCTCCAGGTTCTCAAATAACGCAGACATGCTTTTCATTTTGGCCAGCGCTTCATCCTCACGCAGAGGACCGTACAAAACTTTGCCTTTGTAGCAAATGTAGAACTTCATCGCACAGCACACTCCAACCCTGAAGTTTCATAGGTCTATAGTATCATAGACATAGGGGTGGAAAGCAAGTTTATCCAACAAAATACAACTTTCATGAGTCTTTGCGACTAAGATTTTATAAATTTTGGATAAAAAAACCACTTCCATGAACGCTTTTTAGCTGCTCGATCAGCAGTCAGACTCTTCCCCATCCTGCTTGCCGCCGGTTAGACGCTGCCCGCCTGCCTGCTTTTATGATAAGCTTACAGCATAAGCAAGTTGAACCATGGATGGAGATGAGGCTTGTCGGATGAAGTGCAATTTACACAAGGGCGAAACGTTGTTCCGTCAAGGTGAAACCGGGCCTTTATACCGGCTGCACAGCGGGTTATTGAAAATTATTCGCGTACATGCGGACGGCAATCATCTGCTCGTTAATATTATCGTACCGGGCGAAACGATTCCGCATCATTCCCTGCTGACGGTCAATCCGTACTACGGCACAGCGGTAGCGCTCTCAAGCTGTGAAATCGAGCTGCTGCCTGCCGACGACTGGTACCGGCAGCTCGAAGCAGATCCGGCGCAATACCGCGTCATCGCCTTGCAGCTGCAAGATAAATTACGTATGATGCAGCAGCGGATCGACCAGTTATCCCGCACGTCCCCAGCCGAAAAGCTGCTCAGCCTGCAGCGTTGGCTGCAAACGTATCTTGGCGATCATCCGCTGGCCGAGCTGCTGACGCAGGATGAGATCGGACAATTTATCGGTCTGCGCCGGGAAACGGTCAATCGGCTGCTGCGTGCTCACAAGGTGCCGGAGGGACCAAAAAATTCATAGTGAATGCTGGCCTTGTCAACGCCGATTTCCAGCAAGCTGTCATGCACAGCCTTCATAAACGGCGTAGGTCCGCACATGTAGAAATCAGCCCCGGTCGTCCCCGCCGCGCCGGCCAGCCAGCCTGCATCAATAAATCCTTCCTTGTGAAACAGCTGCGCTTCCCGGTCACGCCCGGTCGGGCGCTCATAACAGAACTGGACGGATAGCTGCGGATGACGCCGCGCCAGCTCCTCGACATGCTCACGCATGGCATGCATGCCGCCATGCTGTGCTGCGTGAATAAAGGTGACGGACCGTTCCGGCTCCGTCGCTGCCAATGTGTTCAGCATACTGATCATCGGCGTCAGTCCGACTCCTCCGCTAATCAGCACAACAGGCTGCGTGCCGTTCCGCTTGAGCGTAAAATCTCCGGCTGGCGCGGAAAGCCACAATACATCGCCTTCCCTCACATGCTGATGCATGTACACCGATGCTTTACCGGACGGCTTGCCCGCATTGGCATCCTCCCGCTTGACGGATATCCGGTAATAAGACTGACCCGGCGCGTCAGACAAGCTGTACTGCCGAATATGGGTATTCTGCTCACCCGGTATGTCCAGCTTGACGCTGACGTACTGCCCTGGCTCGAAGTCGGCCAATCCGCCCCCATCCTGTGGAATCAGGTAAAAGGAAGTGATGACTTCGCTCTCGCGAATTTTGCGCTGCACAAGGAACGGTCTGAAATCTTTCCAGCCGCCTGGCTGCTCCTCGGTTTGCTTATACATGCCGTCTTCCACCTGAATAAAGACAGATGCGATCACCCCGTACGCCTTGGCCCAGGCATCCATAATTTCATCCGTCGCTGCATCGCCAAGCACTTCCTTAATCGCGGCGAGCAAATGCTGTCCAACAATCGGATAATGCTCCGCGCGGATGCCCAGACTGCGATGCTTGTGCGCAATTCGTCCGACGACCGGCAAAATCGTCTCCAACTGGTCGATATATTGAGCGGCGGCATAAACCGCATTGGCCAGCGCGGCCTGCTGCTTGCCCTGCTTCTGATTCGCATGATTGAAAATATTCAACAGCTCCGGATTACTGGCGAACATCCGCTCATAAAACCGGGTTGTAATGGCGGTTCCATGCACCTCAAGTACAGGTACAGTCGATTTGATGATGTCGATTGTTTGTTGATCAAGCATCAGGCTCAGCTCCTTGTTCATTATGTGATCTATATCTCAAGTATAGGGTGACGCTGGAAGTCCGCAACGTGATTGAAATCACACGAAATGGCAACAATCTGTGAATGCGGGTTGCTTTCAGCATACAGAAACTGTTATACTTCATATATAACAAATATAACAAACTGGAGCTGATCGCATGATCATTCGACTTGATCTCGAAGCCGACATTCCGATCTATACGCAACTCGTGCAGCAGATCGTCGCGGGCATCGCATCCGGCCGACTCCAACCCGGCGAGTCGTTGCCGTCCGTCCGTGCGTTGGCGGGCGACTTGGGGATTAACCTGCATACCGTCAACAAAGCTTATCAGTTGCTCAAGCTGGACGGCTACATTCAGATTCACCGTAAGCGCGGCGTTATTGTGCAGCCGCAGAGCATGCCTGAAGCGACACCCGCTTATATGGAGAAGCTGGAGAGCGAGCTGCAGCCGATTGTAGCAGAATGCATCGTCCGCAAGATGAACAGGCAGACGCTGCTGGAGCTGGTCGAGCACTTATACATGCGCCTGTCCAACAGTGAAACAAAGGGGGAATTGCAATGAAGGAGTGGCCCGTGTACGTTCTGATGCTTGTGTGCCTGAGTCCGCTCATCATCAGCGCGCTGCTGCTGCCGTTTCAGCTGCGCCAGCGTATGGCATTTGGCGTGCTTCTTCCGCTCGAAGCCCTGCATTCTGCCGAGCTGGCGGCGCTGGTTCGCCGCTATAAGCAGCTTGCCGCCGGAGTCGGGCTTGCACTCGCGCTGCTGCTGTTTACCCTGCTGCGCGTCACCGAGGGACAGACGCAAAGCACCGTGCTGGCAGCCGGAGCCTTAATGACGCCGCCTGTTGTTTTTTGCTTGTATTTGTACACGCATTATCGCGTAAAACGGCTTAAGCAGGTCAAGGGCTGGCATACGCCGGCCAATCGCTATGTAGCCGCCGATTTGTCCGTACGCAAGCAGCCAGCCGCGCTGCCTGGCGGCTGGTATTTACCGATCATCGCGCTAATCCTACTGAATATTGCCGTTGTGTCCGCTATGTACGATAACATTCCCGATGTGCTTAATGTACATTACAACTCGGCGGGCGAGGTTGACCGCACTGAGGCGAAATCGATATTAATCGTATTTATGATGAACATTCTCCAGCTCGGGATGGTCGGCTTTATGTTCCTCTTTCACCAGCATACAAGTCGCATGCGCCCGCGCCTGGACCCGAACACCCCCCAGCAATCACTGGAAAGCCATGCCGACATGCAGAAAAAAACACAACTGGTGCTGCTGTGTACCACCTGCGTCATCGTGCTGGAATTTGGCATCATCCAGTTTGCCATCATCGAGCTGATGCCCGCGATCATCGTTACGGTCGCCGCCATCGCAGCTCCGCTCGTCATCATCGCGATTGCGCTGCTGGCGCATGCCAGAATGACGGCTGCCGCTGCCGGCAGTACGCCTCATCCGAACGATGACGACCGTTATTGGAAGGCGGGACTGCTCTACTATAATCCCGACGACCCGCTTCTGTTTGTCAGGAAGCGGATGGGCATTGGCTGGACGCTTAATATGGCGCGGCCGGTCAGCTGGCCGCTGCTGCTGATGCCGCTGCTGCTGATTGCGCTGGCGATTATACGGAGCACAACTGCCGGTTGATGAATAAGGCGTCAGTTTCGCCCTATAAGAAAAGCTTCGGATCGAAGCACTTTCGATGAAGATACATCCGTGATTTAATTCGATAATCTTAAACAAGAAAGAAGTATCCTTCCCGCTTTAGCTGCGGTGGGGATACTTCTTCGTTTATTTGATCCATGCCAAGGCTGCCAGCAAGCTTGCCTGCACGATTTTGGCCCAGCCTCCCAAAAAGAAGTTAAGCGTCGCAACCGGCGCGTTCGTCGTCAGACGGTTCAGCACCCGGTTGCGGGAAAGCACACCGATTGCGCCTCTGGCCAGTAACCCGGCGATAATCGCGATCCAGAGGCCTGCGCTTGAGCCAAGCCAGCCAAATAAAGGGTACATCAGGATGCTGGTCAGCGCAACTCCGATCCAAACCGCTCTGGAATCCGGCTTGACCAAGGAGCCGCCTAGCGACAGGCAGGCCCCGGCAATTTGAAAGCCCGCATACAAATAAGGCGACTGATCGGCAAATTTGCTTGCTTCAAACTGCAGAAACCACGATGAAATCGCAACGCCGCCCATCAGAAAGCCATAAATCAGAATCGGCCTCCAGTAAATGGCCGGCAATTCCCGAACGGCCTCCTCGCTGTCTGCGGCCGCATTCGCCTGCGTCGGCGGCACATCGCGCAAGGTGACACTGTACGCGGCGCCAATCAAATATAATCCACCGTTTATGACACAAATCGCAACCGGGTTAAACAGAAACAAACAGCCTGCGCAAGCGCTGACCAACTGTGAAAACCAAAACACATTTTGATTCAGCTTCTCGCGGTGGGCGTTTTGAGGAGCAAGTGCCTTTAACCACTTGGAGTCCGCCCCGTAAATAGCCGGAAACGACAAGCCCATCAGCAGCTCAAACACGATCAGTTCCGTATAGGTCGTACAAGCCGCCAAATAAAAAATTGAAATCGCCTGAATGATCGAAGCGACGATGACCGGCTTTTTCGGCCCGAATTTGTCCACCAGGTAGCTGGATAATCCATCGCCAACGATCATAATCAAGGTACCGATGGAAATGGCGGTCAAAACTTCCTCGGACGTTAGCCCCCGGCTCAACAGCATCGGGAAAAATACAATCAGATACGGATTGGCGCAGAGCAAAAATTTAATAACGAGCAGTTTTCTCATAGCTGGTTCAGAAATCCATGCGCAATATTAAGATCAGTCGGCATAAACTGCGCGGCCCCTGTTTTCACCAGTCCGGCCAACACGATGCAGTTGGAGGCTACGGCTCCCCGCATCCACTTCGGATCAAAGGGGGACGACGCTTCCAGGGCGTCGAGGTCCAACCCGGCCAGCCTGTTCGCCAGTGCAATAAAAGCAGGCCTCGTGCAATACCCTTCCTCCAGCTGAACGGCGAAATGCCGCAAGTAGGACAACTCGCCGCCCGTATACGCAAACTCGGCGAGCGACGTCGGCAGACGGGATGCAACCCACTTGATGCACGCTTGGACCTGTCGTTTCTCAGGCGAGTCAAGCAGATGAAACTGTTGATTCAGATCGGAAATGCCGAACGTAAGCAAGTGAGGGCGGACGCTTGTTCGCGAAATGATCTGGATACTGCCCCCTCCAGCATTGATCACATCCAGATGCTCGGGAATGTGGGAATCGGCTAGCGCCTTATGCAGCAGCTCTGCCTCCGTCTCCTGGCTGATCGTGCGGTAGGCAATGCCGAGCCGGCCGCAGGCTTCATCTATAAGTCCAGCCAATCGGGGCGAACGGCGCATCGCCTCCGTCCCGATCGCTTCAATGTCTCTCGCATCCTGTCCATGCCAAGGAACTTGATGGGCGGACAACAGCTGCTGCAGCTTTTGTTCAACGGCTGTAAATTCCGTCCCTTCCTCCAGCAGCTCCCACGTCAGTACGCCGGCTTGCTCCACTTTGCCCTCGGTCCGTATAAATAATTTGGCGCTGTGGCTGCCGAGATCAAGAATTACTTTGCTTCCGCG
Source organism: Paenibacillus sp. sg306046 (assembly GCF_059821225.1). Lineage (NCBI taxonomy): Bacteria > Bacillati > Bacillota > Bacilli > Caryophanales > Paenibacillaceae > Paenibacillus > Paenibacillus sp. sg306046. The sequence goes on from NZ_JCAMRT010000001.1 coordinate 23,390, forward strand.
CATAAAGCTTCACCTGTTGCTTCCGTCATGTGGCTGCGCCGCTGGGCTTTCCATTGAGGGAAAACCTCCTCGAATAAACGGCAGTAACCGGCCAGATTCGGGTCTTTGACCGGCTCCAGGCTTAAAATTTGCAGCCCGATCGATACGGCATAGCCCATTTCCAATACAGCCGCTTTCCCGATGTAATCATCAATGTTGGCGACAACAAGGAAGGAGGAGATGCGCATCTTGGCGAAAATCGAATCCTGAAGCGTTCTCGGATCATGAATCGGGTCCTCATCCAGCAAAATAAATTCCTCGCCCGGATTTACAACTCCGTTACTTACCGGGGCGAGTACCGAAATGCCTTCGCGCTCCAAAAAAGCTTTGACCTCCAGCATATCGGCAAGATGCTTCCGATAAGATCCGCTGATAACCGTTTTAAGCTGATTATCCATTAGATACCCTCCTACAGGTTTATTTACGAGTCAGGATTTACTTTTTTATTAATAAATTGTAAATAAACCCAACAAGATCATATATTAGTTCAATTAATATTGTTACGTCAACCATTTTTTTCACACGGCCTGAACTTCCGGCAGCAGCTTTTTCTTACCGTGAACTGTCTTTTTCCAGTTGACACGTGTCTTTCAAAGGGTGGACATTCACCTTAGCTCTCTCCTAGCTCTCTCTCGGCTCTCCAGATCCATATCTAGTATGGCGATAACATGAACACCCTGCATGTTGTGTTAAAATTCGCTCTTGCTCCTTACAAAGACCATCTACCTATTGTCCACCCTACAAAAGACAAAACTATCGAAAATGTCCTTTCTCTGAGGACATTTCCCTGACATACAAACAGTAGCCCCGTCACCGTGGCTGCTGTTTGTATTCGATTTGTCAGTCCTTTGGCTGACTCGTTAGCAGGTCGCTACAGCCGTCTTTTCCGAAATAAATTCACGAACAGGCAAGCGGAAATCAGCAGTACGAGCGAAACAAGCGTCATAAGACCTTCTGTCCGATTCTGTTCCGTAACCTCCCCCTGCTGCTGTCCGCGCATGCCGCCAGGACCATTTTCGCCGCCTGCCATACCGCCCGGCCCGCCCATGCCCGGAGGTCCGCCCATACCTCCGCCAAAACCGCCCGGCCCTTGGTTGCCAGCGATCTGACCGGTCGCGTTTGCTCCTGCCTGACCTTGGTTGCCTACAGCTTGCACGTTGACAGTCGCGCCTTGTCCACCCGCAGCCGTGTTCGGCCCGGCTGTTGCCAAAGCTTGCTGGTTCGACTGATTGGCCGCATTTGGTACAAGCTGCTGCGCTTCGGTCGCTGCTGTCTGGACGACGCCTTTGTCGCGCGAATTGGCACTAGCGCTTTCCAATGCCTGTACGCTGCCTGTCCCACGGCTGCCTGTGGCTCCATTTCCTGCCGCATCATTTCCGGCTGCGCCTGCCGCACCGTTCACAGATGCGCCATTTCCTGCCGCTCCATTCCCGGCCGCTCCATTCCCAGCCGCTCCATTCCCGGCCGCTCCGTTATCCATCACGCCGTCTCCGCCGCGATTTCCGCCGCGTCCACCACCCATTCCGCCGCCCATGCCACCGCCCATACCGCCACCGCTGCCGCTGCCATCCCCGGCAATCGGCGACGTGCCGTCCAACTGCTTCGTGTAAGCGGCAACTGTATTTGCATTGAAGGCGATCAGCGACTCTACGCCGGACTGGTATTGCGCATACGTGTAAAACGCCGTCGGGTCCTGCTCGACATAAGGAGAGATCAGCGCTGACAGCTCGCGGACACGCGCCGTAAAGGTGTCATTGGCCAGATAACCTTCCAGTCCTTCGCGAATCATGTCATGGTACAAATCTTTGTATGCGTCCACTGCGAGCAGCTTCGCGATCAGCGGCCGGTCAGCGAGCGCACCCTGCGTCGGCTCGTCAATAAACAGCGTCGATTGGCCGCCCAGGCCGCCAAAGGCCATGTTGTAATCCCACGGAAGCACCTCGAATATCCCGTTATTTTCGTACAAATAATAATTTTGCTTATTGCCGCCCAGATAGCTGTCCGTATTGGAGGTAAGCAAGTTCAGCGCAATATAACCGAGCGCCGTCCGCACATTAAGCACCTTTTCATAATCGTCATCGTCGCCGTTGTTCAGCACATTTAACATATCAACCAGAATGTTTCCGTTGGACGATTTGGATTTCTGCACAAGCGCCGGATACGATGCGAGCTTGTCGTCAATCCATTTCAGATCGCCGCCGTTGCCGTTCATCTCGGCTTTGTAGAGCGCCCCGTATGCGTTGCCGAAATTCGCTTCCAGATAAGCGTCGCCGATCTGCTCAACAGCGAGATAGAAGCCGCGCAGCTCCCCGTTTACGTATACGTTGACGAAGGAATAGCCGGGTGTCGGCAGCCCCATCTGCTCGGCCAGCTCATAGGTCAAATATTCGCGCATATAGCTGGCGTCGCTGTAATTGTTGTTCAAATTAATTTTGCTGATGCCATACAGCGTCTGGTTGTCCATGTATTCGTCAAAGGACAGCTTGAAGCTGTACCGGTCCGAATCTTCCATATTGACGACGCTGCGCAGGCTGAGATTGCCTTTGGTGCGTATGCCGATATTGTCATAGTGAATCCCGTTATAGTCCACGGAGGCGGTCTTCATTTCCTCGGCCTCCGCATTGTCCAGCATGCTCTGGAAATCGGCTTCATCCATCGTAATTTTGACGTCAATCACTTTGTCCTTCGGAAATACTTCATCCGCGATGAAAGCCGCCGTCTGGGCCGCGGAGGAGCTGACCTGCCCGGCCTTGACCGTCTCCTGCGCAACCATCCGCCCGGAAATGCCGGCGACCAGCAGCGCGGCGCATAGCAGAGCCAGCAGCGACCGCGGAAATTTTCTTCGTTTCATCGTCGTCACCGCCCGTTTATTGGGATACGTAATCGCCGCTGTAGCTGATCAGGACCGCATGCTTCACCCCGTCAAGCGCTGTAATTTCATTGACGAACCGGGGTTCATTGCTGCCAAGCCGCACTTCGACGGTCAGTTCGATATTGTCCTTCGTTACCGTTTTTTGCTTGATATTGTAACGCTTCACCAGCTTGTTCAGCTTTGCCTGAATTTCCTGCTCGCTTGCATCTCCTTCGCAGTTCACAACCAGCAAATACGGCGTTTCAAACGACGAGTTTTTGATAAACAGAAACAACACCAGACCAATGACGACCGAACCGATCAACGCGAGTGAATAAAAGCCAGCGCCTGTTACAATACCTACCGTAGCCGCCCAGAACAGAAAGATCAGATCAGTCGGGTCCTTGATCGGCGTCCGGAAACGCACAATGCTGAGCGCGCCGACCATCCCGAGCGACAGCACCAGATTGGAGTTAATCGCGATAATGACCAGCGCCGTCACCAGCGTCATGCCGATCAAGGAAACGTTGAAGCTTTTGGAATACAACACGCCGCTGAACACCCGTTTGTACAGGAAATAAATAAACAGACCGATGAAAAAAGCAATGGACAACGTCAGCAATATTTTGGCGATGCTGATATCCTGACTGAAATTTTGCAGCACCGATTTTTTAATAATGTCGGAAAAATTCGTCGCCGTCTGACCGGCCGTCGTCGTTGTTGTTGTGGTCGCAGCCGCTGCTGCCGCTATTGTCGTCGCTTCTGCCATGTTATTGATCCTCCCATGAGTTGAATTTTAAAAACTTTCTGCAAATCACATACTTCGAATTCGACTGCCTCACCAGCCCGTTCGCCTGAATGACCGTCCGCACCGTTTCCGGCAAGTATTCATCATACTTCACCTCGAACACGATAAAATTATGGTCATACGCGTACACCGTACCCAGCTCGGGGTTAAACAGGTCGGTGGAATTCAGACCGGTCTTCAAGCTTTTGTCAAACGTAATCCGCACATTGCCCATCCGCGATACATACGCTTCGCGCACATAATCGACAATGACCTTGGGACGCAGCAGACGCTGGGTCGCCTCCTGGTACATCGCAAACAGCAGCGGCTTCTCCGGCACGTTCAGCGCCTCGTATTGTCCGGCCAAAATCGCCTCGGTTGTGCTTCGGCTCAGCGTCTCCTTAAGCTTGCTGATGTAGTCGTTGAACTTGATCTTTTTCTCCAGATGAATGACTTTGTCCGAAAAGTTGTAAATGCGGATTCGGTACTTTTCCCGGTCACGGACACCGCCAAGCTTCTCGTGCAGCGCCTTGTTGTCGATATCGTCGAAGTAAAGGCTGCGGATATGGTATTCACCGCTCGGCCCGGCATTCCGGTCCTGCTGCAGGATGTTTTTCAGCTGCTGCCGGATCACATAATATTGATGGTAATTCACATAATATTTCAGCTCATGGCGGTATTTCAGCTGGGGATTCATCAGGTGTGGCACCTCGCTTCCGATTAAATGACTTCTTGGTTAGCTCAAGCCGTACGTTCAATTTACAATATCTTAATAATGATCCGCTGAAGGGAAGCTGAGTAACGGCTGAAAAATGAATTCCATAAAAAGGAAGTCAAATTCAACAAAAAAAGAACCTCCCTTCGAGTGAAAGGAGGCTCTGCTCAGCTTGCTCTATATCGGGTGTACCAGACGTTACACCATGATTTTGCAAATATCGTTCGTAAATTCAACCGGGTCCTGCAGCGGCAAGCCTTCGATCAGCAAAGCCTGATTGTACAGCAGCGCCGTATACAGATTCAGCTTGTCCTTATCGCCGGCAAACGCAGTCTCAAGCGACTTGAACACGTCATGGTTCACATTGATCTCCAGCACCTTGTCCGCCTTGACGTTCGGGTTGTTCGGCATCGCGTTGAGAATTTTCTCCATCTCAATCGTAACCTCACCCTCAGTGGACAAGCAGACCGGATGCGATCTGAGCCGCTTCGACGCGCGCACCTCGGATACCTTGTCCGCCAGCAGCGTCTTCATGTACGCGAACAGCTCCTTGTGCGAATCTTTGGCCGCTTCGTCCTTGTCCTCGGATTGCTCCGATTCGATGCCGAGGTCGCCGCTGGATACGGAACGGAATTCCTTATCCTTATATTTCGTGATCATCTTGATCGCAAATTCGTCAATATCATCGGTGAAGTACAAAATTTCGAAGCCCTTCTCCGCCACCAGCTCGGTTTGCGGCAGCTTCTCGATCCGCTCGTTGGACGGGCCGGACGCGTAGTAGATGTACTTCTGGTCTTCCGGCATCCGGGAAACGTACTCGTCCAGCGTGACCAGCTTTTTCTCCTTGGAGGAGTGGAACAGCAGCAGGTCCTGCAGCACTTCCTTATGCATGCCGTAGTCGCTGTAGACGCCGAATTTCAGCTGGCGGCCGAAGGCGCCGTAGAACTGCTCGTATTTCTCGCGCTCGTCGCGCAGCATGCTTTGCAGTTGGCCCTTGATTTTGCTTTCGATGTTTTTGGCGATCAGCTTGAGCTGGCGGTCATGCTGCAGCATCTCGCGCGAGATGTTCAGCGACAAGCTCTCCGAATCGACCATCCCTTTGACGAAGCTAAAGTAGTCCGGGAGCAGATCGGCGCATTTATTCATGATCAGCACGCCGTTCGCGTACAGCTCCAGCCCTTTCTCGAACTCCTTGGAATAGTAGTCAAACGGCGTGCTGCCTGGAATGTACAAAATCGCCTGGTACACGACAGCGCCATCCGCGCTGATATGGATATGCTTGAGCGGCTTCTCGAAGCCGTAATGCTTCTCCATATAGAAGTTTTCGTAATCGCCCGGGGTCAGCTCGCTTTTGTTTTTCCGCCAGATCGGCACCATGCTGTTGACACGCTGCTCCTCCTGGTAGTCCTCAAATTCATTATCGCTGCCTTCCTTAGGACGGCGGCCGGAAATGTCCATTTTGATCGGGTAACGGATAAAATCGGAATATTTCTTGATGATCGACTTGAGCCGGTATTCCTCCAGAAACTCATCGTAGCTGTCGTCTTCCGTATTTCCCTTGATCTTCAGCGTAATTTCGGTGCCGACCTCGTCCCGCTCAGCCGGTTCGATCGTATAGCCGTCCGCGCCGGTCGATTCCCACTTGTAGGCGGTATCGCTGCCAAGCGCCTTGCTGACGACCGTTACCACATCGGCCACCATAAACGCCGAATAGAAGCCTACGCCGAACTGACCGATAATGTCGTGGCCGTCCTTCGCTTCGTTTTCCTTCTTAAATGCGAGCGAGCCGCTTTTGGCGATGACGCCGAGGTTGTTCTCCAGCTCTTCCTTCGTCATGCCGATCCCCGTATCGCGAAGCGTCAGCGTACGGTTTTCCTTGTCGGCGGAAACCTTAATATAGTAGCTGTCCTTGTCAAACACGAGGTTATCGTCGGTCAGCGCTTTGTAGTAAATTTTGTCGATCGCATCGCTTGCATTGGAAATCAGCTCCCGGAGGAAAATTTCCCGTTGCGTGTAGATCGAATTGATCATCATTTCCAATAAACGTTTGGATTCAGCCTGGAACTGCTTTTTCTCCACTGCGGATCTCTCCCCTTTCATAAATGCACACCTGTGCGTTAGCACTCTCGCTCTCTGAGTGCTACTTCCATCTTTTTTATAACATTCCTGTTTTTCGATGTCAAGGCACAATCCGGACAAGTCGGGGAGTTTGTACGTACAAGCAGAAAAAAGCCTTGTGCATCAAGGCTTAAGGTACAGCTGTCAAGCAGAGCAGGTTCAACAACGGGCCACGATACGAAAAGCCGCAGCCTTCTCCTCCGGGAGAGGGGCCGCGGCCGCAGGGGCAGGCTCCGTTGCGCTTGCCGGCTACGATTTCAGCAAGGTGTCGGCAATTTGATCGACCACCAGATTGATCGCAATTGGGCCGTAGTAGCCGATCCACATCGTCGTATTAACCGGGTATACGTGATTTTCCTTCACAGCCTTCAAATTTTTCCAGATGGCGGTTGATTGAAATTCATCGGTCAACTCCCGGGACGTATCGTCCGCCAGGACGAAATAATGGTCCGCATTCAGCCCCGGCAGCACCTCCAGCGAGATCATCGTGCTGGAATCCTTCGCATTGACCACCTGCTTGGGCGGGGTCAATCCGAGATCATTGTACAATGTCTCAGCCGTACGATGCGACGTTGTATGCAGCCTGATGTTTTTGTCCCGCATCCGGATCAGCGCGACGGTTTGCCCGCCGAGCTTGGCCGTCAGCTCTGACTTCAGCTTGGCGACCTTTTGTTTGTACTCGGTCAGCACCTTGTCCGCTTCCTGCTCCTTATCGACAATTTTGCCTACCGTGACCAGCGTATCCCGCCAATCCTCATTGCGGTCGAACATGACGGTCGGGGCAATTTTCGTCAGCTCATTATAAATCTTCTCCTGAAACTCGGTGCAAATGATGAGGTCCGGGTCCATCGCCATCACGGCCTCCAGATTAGGCTCCTCCTTCGTGCCGAGCACCTTCATTTCCTTCAGCTTGCCTGCCAAGTAATCGGGAAATTGCGCCTTGTCCGCCGTTGTAATGACACTGCCTACAGGCTGCTCCCCGAGTACCAGCATCTGGTCCACAAACTGGACGTCCAATACAACGATCTTCTCGGGACGCTTCTCCAGCTTCAATTCACCCTTCTTATGCTTGATAATGCGCGGCTCGCTCGCCTTGGCATCCGTTCCGGCTGCCGCTTGCTGCGCGGCTTGACCCGCGCCGCCTGTCCCCCCGCCTCCGGCATTTGTATGCGCGCCTGAACCGCCTGCACAAGCGCTCAGCAGCAGCAAAAGACTGATCATCAGGCTGACCGCCAGCATCGGCTTTGGTTTTTTGTACATGCGTAGTTGCCCTCCGTCTCTGTATTGATAATGATTTTCATCATCACCGATACCACTATACGTCCGACGGGCGGGAGCGGCAATGGCATATCGCGACAGACGGGATGGACTTTGGCGACCGGCTTCTCCACGCCGAATTTGCTCCTTATAGACGCTGGGAGCGGCCCCGGTGTACTTTTTAAACATGCGGCTGAAATAATACGTGTCTGCGTAGCCGACCGCTTCGGCAATCTCCCGCAAGCCGAGATCCGTCCGGCGCAGCAGCTCCCGGGCGTGCTGCAGCCGCACCTGGATCAAGTAATCAATCGGGCCGATGCCGCGGCCGCTCTTGAACAGCCGCTGCAGCTGCCGCGGGCTGCACGCAAGCAGCTCGGCCAGCCTCTCCAGCGTGACTGGCTCCGCGTAATGGCTGTTGATATAATGCATCGCCTGCGCAACCGGATCGGGCGGCAAAGCCTGAACGCCCTGCTCCTCCATCTGGCCGAGCAGCTCGCAAACAAACTGATAAAACAAAGCCTTGGCGTTCAGCTTGTGCAGCGGGCTGTCCTGCACCCAAGCCTCTCGCATCCGATCAACCGTCACAAATAAGGATGCCGGGTGCGCGGAGGCAAAGCCGTATTGCGTCTGGAAGGGCCGGATCGTATCCAGCAGCCTCAGCCATTCCTGACGCGCAGACGGCGGCAGCGCCGCCTTGTACAAAATCAAGTAATAGTCCAGGCGCTCCGTCAGCGCCAGCACATCCAGCCGCGCCCCCTTGCCCGCGTGGCAAATATAGCCGGTATCCGCCTCATGCGTCCGGCCGTCAAGCCTGAGGCTGGCGCCGCCCCGCACCGTATACATAAAAGCACTGGCCGGAAGCTGATAGGCCTGCCGTTCTTCACCAAGCTGCATCCGGACATGCCGGATGTCCAGCACCTTGAGCGAGGCGTGGTTCCACAGCAGCATATGCTCCTTTACGTCCATGCGCTTCCGTCCCTCCTGCTGTGAGAATCGTTATCAGCTTTAAAGTGTAGCGGAAATCTACGGAATGAGCAATATGCGCAGCCATGATAAAACGACCCGCAAGCGGAGGCTGGAGCACAAATCCGGCTTCGCCTAATTTTCAATTGACATTAGTACGATATACAACTATCTTATATACAACAACTTCGTTAAACGAAAGGAGTGAGCAGCGATAAACCCGACACGTCAGGGAGGCTTCCTCATTTCCAAAATCCATCAGCTGTCTGGCCGTATCTTCGCAAAAAAGCTCAAGCAGTACAATATTCACGATATTAATCCTGCCCAGGGCCGGATTTTGTTTGTACTGTGGGAGCAAGATGAAATTCCGATCCAGGAGCTGGCGAAGCGGACATCACTCGGCAAGTCCACGCTCACCCGCATGCTGGACAAGCTGGAGGAGGTCGGCCATGTGACCCGCGTATTTCCCGAAGAAGACCGGCGCAAGGTGCTGATCCGGCTGACGGAGCAAAACAAACGGATGAAGCAGGCCTATGACGAGGTATCGCTGGACATGACCGAGCTGTATTACGCAGGCTTCAGCGCCACGGACATCGACCGGTTCGAAAGCTTGCTCGCCCGTGTCTTTCACAATTTGGAGCAGCAGGAATCGTCTGCGAAGCGGGGTACCGACGCATGAACGACAGCTATCGAGACAAGGGTATGAAGGCCGCCGAGCTGCTGGTCAGCCAAGGCCTCGTTCCCATGGAGCAGGAGGACGCGAAGCGCAGGGCGGCGGAGCTGCTGGAGCAAGCCGAAATTACGATCGTCGGCTCCCTCGGGCCGGATGGCTACCCGCATATGAAAGCCATGTTTAAGATCAGGTCGGACGGTTTGCGCCACGTTTGGCTCAGCACGCATGCCTCATCGCGCCGTGTAGCCCAGTTCAAGCGGGATGGACGGGCCAGCCTGTACGTGTACCGGCCGGAGCTGTTTGCCGGGCTGATGCTGCTCGGACAGATGGACATCGTCACTGACCGTGATCTCAAGCAGCAGCTGTGGACGGACGGCTGGGAAGCCTACTACCCGGAAGGCGTAAACGACCCCGAGTATTGCGTGCTGGGCTTCACGGCGCAGGAGGGCAATTATTATCAGGGGCTGCAAAACTTGAGTTTTGACTTATAACGGATACTGGAGGGATTCTGCATGAACCATTTAGCTTGGAGCTTGACAGACGACTTACAAGGGTTCGACGTCGGGGCGTCCGGAGCGCACGTTGCCTCCTGGCAAGGCCGGGAAGCGCTCGCGTTCAACGGACTGCACACCATTCCGGTCATGCTGCGCGAGGAGATTCCGTATGCTTGCTACCGGCTCCGCGCTGAAGTCGCTGTGCCCGGTCCGGAGGGCTTTATCGGCTTTGCCTTCGGCATCCGCGATCTGGACAATTATGAGCTGATCTACTTGTCCCCCGCCAGCCATGGGGAGCCAGGCCAGCTCCAGTACGATTCCGTTATGAACGGCTCAACGACCTGGCAGCTGTACAACGGTCCGGCTTATCAAGCGGCTGCGCCATTTTCCGCAGGCGGCTGGGGGTCGCTTGCCATCGAGGTTTGCTCGGCGACGGTCGCCGTGTATGTCAACGACGACGCCATCCCGCAGCTTGTCATTCCGAATCTGATGCATGGGCCTGCCGGCGGCCGGGTCGGCGTCTGGGGCAACCTGCCGTCCTTTATCCGCAGCCTGACCGTCGAGGAGCTTACGCCGCCCGTCTCTAGCAAGCCGGGGAACGGCCTGCCGGATGCAGCGAGGCTTGCGCTGCTTGCCCAGCAGTCCTTTGTCACGGAATGGCTTGTCTCGGAGCCGTATATCGAATCCCGGCAGCCTAAGCTGGAGCGGCAGTCTCCGGAGCAACCGGAGCAAGCAACCGGCATCCCGGCACGTGAATGGAAGAAGGCGGTTGTCGAGGAAAACGGCTGCCTGAATATGAACCGGCTTGCTCCGGCAGGGATCAGCGGGCTGACCGTTCAGCTCACAAGCACAGTGACGCTGGCCGCTGCGGCCGACAGCATGTTGACGCTTGGTTACAGCGACAAGGTTCGGCTATGGGTGAATGAGCAGCAGGTGTACGCAGGACAATGGCAGTGGAATCCGCCCCTGAGCGACGGACGAATCCGGCCGGACCACGCGGCCGTCGCGATAAGGTGGCAGGCTGGAGTAAATACCATTCGCGCCGAGCTGACTGCTGAGGAAGGCATGTTTGGCTGGGGATTGATTGTTAAAACCGGGCTGGCGCCGCAAACCGACCGCGAGCCTGGAGTTGCAAACGATTAGCGCCTGATGATAAAAGTGAACATTTATAAGGTGAAAGATGGAAGTTTCAGCGGCAACCGCGCCTCTGTCGCCCTGATAATGGAAGATTGCGTTTCGCTGCACCATCTTATGCTGTGTTGGAACGCCGGGTCACCTGCAGGCGGGAGTGTCTACTGGAGAAAGACATTTCCAGTGATTTTGTCTTTCATAAGATGGACACCCCACACACTGTAGTCATATCAAGCATGATGCGTTTAAAATCTATATCTTGATGGGGCGAGTATACCGATGTCTAGATATGGGTAAGTAAACGGTGTGAGTGATGGAGAGGAAATGTCCATTTTTTAAAAGATACTTGTCTACTGGAGACGGACATGTAGTTAACAAGGCAATCCAGCCGCTGAGAGCTCCTGCCGCCCCACACCTGCCACTCACCGCCGGACGGCTATACGCCCGCCCCGCTCAGCCTTCCTACCAGACCATTCAGCTCGCGGACAAGCTGCTCCCTGCCCTGCTCCCGCTTCGCCAGAAACTCGCGGATGCGGACGCCTGCCTGCTCCTGAAACGCGATAAACCCGTCGAAGCGCGGACGCAGGTAGCCTTCATCAAGCGTGCGCAGCGTCTGGGCGAAAAAGCCGTTCGTCAGCCGGTTCGCCTCACGGTCCATCCACGCGGAACGATGGCCGGGCTGGCCGCCGCTGGTCGTATAGATCGTGCGCTGGAACTCGCCATCCATCACAAGCTGCACAAACTCCACCGCCTCTTGCAGCGCCTGGCAATGCGCCGATACGGCGATGCCGACGCCGCCGATCATGCTGCCGCTTGGCACGCCGCTGTCCGATGGAATATCGGCGTAGCGGATCAACCGCCCGGCAAAGCCGTCGCGGGCATAGTTGGAATAGCCGTAGATCAGCGGAATATACGCGATCTCATCGCCTGCGGCCATCCGGTCCGACATCGTGATCGGATCGCTGTGGAACGAGCTGGCATGCAGCGCAGGCGCAAGCTCCTGCAGCCGGGCCAGCGCCTCCGCGCCTGCCTCAGGCGGCAGCTCGGCTCCTTGCTTCCAGAAGCCGCATCCGGCCAATTGCGCGCTCAGCGTCACGAAGCTGGCAAACGCATGCACTGGCGCCAGCGGCATTCCGACCTGCAAGCCCGGCGGCAGGCTGCGGACGAGCTGCCGGACCTCCTCCCAGGTCCGGGGCGGCTCCAGCCCCAGCGGCTCCAGCAAATCGCTGCGGTATGCGCTAACCTGAGCGGCCGCATCAGCTGCAAGCGCCCATTGCCGCCCTTGCAGCTGGTAGCTCGCATGACTCGGACCTACACTGTTCGCCGCCTGATCGTTCAGAAATGCATTAGGCAGCCACGCATCCAGCGGCACCAGCAGCAGCTGGTCCACCGCTGCGCCGATATGCGGATGATCGATCATGATCAGGTCGTAGCGCTGCGCCAGCTTCTCCAGCGGATACGCCTCGAAATCGTGCAGCGAACGCGCCTCCCACACGATTTCCGTACCTGGATGCTGCTCACTGAACAGCACCGAAGCTGCCTGCAGCGGCCCTATGCCTCTGGGATGATCCCAGGTCATCCCGCGTAATGTCACCATCGTTTTTTTGCTCCTCCCGACACTTGCTGGTTAAATAAGCTTTCCCGCTTTACATCTCCGAACTCCGGTCCTCTGTTCCTCCGCGCGGCAAGCTAACCGTTTTATCACGTACCTTCCATAACAGCCGCCTTACTCGCGGCCTGCCGCCGCTTCCGCCGCAGCCCTGATCGCATCGACCTGCCGCGCCGCCTGTTCCAGCGCCTCCGCGACCGGCTTGTTCAAGCGCAGCGTGTCATCGACCATCGCAGCCAGCACTTCATTGATCCGCGGATACTCGGGAATTGGCGGCATGTGGCGCACTTGACCGTGTACCTCCTCGATCCGCTCGTAATACGGAAATTGACGGCGTACCTCCGCATCGCGCCAGGTGGACAGCCGCGTGCCATTGCCGCCGGACAGCGAGGTGACCTTATCCATCGCCCGGCTCGCCGTTTCCTTGATAAACTGGTACGCCTGCTCCGGCTGGCTGCTGCCTGCCGGGATGCCCAGCACCCAATAAATATTAAGCGACGTATGCCGCCCGTCCGGTCCGTCGCCACGCGGAATGAGTCCCGTCTTCACCTTGCCGACGACCGACGACAGCTCCGGCATTTCCGCCATCGCCGCGAAGCCGCACCAGTTCCACATCATCGCCGCCCCGCCCCGGGCAAAGTACTGCCCGCTGCGGATGCTGTCCAGCTCCAGCGCCTCCAGCGGAACGACGCGATGACGGTGCAGCAGATCGACCAGAAATTGCAGCGACTCGGCTCCCGCCGCGCCATGGAAGGCCGCCCGGCCTGCCTCATCCAGCAGCTCGCCGCCCCGGCTCCACAGCTGAATAAGAAAATCATAGACATGATTATGCCCGTCCGGGAAAGAAGCCGTCAGCGCGCCGTACAGCCCTTGCTCCGGCCGAGTGAAAAACTGTGCCGCATCCAGAAATTGCGACCACGTCTCCGGAACGGCCAGCGGATAGCCATAGCGCTCGCGGAATGCCGCCTGCTCTACAGCGCTTTCAAACAGATCGCTGCGGTAAATGAACATTTCCGGCCCGTCATGATACGCCAGTCCGTAGACGCGCCCGCCCGCCGTTGTCTGCAGTCCGCGCATGCTGGGCGACCATGCCTCCGGCCACCCCTCCGGCGGGTCCGCCTGCAAATACCGATCAAGCGGCAGCAGCAGCCCATCGCGAATCGCCTCCGGCAGCCAGTCCGTTACGCACAGAAATAAATCGTAGCGGTCGCTCGCCGCCTCCTGCCGCTGAACCATCCGTTCATACAGCCGGTGAATCGTTTCAAACTCACGCTCCACCTGCCAGCCGGGATGCCGTGACGCGAAGTTCTCCGCCTGCGCTGCAAAGGACAGCTCAAACCCGCCGAATTCGCGGGAAATCAACCGCAGCCGCTGCTCCAGCTCCATCCCGCTCACACTCCTTCCTTGCGCCGCACCAGCAGCAGATGCTCGCAGACAAGCACCGTTTCGCCCCGCTGGTTCACGACCTCACACAGCTCGCTGACAATGCCTTGCTGCGTCCGCTTCGGATGATCCCGTTTGTCGTGGATCGTCACCTGGACCTGAATCGTATCGCCGATGACTACAGGCCGCAGAAAACGGAGCCGGTCATAGCCGTACGACATCGCCTCCGGATTGATCGCGCCCGCCGTCATGCCGACAGCCATACTGAAGATCAGCGTTCCGTGAGCAATCCGCTGCCCGAACTCCTGCGTTTTGCACCACTCCGCGTCCATATGATGCGGGTAAAAGTCCCCCGTCTGCCCGGCGTGCAGCACAATGTCCGTTTCCGTCACCGTCCGCCCGCCTGTACGCCGCACATCCCCTACCATATACTCCTCGAAAAAAATGGACTGCATCATAATGTCGCCGCCACCTCCGCACGAATTTGTTCATTATGCTCCCCGATTTTCGGCGCGCCCTGCGCCGACAGCAGCAGCCCGCCGTCGATCCGGATCGGACAGCGCGTCGCCGTCAGCTCCGCCCCGGAGCCTGTCGTCACCCGCTGCGTCATCTGCAGCTGCCGGAACGCTTCATGCTCCATCAGCTGCGGCCAGGTCAACACATCCGCGCACCAATAATCGGCCGGCTCCAGCCGCTGCAGCCATTCACCGGTCGGCCGCGTGCTCAAGTGATCGCGAAGCAGCGCCTTGATTTCGTCGCGGCTTGTGAACCAGGTTTTCGCATCCGGATAAGCCAGCAGCGCTTCACATTCCAGCAGCCGCCCCAGTTCCGTCACCGATCCCATCGCCAGCGCGATAAAGCCGTCCGCCGTCGCATAGATGCCATACGGCGCCGCCAAATACGCATGGGCGTTGTTGACCCCGCTCCGCTGCGGCAGCTGACCGCCGTCGTTCAAATACGTCGTCAGTACCTCGAACTGGAAATCAAGCAGCGATTCCAGCAGGCTGACCTCCACATACCCGCCTTCTCCCGTTACTCCGCGCCGCACCAGACAAGCCAGGATGCCCTGCACCAGATGCGCGCCCGCATACATATCGGCAATCGCCAGCCCGAACGGCACCGGCGGCTGATCCGAGTTGCCGTTGAGCCACGGCAGACCCGACAGCGACTGGACGAGCAGGTCTTGTCCCGGCTTGCCCCGCCACGGCCCCGACTTGCCATAGCCGGTAATTTCGCCGTACACGAGCCGCGGATTCCATGCCTTCACGGTCGCATAGTCCAGCCCTATTTTTTCCATCACGCCCGGACGAAAGTTCTGAATCATCACATCGGCGCGGGCGATCAGCGAACGGACAAACGCCAGATCGTCCGGGTCCTTGAGATTCGCGGATACGCTTTCTTTATTCCGGTTGATCGAATGAAACAACGTGCTGTCTCCATCCAGCTCCAAATTCGAAATATACAGCCGACGGCATAAATCGCCTCCGTCCGGCCGTTCAATTTTGATCACGCGCGCTCCGAGATCGGCCAGCCGCAGCGCGGCGGACGGACCGGACAAAAACTGGGCAAAGTCAAGCACCAGCAGCCCTTCTAATGGCTTGATCACCTAACATCCTCCTCTAATTCAGCAGATAGCTGATTTGGTATTCTGGTACTACCAAGATAAACAAAAAAATAAATGCGCGCCCGCTTGGGAGCTGCACATCCGGTATGCTATACTTGCTAACAGGAGATTCTGGTTTTCTGGTACTACCACGATAACCACGACATCAGCTTATCACCTTTTGGATTGGGATTCAATGGCTATTTTAACGATTGTATTGGAGGCTTACATGATATGGTTCAGATCAAAGCGGTCAAGCGGATCACCGTCACCGAGCAAATTATGGAGCAAATCGCGGAGCTGATCCGCTCCGGCGAGCTGAAGCCGGGCGAGCGCCTCCCGACGGAGCGTGATTTGGCCGAGCAGCTGAACGTCACACGCGGCCGGGTGCGGGAAGCGCTGCGGGCGCTGTCGCTGATCGGCCTGATCCACATCAAGCCGGGCGAGGGCAGCTTCGTCACCGAGCAGGAAACGCCGCTGTCCAAGGAAACGATCACGTATTTGTTCCAAAATGAGCTTGGCAACCTGCATGAAGTGTACGCGGCCCGCAGACTGATCGAAACCGAGGTATACGTCTCGGCAGCCGCGCAAGCGACGGACGAGGAATTGGCCCGTATCGAGCTGCTGCTTGCTTCTATCGAAGCAGACGCCCTGCCGCTCTCCACAGCGGAGCTGGCTGCATTGCCGCCAACTGACGATACCGCATCCGACACACACGCAACAAGCCCGCGGCCAGCTGAGGATCCCACACCCGACGCACGCGCAACAAGCCGCCCGCCGACAAACGAAACGGCCAGGCTGGCGGCTGCGGATGCTACCGTGCTGGCCGTACCGGAGGCGGCGCTGGACCGGCTGGATGCGCTGGATTTGCTCGTCGGCGACTGCTGCGGGAACCGCATCTACAGCAAGCTCATGCAGACGATGGTTCATCTGCGCCGGGAAACAAGCCTGCGCCTGCTCGGCGTGCCGGGCGCGATCGAGCATGGTCTGCGCGCCCGGCGGCTGGTCGTAGACGCGCTCGCAAGCCGTGACGCCGCAAGCGTCCGGGCTGCGATGCACGATTTCTTCGAGCGCTCGGGGCAATTTTACGAGCAGATCGGCGACGCTCCCGACAGCTGACGGCTCGGCTCAGCTCGGCCATGCGCCCGCGTTGTCGGGTCAGCCGTAGCCGCAAGCCCCAGCCGGATGCCGCTGGCCTGACAACGGCCGGCGGACGATGCTTCCGCCGGCTCGTTCCTTCGCACGCGTTGCCCGCCAGCCGCCGCGAAACGCCAACAGGCAGCCCGCCTCCATCGGAGACGGGCTGCCTGTTCATCTTGCGCGTTCTGACGGACAGAACAGCCGAACGAGCATTTATTGGCTTATGAGGCCGTAGGTACGCTTAAACCATACAGCACCCGACAGCTACGCTTGCGGGACTGCGCTTTCATCCATATACACGATTTCCCACAGATGGCCGTCCACATCCTGAAAGCTCCAGCTGTACATAAAGCCATGATCCATTTTATCGTTGTAAGGCGTTCCTCCCGCTGCCAGCGCCTTGTTCACAAGGTCGTCTACCTGCTCACGGCTATCGGCGGACAAGGCGACAATGACTTCGGCTGCTTGCGAGGTGTCCGCGATTTCTTTCTGGGTTACAAACGTTTTGAAGAAGCCTTCCACCAGCAGCATCACGTAAATGTTTTCCCCGACGATCATGCAGGTTGCCTGCTCATTCGTAAATTGCGGGTTGAACTCAAAGCCCAGCGCGGTAAAAAAGGCAACCGATTGGTTCAAATCCTTCACCGGCAAATTCACAAAAATTTGTTTGGATTGGAATGCCATGCTTTCACCTCATCATTTAGGTTGGAGTTAAGCTCCTATTCTGATTATACCCTAAATGACAGGACAAAATTTCTTCTGAATTGCGGTTCTCCTTGATTTTTCCTGCACAACGCATCGATGCCTGCGTTGTTGGCGAAGTAATCAATGGTTCCGAACTTCGCCAGCGCTTCATTCACATAACGCTCGACGTCCTCTTCCTTGGAGACATCGGCTGCGACAGCCAGCGAACTCGTCTCGTTCAAGCCCAGCTCAGCGATGACCGCGTGCAGCGGCTCGGCCTTGAGATCAACAAGTACGAGGTTTACTTTACGCTCGGCCAGACGGCGCGCCAGCTCCTTGCCGATTCCGCCTGCAGCGCCGGTGATAATGGCTGTTTTCACTTCGGTTTGGCCCATTGTTCGTCGCTTCTTTCTGTCATAGAATAGCCAGTTTCCCTTACAGCAGGAGCCTGGAGGATAGGTATGAACTGCTTCTTCAGCATACACCCGGCGCGTAAAATGTGACAATGATCACTCTTCAGGCAGATGTCAGCTAGTCGACAAATGTCCCTGCAATGTCCAGCTTGACTTACATATTGAACAAAAGGAGACCAAACGTCGAAGCAGTTGAACGTCCTGCTTGCGGTGTCAGTCATCGCCCGTTGCATGTGCTTGATGCGTGCGTTTAGCTTCTACAGACAGGCCTCCACAACAGCGCTTACTTGATGCAGGCAGCCGTCCCGATCCGTCACGCTATCGTTCAAGATGCGCTGGAAGCGGAATGCAGGTATACTGGAAAGGAAGCAGTATCCCTTCAACATGAGGTGATTTAACATGAAAGCGGAAGAGCAACTGGACCGCCGCAGCAAACGAACCCGGCAGGCGCTCAAATCGGCCTTCGTTGCGCTGGTTCGGTACAAAGGCTACGAGGCCGTCACGATCCAGGATGTCGCCGACGCGGCCGATTACAATCGGGGCACCTTCTATGGCCGAGCAGCTGCTCATCCAGATCCATAGCCGGATGTCCACGATAGAATTGAAGCGACCATAACGTAGGAAGCCGGGAGCTGGCTCGCTGCCCGAGTGTCCGGCCGGTTGTCCCGGCGCTAGCCGGACGTCCTATGCGAGCGTTGGGCGTGCACGAGCCGAGAAGCTGGCCCCCCGACATCGTATACCGCGTGCCGCTGCCGCCTGTATCAGCCGCCTAACGAAATAAAGCCCGTCCCGACAAGGGAACGGACTTTATGGCGGCAGGGCCAGCGGATCATCTTCAACACTTCGTCTCCCCTTTTATCCTCGAACCAACCTAGCTGTTCCCGTTCAACCGTGCGCCGGTATCCGGCTCTGTGCCGACGAGACGTTTGGTCAATGTTTTCCGCCAGCTGTCCGACAGCTCGTCGACGGCCAGAATCGTCCGGACATCATCCAGCCGGTCCTTGTCCACATGCATAATCCGGTTGGCGAACGCAAGGGTGACCGCCAGCGGATGCCCCGATTGCCGCACCAGCTTGTCCTCCGCTGAAACGCGGCCTTCCTGCAATACCCGGAAATAAAAGCCAGTATAGCCGGTCTGCTGCACCTTCAGCGGCATGGACGGCTCGCCGTAGCGCACGGATAGCTTGTAGCACGGCTGCCGAGGCTGGCTCACCTGAACGACTGCTTCGCCCAAGGTGAACACATCGCCGATGCAAACCTCCGTTTCCAGCAAGCCGCGAACCGTCAAATTTTCACCAAAAGCGCCCAGCTCCAGCTTTCGTTGCAGCTCCTGCTCCCAGAACGGGTAATGCTCGTACGCATAGACACAGACCGCCTTGGCTTCCCCGCCGTGATGCTCCAGATCGGCTTGCCCGTCCCCTGCGAAGTTATCGCGGGACAAAAATAACGGCTCATTCACCGGTTTTTTGAATATGCCGGTTACGACCTCTTTGTTCTGGTACTTGACGTGTACGGGCTGGCTAATGTTCAGTGAAATAATATCGCCCCGGATCATCGCTCGTTCTCCCCTCTCTTGTGCTTGACAGCCCTCCTGCCGCTTCACGGGTCAAAGCTGCCCGCTGGCTTGCGCACGGTATTGTCCCGGCGTCACGCCCGTCCACTTCTTGAACGCATTCTGGAAGGCGCTCGGCTCCGAAAAATGCAGTACATACGCAATGTCGCCAATCGAAAACTCACGCTTGCGCAAGTACGCAACCGCCATTTCCTTCCGCACCCGGTTAGACAGGTCCAGATAGGTTGTCTGTTCCTCCTGCAGCTTCTTCTGAATGGTCCGGGTGCTCGTTCCGAACGCCTCCGCCGTCTGCTGCAAGGTCGGGAAATAAGCAGGCATGCACGTTTTCATCCACGCGATGACCTGCTCGGCAAATTCGCCGCTCCGGTCCAGCGACTGCTTCGTCTCGCGAGCGATGGACTCGAACATGTGGAGCAGCTTAGGGTCCGCATACATGACAGGGTAGTCGAGCACCTCCCGGCTCAGCCGCAGCTCGGCCGACGGTCCGCCGAACCGGGGCATGATCCCGAACACCTGAACATAAGGGCGGGTATCCGTCGGCGCTTCATGCGGAAACTGCACCTCCAGCAGCGGGACCGGACGATGAACCAGCGCCCCGATCAGCCGATACAAGCCGCCGGCCATATCCTCTACGCAATGGCGGGACAGCCGAAACCCCCGCTGCGCAAACAGCGTGACTACAGCCTCGTCGCCACGCAACTCCAGGTCCAGACTGGCGCCGCTGCACAAAATATCCTGGTAGCGCCGATAGGCGGCGAGCGCCTCGGCTACCGTGCCGGAATGCAGCATCACATAGCCGAGAATACCCATATCGGCAAATTCCATCACCTGGCTCTGATGCAGCCCGAAATGCTCATCCTGCGTAAACGCCGCCGCCGCAAGCATCAGCCGCTCCAGCTCCGACCCGGCAATCCGCGCTTCCACATCCTGCAGCAGCGCTGCGTCAAATGAAGCAAACCGGTAAAACTGCTTCGGATCGTAGCCTTTATGCACAATGGTTTTCATAATCGGATACACCATCGAAATCGCAACCTCCGGGTTGTTCAAGCCCAATTCCTCCTTATGCGCAAATGAGCAATCATGATGCGCCATCCGTCATACCTCTGCGTGCCAACCTGGGGTATGATCATCCTACAAGCTCAGTTCACATCTTACCATACTTGCTTCATGAGGAGGAATGACGGATTGAAATCGAATATTCTCATCATTAACGGACATCCGAATCCCCAGAGCTTCTGCTCGGCGCTGGCGGACGCCTACAAGCAGGGGGCGCTGGACGGCAAGGCGAACGTGCGGGAAATTGATTTAAGCCGGCTCGATTTCGACCTGAACCTGCGTTTCGGGTACCAGCAGCGCACCGAGCTGGAGGACGGCTTAAAGGAAGCGCAGGCATGGATTCAGTGGGCCGATCACCTTGTATTTGTGTATCCGACCTGGTGGGGGACGATGCCTGCCGTGTTAAAAGGATTTTTCGACCGGGTGTTTTTACCCGGCTTCGCGTTCAACTCCCGTCCAAACTCTCAGCTGTGGGATAAGCTGCTAAGCGGTAAAACCGCCCGGCTGATCGTGACGATGGATACTCCGGCCTGGTACAACTGGCTCGTCTACAGACGGGTCGGACATCGGCTTATGACAAACCATATTTTGAAATACTGCGGCATCAAGCCGGTGCGGATCACAGAGCTTGGCCCTGTGAGACCGTCCTCGGAGCAGCAGCGCGCCCGCTGGCTGAACCAGATCAAACGGCTCGGCGCGCAGCGGGCATGACGCGAACGAAGCGCTATGCGGTTCCCGTTTCCGCCTCTGCATGAAAAAATCCCCTTGGGGCAGACCATGGAACAATCACGCTCACCTGAGCCTGCTGTTCACCGTCTGCCGCAAGGGGCCTATTGGGTTTGATCTGACACGTAGTCGATGCGGATCAGCGCTTGCGGTAAGCCGCCGTTCGCTCGTCTTGAATCACGCCGCTCCAATTGAGTCCGAAGGCAAAATCATAGCGGTTATTGTCCGTATCCACATGACAGTTCATATCATGCGCGACATCCTCCAGCTGCTCCTCGACCGTCTTCATATCCGCGGGCATTTGCACCGGCAGCAGGCCAACAGGCTCCACAGCGCCTGTCAGCACCTCCATAATCGCCTGATCCTGCACGCCGAAATTCGCAATGATCGCATCCGCCTCTGCCTCGAACTCGGCCACCACCGCCGGATTGGACAGCAGCATCGACACGATCACCGGCTTTCCTTTCAGCAATTGCTTCGTTTCCAGGATTGCATTCAGGTCCGGCTCGTTATGGGTAGTGACTGTTTTCCCGAGATAGGAGCGGTTAAGCGTGTCGGACGGACGGCTGTCGCCGGCCAAGCTGTGCGCGCGCGCATATTCCGCCGTGTAGGGCCGGTATTGCAGGCTGATCGGCACATAGCCGTTGCCGCCGCTGGCCGCATCCTCTTCGCTGTAGCCGGAGCCCGGCTTCGGGCTGCTGATAAACACGAGGCCGAAGTCCGCCTCGTCCGGGTTAGCGGTCACGTCGAAATATTTCGCGACGATGTCCAGATTAACCGGGTGCGCCAGCTTGGCCGGCGTCGGTCTGCCGAACCAGTCCTTGCCCGCAGGCGTCTCCCTGAGCGGGATATAGACGCGCTGTCTGGCCGGGAGCGGCAGCAAGCCTGCTTTATTTTTCAGCAGGACGATGGATCGCAGCTGCGCTTCGTAGCCGGCCTGCATAAATTCGGGCTGGCCGACGAGCGCCGCGCTTTGCGCCGGGTCCACGTAAGGATTTTCGAACAAGCCCAGACGGAACATGTTGTTCAGCAGCCGGACAGCCGATTGCTCGAACCGCGCCCGCATATACGCCTCGCCATGCTCGGCTGCGCCCATCTCATACGCCGCAAGCACCGGCTCAATCTCATTATTGCCGCCGAACTGGTCGACGCCGGCCATCAGCACCTTATAGTGGCGCTCGGCGACCGACAATGCTTCGACGCCCCACGGCTTGCCGCTCAGGAAGGTGTCCTTGCTGCCGGATTCATCGGCCGTAATGAGCCAGTCCGTACAGACCACGCCATCGTAGCCGTATTTGTCGCGGAGCAGGTCGTGAATCAAATACTTGCTGTAGGCGTTGCCGACCTGCTCGCCGTTCACCGGGTCCTGATCCACCGACACCGTATAATAAGGCATAACCGCGGAGGCCTGGCCCGTCTTGCCATCCAGCTTGAACGCGCCGTCGATAAACGGCTTCAGATGCTCGGCAAAGTTATTGCCCGGATACACCGCATATTTGCCGCAAGCATAATGGGCATCCCGTCCGCCCTCGCCGGAGCCGCCGCCCGGCCAATGCTTCACCATCGCATTTACACTGTCATAGCCCCAGCCGTCCGCAATTTCCCGCGCCCCGACGGACGTCTGAAAGCCGTCCACATACGCGCGGGCCATGTCGGCAGCCAGCTGCGAATCCTCGCCGAACGTGCCGTTGAAGCGGAACCAGCGCGGATCGGTCGCAATATCAATCTGCGGCGACAACGCCGTTGCCAGACCAAGTCCCCGGTATTCCTGCGAGGCGATTTCACCGAACCGGCGTGTAACAGCCGGGTCGAAGGTGGCCGCCAGCCCCAGCGTCTCCGGCCACATCGAAATTTTGCCGCCGGAGCCCGCATTAAATTCTGAGCTCGCATCCGAGCTGTGACGCGGGTCCGAGCTGTTGTTCGCCGGGATGCCAAGGCCGGTGCCTTCGGCGAAAGACTGCACCTCGTTGTTCCAGCGCGCCGCAATCGCCGGACTTTCCACCGTCGTCACCAGTACATGCCGCAGATGGTCCTTGGACAGAAACGTTTTTTGCTCATCCGTCAAGTCCCAGGGCTGCGCCCCGCTTTCCTCATACGGCTTGCCGTTGTACAAGCTGGCCACCCAGCCGCGGTCGGCGGCGGGAATCGACTGATGCCGGCTGTACAGCATCAGCCCGGCGATTTGCTCGATGGACATTTTCCCCGCCAAATCCTTCGCCCGCTCCTCCGGAGACAGCCGCCAATCCTCATATTTATCCAGGACGCCGTCCTTGCTCAAATCCTTGAAAAACAGCCCGTCCTGCTCCAAAATGGCGACACCGGACGAGGTGCTGTACCCCAGCGTCGGCCCCCCTTTGTTGGTCACATAACGGATTTGCTCCTGCTGCTTGTTAGCCTGATCGGATGCCATATCTGAATCCTCCTGTTTGTATAGAAATTGAAATTGAAATCGGGATGCTGCCGTATTGAAAACAAATAGCTGTCATTTTGAAAACGATTGCAGATTTATTATACAAAAAGCCGCCCATCCGAGGACAGGCAGCTTCTTATCGTCTTTTACGGCTATTTTTAATCTGTTTTTCAAGCTGGCTCTCTGTACGGCGGCCCGCACACCTTAAACTTTGACGCAACTCCGTTCATCCGGCGCGAATCCGTACACACGCGTCAGCTCCAGCAATTGCACCTCATGCGGCTCCAGCCGGAACGTATGCGTCCAGACCGCATCCGCTTCAAGCTGCTTCACCTGCCGCTGCGGCCGGGCATGCCCCTGTAAATACGCAATGTCGTCCGCAGACAGCGGGTCAGGCGCTCCCATATCCACCCACAGGTCGTAGCTGCTGCCGTGCTTGCGGGTCAGCGTATGGGTCACCAGCCGGTAACGGCCGGGCTCCAGCCCGGTCAGCGTCACCGTCAGCTGCACCGGCCTCCGGTCCTTGAACCCGCTGTAGCGGTGGGTCGCATCCATAAAGGAAGTATCGCCCAGAGCGTACAGATCGTCAATATGGCAATAATTAAACGCCAGCACCTGGTAGCCCTCCCGGCCTGCGGTGGCAATAAACCGCTCGCCCCGCGCCAGCAGCCGGTCGCCGAGCTTTGCCAGCAGCGTGTAGGCATGGAAGCCGGCCTTCGGAATCCCGTGCTGGGCGATCAGCCCGAGCCCTCCGTGAAACAAGCTGGGCGACGCCATCGTTTCCTCAATATTGTCGCTGAGCACCCAGTAGCCGAACCCTTCGATCCGGTCCAGATTGTCCACGATGTTTTTAACCACATACGCGGCCTTGTACAACGTATCGTTCGTCAGCTCGCGATGATACGCGGTCGAGTTCCATTCGGTCAGCACAAGGTCCAGATGCCCAAGCTGCAGCTGCTCCAGCGCGCGCATCTCAGCGGACAGCGCATCGCGGAGAAAATCGGCATTCGGCGAAATGCCGCGAAATTCGGTCAGCAGCTTGTGGTACGGCTGCAGCCCGGCGAGCGGATGCCGCCCATCCGGCTCCTTGATCCGCTGGCCCAGCTGCTCGTGCGGGTAAAAGTGAAGCGGAATAAAATCGGGTACGCAGCCGCGTTCGCGGCAAAAGGCAAAGAAGCCTCGGTTCAGCTCCTGGGAGCCGATTGCAATAATCCGGCCCGGCGCGCCGAGCTGCAGCCGGGGCGATACGGACTTAACCGCTTGGTACGTCTGCGCGTACAACTCCCGGTAGTCCGACATCGTACCCGGCCAAAATGCGTCCAGCTCCGGCTCATTCCAAAACTCGAACCGCCAGCTTTCCACCTCGGAGCTGCCGTACCGGTTCAAGCAATGCCGCAGCAAGCGGCGGATCAGCTCGCCCCAGCGCTCCAGGGAATGCGGGCCGCTCACATGGCTGGTGTGACGGAACACCGTCTGACTTGGATCGGCGGCGAGCGCCGACGGCATAAATCCAAGCTCGACAAACGGCTTCAGTCCAATTGAAAGCAGAAAATCAAACAGCTGCTCGACAAAACGGAAATTGTACGCCGGCCGTCCTTCCTTATCCTCCTGGTACACCATCATCGCGTCGTCGAATATCCCGTGGAACCGGATGTACCGGAACGGACAGCTGCGCTGCAGCTCGCGCAATTGCTGCTGCACGTCGGCATGCAGCCCTTCCTTCGCTTTGCCGATGGTGATCAGGTTTTTCCAGGTGTGGCGGAGCGCAGCTCCCGCAGCAGTCAGCTGAATCTCTGCGAACACATGCTCCGTCGCTTCATACTCCAGCTCCGGCTCCGTTTCTCCGCGCCGCAAATATTGCTGGACAATGCCCAGCGCATTCGACTGGTTAAACGCCAAGTAAGCAGCCGACGACTTCACGGCTTCCGCCTCCGGCAGCGGCCGGTATTTCCGTCGGTACGCGTCTGGCGTTTGCCCGTAACGTTTTTTGAACGCCGCATAAAACGACTTGGCATTCGGAAAGCCGTGCCGCAGCGCAAGCTCGGCAATCGGCGTCTCCTCCTTGCGCAGCAATTCATCCACGGCATGCTTCAGCCGAATGCTTGTCACATACACTTGAAAGTTCATTCCGATATTTTCGCTGAAAAACTTGGAGAAATACGGGACGGACAAATATTCACGCTCCGCCATCGCCTGCAAGGTGACCGGCTCGGCATAATGCTCGTTAATATAAGCGATGATGCCGAGCAGCCGGTCCCTGTACTTCTCATTAAGCGCCAGGCCGCCCGCAGCTGCCCTGAATTGCTTCATCAGGATCGCTAACAGGCCGTACAGCCGCGCCATCAGCTCCAGCTCGTAGCCGTCGCTTTTTTTATAATTCAGCTGCACCATCTCGGCCAAATATTGCCGCACCCGGTCCAGCGCCTGCCGTCTGTCCTTGCCCGCCGAAAACGAGCTGCAATCGAACTGAATACGGTCGATATCGGCGATCGTTTCTTTTATAAACCGTGTCGGAAGGAGAAACGTCGCGATCAGGTTCAGATCGAGGCCAACCACCTCATGGACGTGGCAATCATTTATCAGCAGCACGTCGCCTTCGGTCAACCTGTGCCTGACATGACCGACAGTCACCTCCAGCGAGCCGCTCAGCACGAAAATCAATTCAATGCTGGAATGCCAATGGCTCGGCACGTAGTTGACGCTATGCAGCGCCACGTCAAACGGCAGCGTATGACTTGCTTCGACCAGCTCGTAGCTCGGACTTTTCACCTTCCGCACCCCCTGCACGACCTATCATATCAGAAAAACAAGCGGCCGGAAATCAAGCAGGGAATGGCTCTTGATCGCTGGAAGGAGAGCGAAGCAAAGATGACTGCAGGCTATTGGTCCAGCTTCATCAATAATCGCTTGAGCACTACGGCCGCCTGGGCACGGGTTGCGATGCCTGCAGGCTCCAGTCGGCCGGAAGCCGTCCCTTCCATTAACCCTTCATGTAACGCCAACGCTACATCAGGCTGTGCCCATTCATGAATTTGACTGCTGTCCGTATACGTATCCAGCAAGGCTGAGCTGGCGACGGCCGGGCGTTCAAGACCGAGCAGCGGGTAGGCGCGGCCAAGCAGAGCAGCCATTTCCTCGCGGGTAATGATGTCGTTCGGGGCAAAGCGGTTGCCCTCGCGTCCTTGAACAAGCCCTTTGGCAACAGCGCTTTGCACAGCTTCACGATACCAGGCTCCTTGATCGACATCGGCAAACCCTGTACCGGCACGGGCTTCAGCCGCCGGAAGCTTCAAGGCTCGCACCAGCATGGCTGTGAATTGTGCCCGCGTAATCGGATGATCAGGGCTGAACACAGCTTCGGAGGTCCCGTTCACAAGCAGCCGGCGCACCAGCCAATCCACCTCCTGCTCGGCCCAATGTCCGGCCATATCGCCAAACCGGCGATCGCGAATCGTTAAGGCTGCATAAGGACTCGTCGTCTGAAGGCCGAACAGCAAGCCGCCCTCGTTCGTCCTCCGGCTGCTCTTGACGTACATCCATGCCTCAGACGCCGCATCGAACCGGTAAATGTCGATAAGCTCCGTTTTCTCCGCGAGCCTCGCGAATTCACCCTGCAAAGCATGGCTAGCCAAATTCAGTCGCACTGGCGCTTCCAGCCCGCCGCCGACCGTTTCGGCATGTACGGTTACGAGCGGAGTAAGCACCTTGATTCCGGTATGCTGTCTGCTTGCCGCTTCGGCTGCAGCGGTGAGGGTAGCAGCGCCTGCTTTGCCAACAACAAGCCTGAACGTCGTCCCGTCGCCCAAAGCTGTCCCTTGAAGCGCGGCAGCGGCGTTGACTCTTACATGCATCAGTTCCGTTTTAACCAGCAGTGTCGCTTCAGCCTGTTTCATGAGCTGCATGCCCTGCGCTGGAACCTGCACCGCGACCTCGTCAGCTGTTTCCTTCAGCTCCAGGTAAAGCTCCTTGCTGCTCGGACCCGATTGTAAAGCTTTTGCGATCGCTTCCGCCGAAATATCCGCAACGGCAGTCTTCCTACCATCCGGCGACGTCGTCAGCGACACACGGGAGTCTGCGCCGACATTTAACGGGTTCGTTGTATTCGGCGACGCGCTTGGCGTCGATGACCCGCCTGAGGCAGGCGTTGGCGACGGGTCTCCATCGTCTGAGGCGTCCACCCGAATCGTATACGTCTTCGCTGCAGTCCGGCTTCCGGCATTCACGAACACCTGAATCAGACCGTCCTCGGGGATCGCCACCTGCTTGGTTAATCCGCTCATTGCCGGTTCTGAGCCAATTTTGAGCTTCGCTGTCTCGTCGGCCGCTACGGCTGTGATCGCCACTTCCTTCACATGTGCCGGCAGCCGCAGACGGTATTCAGCCTGTGCCGGATCAAATGCCGGATGAAGCGTTCCGCTTCCTGTAGTCAGACTGCTCAGATTGGCATTTACATCGGACACTAAGGCCAGGGACATGTCGCCTGACGGATTGCCTGCCCGATCCTTGACCGCTTCCGCAAGCAGCGTGAGCCGGGAAGCTTCCTTGACAGCCGTGCCGAGTGTCAGCAGCAGCTCATGGGATTCGTTACTGCCCTGCTTCGTGGCGGCGACAGCCGAAGTGATGATGCCGGTTGTGCCATTCAGCAAAAATTTGGCCGCATCCGCCGTTGTCTGGACGGGTTCATTGTACGTAATCCGAATCATCCGTCCTCCGCTTTCCATCGCTGCTTTGACTACGGTCGGCCCTTCCAAATCCAGCTCTGTCATCGCTACCGGATGCGGACCTGCATCCTGCTCCAGCAGCATAGCGTTGGCGTAGCTGCTGAACAAGCTTTTGTTCAGCTTTACGCTGTAGCTCCCCTTGATCGACAAGCTGGTTTTGGGGATAAACCGTACGGTGCGCGATAACAGAGCGTCCGGGCTTGCCGCGCTTTGCTCCAGTTGAATAAATGCAGCTTTTCCTTCGAGCTGGTTGTTATGCTCGTCGGTCAGAACGACCGCCCCCCGGGGCAGCTCGCTCACCTTCACGTATTTGGAAAAGGTAAGATCCACGTAGCTTCCGCCCTCATACGTAACCCCCCGTACCGTAGACACTTGAGGAGGCGTCCGGGAAATCAGCCCTGCGTTCACTTCCGTATGCGGCGGCGGGACAACCAGCTCCGCACTCGAAAGCGTCTCATATCCCGCTTTGCTCCAGACGACCTTCCATTTGCCTGGCGGCACATCCCAGCCGTATTTACCGGCGTGATCCGTCGATTGCGGATTAACCTGCTCGTATTCCTCGGCATTCCAGACTTTCCAAGCGCCGGATGCCGCATCCTGATACAGCACGGTTGCCGTAACGCCTTCAAGCGGATTGCTTTGAACGGCCTCGTATACGAAGCCGCTAGGGTCGTAAATCCATTTCGGACTGGCAACTTTCATGCCTCTGTTCTTTTTCTGATCCGTGTCGTCGTTCAGGCATTCATTGAAGCCCGACCCGACAGCATTAATTTTTTCATCGACGTAGTTATCAATCCGGTCACTTACCATGCTGCTGACTTTCCCGGCAACAATACCTCCGACGCCGGTTAACGCCATCGCGCCGACCCCCGCGCTCATCGCCGTTTTCGCGACTTCCCCCAGAACGACTGCGGCCAGCGCTTTGCCTGCTTCCTTGGCGGTCGTCGGCATTTCGTTCAGACAATCCAGTCCGCTGGATTCAACATTATGCATAATTTTATTAATTTTTCCGGCATATCCCTTGTAAGCTTCGAATTGTCCTTTGACATCATTAATATGGCCCTTAACTCCGTCTACATCAGCTTTGATTTCCATGAAATATTCAGCGGTATGGCCCCAGTCTCCCGGCTTTCCTGCCAAAGAAGCCATTCGCCCGCTCACCGCTGCCGTCTCCTCCAGAAGGAGATTGTTCGGGATGTAGCCCCCGAGCTTCACGGTCAAGGATGTCTCGGTTTCAGTCGTCTCCCACGTTTTCTGCACAACAGGCACTCCGGACCGGTTAGCCAGCGCCTGCTCCTCAGCCGTCGGGACATACGCCGAATGAGGATCAACCGTGATCGAGTAGCTGATCTTGGCATCACCCAGCTGCGGGAGGCTGAGCACGGCGCTCCCTGCATACTTCCCGTTCGCCAGCTCGAAGGGCTTTACCTCCACCACTTCGAAATCCCTCATCTGCAAAGGCATGGAGGCGCGAATTTGCTCAATGTCAGGTAGATAGCCGTCATAGGTACGCGGCTGATTTTTAACCTCATAATCCACATAAATGGCGCCTAATGCATGCTGCGCAGTCGGTACGGTGGCTCGGAACAAAGCGCCTTCCCTGACTGCGGGAATGGATTCCCCCTCCTGACCGTCCATATACACGCTGACGTTCTCGACCTGGTCCGGATCTGTAAACTCCAGATCGAACAGGAACGGATTTCCGGGAATGACCGTATAGGGAAGATCCTTGATATACTTGCCCAGCTCGATCGAAATCCATCTGCCGCTAGGCGCTTGGGAATAGGCCATGCGCACCAGCTGCGGCAAATTCGTATTATATTCCGTATAGGCTTTCTCCGATTGCAGCTTGACATTGTTCAGTTCAGTTACGGCCCATAAAGCGTGCATGCTTCGGTTGCCCAGATCCACAAGCGTTACCGTGACCTTCCAAATGCCGGAGGCATTAGCAACCGCTCCGCCGATGCGTACATCCGTATCGTAAATATGCACCATGCTTCCGGCTGGCGCATATCCGCTCAGTACGGTCTGCATCTTGGCGTCAGAGACCCGTGCCGGCGCATCCAGCGTAACCTTGGGCGTATCCAGATGAACCGTGCCAAGCGTTTCCTCCACAGACGCCGCATTCAAAGTGGCCCGAAGCCTTGCCGCTGCAGATACGCTTGCTCTGTTGAAGGAAGGGGATACCTGCAGCTTATACGTCACGAGGCCGCTGCTGCCTTTGGCCAGCTCGCCCAACGGGACATGCAGGGCGCCTTCCTTCAGCACAGCCGCTCCGGCTCCTCCCGTTACCGCCATATTCCCGAGGGAATCGGTCACGAGGGCCATATCCTCCGGAATGTCAAGCAGAAGCTCGGCGTTCTCCGCCGTGAACTCTGTACTGTTGTTATACGACGCCTTCAGCACAAGCGTACCGCCGGGAATCGCCCGTGAAGGCTGGGCTGTCATGTAATTGCCCGAGCGATTCGCAAAATGACTGGAATGGTTGAAGGCAATCTTGCCCAACTGTTTAATTTGATTTTCTTCAATCGTAAATTCGACGTTCGCAGATTCATAATGGTTCTTATAGTTCACGTCCCGAAAGGTTTTGAGAATTTCCATCCGAAACGTTCCGCCCTTTGGAACGTTCACATTAAACGGATAACTTTGGAATTGGGCATCCCCGGCGTCCGCAACCCATTTCCTGCCGCCGTTCGAGGTAATCTCATAGATGGCTGCGTTGTATCGGATATCACGTCCCCGCTCCACCTCGCCCTGTATGCGGGCGCCCTTTTCCTGCAGTCGAACCTCAACAGTGGCGTTGGAGTTTTCATCCGTCAAGGCGCTGCCGCAGGCACTCACATAAGCGTAGATCGTGCCCGCCAGACAAGCGTCCACCTTGTTCCCAGGCATTCCGCCAACAATGAGGGAATTCGAAAAGTAGGACCTGATCCAGCCGTGATTGGTTGAAACGGTGGCCATGAAATTTTCATTATTCAAATTAAGCGGCCCCTGCCATTCCGTATCCAGCGCCTTCTTATAAACATTCAGGTTAATGACGTACTGCTTCGGCTGCTGCATTGGTATTTCCACGGTAGTCGCAGCCTCTGCCTGAACGTTGGCCTTTATCGGCTCTGCGCTGAGCTGGTAGGAAAACTGCGTAGCCTCCAGGGTCGCTTCTCCTGCATACAAATCCAGTCTGACTTTACCGTCGAAGCTGGTGCGGCCCTTCGTGACGACCGGCTTGCCCTTGTACGTTTGGGTAGCGGTGACGATCGAATCATAGACCGGCGTACGTTCCGGACTCAACACCGTCACCTCCAGCAGCCCGCGATCGGGGGATCTAAGGCTGACCAGCAGCTCATTATCGCCTCGATCCAACGTGATGCTTAGCGGAGCTCCGGGCGCAAGCTCATATTCGAAGCCGCTCAAGTCCAGCTCAGCGGTCAACATCTGATCCTTCATCAATCCCTGCTGCCACTCGGTCACGCCTTCATACCCGGTCGAAATCGTGTTCAGAAATTGCCGGTCCGCATCCCACAAGCTGACAGGAATACCGGAGACCGGCTTTCCTTCGCCATCCAGTACCTTGACCCGGAGCTGTGCAGGCAGCTCTACCGGAATACTCAGACTGCGCTTTCTTCCCGGCTCGACCCGAACTGCTTCCACGCTGGCCATTTCATAACGGTAATCCGGCGTATAAAGAATGATGGCGGTATCCTCTTCAGGCTGCAGCCCGCCTATAACCTCTGGCTTCTTGCCATCCAGCGTGAAGGATCTTTCCTCTCCCCTCGACTGCCGGATCGTAAGAATGGCTCCCTCAAGCTCTGCAGGCGATGCGCCGGTAAATTCGAGCTCCAGGCTTCCTCCCACAGCCATCGGCAGTTGATCTGCCTCCAGCTCCTCAAGGGGTCCATTGCCGCTCAAGGTGAGCTTCATGGACGTGAGCTCGGTCGTGTCTGGAGATAATTGAAAGGAGGCGATGTAGATGCCCGACCCGGCGGCTTCCGTTAATGTAAGGGACGAAGACTTAGCGACTTGACGATTTCCTTCCCATTCTTTATACGTCCACTCCACCTTGGCCTCGCGTCCCGACGCTCCGATCCCATACAGCCGGATCGTGCTTCCCTGTTGAAGAGGACCTCCTCCTCCGCCGTTTTCTTCCACCCATTCAAAATACAGCTCCTCATCGGGCGGAGGGTTTTCTCCGCCGTCCCTCATCCAGGTATAGGTAGGACCATCCATGCTCATCTGGTAACGGCTGTTGATCGCCTCCACCTGGATCGGCACCTCATCCTTCGTCGCTTGGGGCTGATGGGTCCAGGTATAGGATAGCTTCCCGGTTGCGGGCACATAACCTGCAGGCTTATCATCCATATAGAGCGCATAGCCCGTCACGCCGGCCGAATCGGAGGCAGGCGGCCAGCTTACCGTAATCCGATCCTCTCCGATATTCGTTGCCTCCAGTACGGCCCCTTTCGGCCACACAGGCGCTGTCCCGGTTGTGGCAACAAAATAATCAAAAAATGGAATCTTGGCTCCTCCAAGCTGCACCATGTGCGTGGAGAAGAAGGTAACGGTTTTTCCGCCATTCCCGACCGTTGGCCGCATACTGGAAGGACCAAGCTCGATCGGGGACCCCGGGACGGCAATTTTCGCCGAGCTCAGCTCGTGAACACCCGCCACATAGCTCTCCGCCTGGTCCGCCGTGCTATTCGGCTGCACCTCGTAGGCTACATAAGCACCGTCACGGCTGATGGAAGGGAGCCTGCTGTTTCTTGTATGCTCGCTTCCATCTTCCTGGAGCGAAACTCTCCGGAAGCTATCCTCGGTTTGATCGTAGACATAGATATCATCCTTGCCGTTGTAATCTCCAGGCGCCAGATCCTGCTGGAAGGTAGAAAACGCTACATACCGGCCATCACCGCTGATGGAAGGAGTGCGCCCGTAGGCAAGCTGCTTCAGTGATCCGTTAGTCCGGCTATACAAAAATATGCGGTCCGTGCCAACTCCTTCTCCTTGGGCCGTTAGCTTGGCTTTGGAGACAAATGCGATCGTATTCCCGTCTCCGCTAATGGACGGAGCCCAGCTGTCGTTATTCCAGCTTTCCTCCAGCGGAATGCTGATCCGCTCCAGCTTGTTACCGCTGCCCAGACGGTCGTAGAGGTACACGTCTCGCTCCTCATTTGCATCCAGAGGCACAAGTCTGGCATCCGTATCAAAAGCAATATAGCGGCCATCCGCACTGATCGAAACATATTCGCCGTCATCAATTCTGAACTCATGACTCCCGCTGGTCCCATTCACGATTTCCAGCTGGTCGGTCGTTCTGTCATACAGATACACCTTCGTTAATCCGCTGACGATGTCTTCCCCATACGAATACACGATGTACCGGGCATCCGGCGTCATATCAAAGTAAATGACGGTTCCTGTGCTGTCCGGTGCTTTGACCCGCTGGAACTGCGCCGTACTCCGGTCCTGTACGTAGACGGCCTTCCTGCCCGTAGCATGCTCGTCGTCCAGCGCATACGTCATAAACGCCATGTACCTTTCATCCGAGCTAAGCCTGGTGAGCGGCATGTCATACGTCGGTTGCATGTGGAATGCGAACCCGCGATTCAATTTACTGAGCAGGTTCCATGACAAGGGAGAACCTGCCCGTGCCTGCAGCGTCGGGGGCAGGGTGCGAACCGTCCCCGTATCGTAAACGGCTTCCGATATGGAGGTAGCCGCCGGCGTAGATGCAGGCGTACCGGATGCAGCGCCTACGTTAGGCAGGGCTGCCGTTGCGATCATCGTTACGGTCAGCAGCGCAGAAAGCTTCGCTTTGACAGCTCTCCCGAATTTCATGTTCATGCCATTCCGCCTCTCCAGCCTCTTCGGCTATTTTTGTTCATGGGCATCGTTGTAATTCCTCATTCTGCTGAAAGCACAAGGTGAGCTACAGTCAGCTTCGGAAGGTTCAGCGTAAAGCTGTTGCCCTTAATTTCATCCAGACCTTGTCTTTCCGTAATTTGCGGGCTGCACTCATCGAACGCCCACACTTTCGCCGATGTATACGCCGTTGATCCGCCAATCGTAAATTGAGCGTTCATCGCCTCATCGAAATTTTTGTTGATGACAATCATATGCAGCTTGTTATCGCTGCCCTGGAATACAGAGCTGTAGATCGAGCTGTTCTCGATGTCGTTTGTATCCGCTTGAACACTTGTATCTCCGTACCTCGAGCTGTTGCCGTCGTAGTTGTTGAAAATTTTGAACCCGGAGGACAGATAAGGAATTTGGGACAGCCGCGCTGTGCCCGCCATGTTCCAATAATTAGCCATATACAACCCCTGCTTCCCGAAAATGCCAAGCGTATCAGCCTGGGCAATTCCGCCGGATACGTGATGATTGCCGCCGAAGTCGTATTCGGTAATGGCCGTTTTCGTGCCCGGATTGTACGTGTTCACCGAATGTCTCATCGTCGGGATCAGCGGCAGAAACTCACGGTACCAATCGCCGATCCAGGTACGTTCCAGATAGCTGGGGTCCCACAGCGAGCGGGGCGCTTGCACGCGCACCTTATGCGTTTCCAGCGTATGCGCATCCAGCTCAGTGCTTGTAATTCGTGTCCCGCCGCCCATTTCCTCGGAGTACCAGTGAATATCCAGCACATCCAGCAGCCGCTTGCCTTCCTTTCTCGATTCCCGGGCCATATTGTCCAGGTAATAATCGAGGTACCATCTGTAGTTGCCCTTGATCTGATTCCATTCCGGCTTATTATCGACCATGTACGCATCGCTGAAGCCATACGAGACCGGCCCGAACAGCTCGGCGCTTGGATCGACTTGCTTGACTGCCTTCGCCAGCTCAAGTGATTTATTAAACAGCTCAGCGCCCTTCGTCAGCTCGGGATGCATGTAGGCATGAGTATGGCTCCACAGCCCAGGTTCATTGTCGAGCGAATAGCCCTTAATCCCGGTGGCCGAAGACGCCGGACCGTACGTATTGACTAGCAGATTCACAAATTCATCGTTATACGCTACGTTGTCAGTCAAATCCGGGATTAGACTGAACGGCGCGCCTTTGGCCGCCTTCACGTCTACCCATCTGCTGGAAGGAGCCGTTTCCGCTGGCGTTACTCTGGACCCCTTATCCTTGGCCGCGTATCCTGCCATCGGCAGTGTCCATAAGGTATACGCGCCCTTCTCCAGCGATTTCTGATGAAAGCCCATGGCCGCGCTCCCCGGAACTTCCCACT
Source organism: Paenibacillus sp. sg306046 (assembly GCF_059821225.1). Lineage (NCBI taxonomy): Bacteria > Bacillati > Bacillota > Bacilli > Caryophanales > Paenibacillaceae > Paenibacillus > Paenibacillus sp. sg306046. The sequence continues at coordinate 58,961 of NZ_JCAMRT010000001.1, forward strand.
TGGCTTTCTCCGATACGGGAATCCCTCCGTAATACCACGGCACAAATGAATCGCTGACAAAGCCTTCATCGCTGCCCGAATTGGAAGCATTGTTTTCCCAATTGTAGGCGGAGAACCGGTTCCCGCCCGCTCTGCGCGCCGTCACATTTTCGGTTCCCGTCAAGTCCTCGTTCGAGCCGTAAATGTAAGGGCTGATCGGCGCTCTTTCTGCCTCAGGGTTGATATGAAACTGGACGTCGAACGGTCCTGTACCTGTACGCAGCGTATTTACCTTGATCAAGTCGCTCCATGGACCAAGTGTAAGGCTGTCCTTGGCTCTGACCCGGTACGTATGAAGGGAGGCGGGCGCTAAATCGGTGTGGATGTAGCTCAGGCCAGCTCCGGCCGGTATGACGGTACCGTCAACTTCAATGTCATAGCCGGTGACCAGCTCCTGCAGCGGCTTCCAGCTTACCGTAATCGAGGTTTGGGTTTTCTCGGCCCGAACGCTTGCAGGCGGCGGCAGCTGCTGCTCACCTGTCGTCTTGACTGTAAACAACGAGCTCCACAGGCTGGCTGTGCCGTCCTTCAAGGTTCTTACTTTGTACGTATGCTGCGTTCCCGGCTTCAAGAAATCGTGAACAAATGCAGGGCCGGCTGCGGCGGTTATAGCTCCGTCCGCAAACACTTCATAACCTGTCGCTTCCGGCACAGCTTCCCAGGTCAAGCTGACCGTCGTATTCGAGGAGTCTGACTTCACCGGGTCCGGAAAAGGCGGCAGATCCAGCAGCGTCGGCTCCGCTCCCCATACCCGCATCCCGTCCACATAGACGAGCGTCCTGAGACTTTCCGTTTCCGCTGTCGTGTTCAGAAAGGAGTAATCATTCGTTTGGTCAAATTCCGACCAGTCGCTTTTGTTCATCCAGCCGCTGAAAGTAAGCTCCTCCGCCGGCTTGATGACACCCGCCTGCTCTGTAAAGCCTACCTCCAGATAATGGGTTGCATCGGCAGCCGGAATCGGCATTTTTACAAATCGGGTGGTCACGTCGGCGGTAGCGACCGTTCTCCACTTCACCAGGCTGTAAAATCCGATCGCAAATGACTTTTCCTGCTCGGCCGTAAAGTCAGCCGTGTAATAGTAGCGAATTTTCAAATCCTGCAGGCTGACATTTGTTTTGCCCTGATTGGTGACTTTAAACTTGGGCGTAAGGCTCGATGAGCGTTGATTTTTCCCTGTTGCGGTAAGCACCTTGAAGCTGCCCGCTCCGTCTGCAGCCGGAGGCGTTTTGGCGCTGACAGCCGCACTCCACGGGCCAGCCTCACGGCTATGGGTTGCCCTGACTTTATACGTATGCGTCGTATCGGGCTTTAAACCGGCATGCACATAAGAAGTCCCGGCCAGCTTCAGGAGTTCGTTTCCGTCCAACTCAACCTCGTAGCCGGTCGCCTGGGCGACCTGATCCCAGGTTACGGTCACAGAATCCGCAGCCGGGACCGCCTTGACGTTCGCAGGTACCGAAAGAGGCGGCTCCGTGATGGAGCCTACCGTAAACTTCGCTGCGGCAGTCTGAACAAGATACGTTTTGGAGCGATCAGCCTTGTGTATGCCTACTTCTACGAGGTATGCTCCTGACCGCGCATCATCCGGAGCTGTCCATACCACCGGCAGCTGTTTCGTCTCGCGGGCCGGGAATGATTCATGAAACACCTGTTGATGAACACGGGCGCCGCCGGCCTCAAGCACATTCACTTCAACAAGCGCATCCGTATACACGTTGGCGGTCACTGAGGCTGTAATCGCCACCTGCTCGCCCGCCTCAATGCTGGCCGGCGAAGCCGCTGCATGTGCTGTAAAGCTGATCTGCGGCGCTCCCTGGGTAATCGTTATTTTCGCTGCTCCGGGGTACCACTTGCTGTCGCTTCCGGACCATCCGGCGCCGAAAATCCCAAAGCTGACCAAATACTCTCCGGCCGGGAGAGTGGCGGGCACCTGCCAAACGAGTGGAACGATCTGTTCCACATCGGATTTCAGCCGGATGTTGTCTACGAACACCTTGCCGACATTGTTAAGCGCGGAATCAAAGAACTCAACATCCACCAATACATCGGTAGTTTCCGATGCGGTGACACTCACGTTGACAATTGCCGGAGAACCCGCTTCTATGCGAGGCGCTGCTGTCACCGAGGCTTGAAAGCTGACATTAGCCATCGCGCTCCCGGTCGCGCCGCTGAAGGCCAATCCATCCAGCAAAAGGAGGAAAACCATCAAGAGAGCAAGCCATTTTTTTCTGTAAATCGGTACAAACGTAGTCATCATCCATCTCCTCTTCACTTCGCAAAAATTGAAACTAAGCCTGAAAACCTGTGGCGGCCGCGTTTACCTTCCATAGCTTATAGCGCTGGTCAAAGGTTGGGTAGGGTGAAATTTTTTCACCCCCCTTCCAGCCCAGGGTGAAAAAATTTCACCCTACCCGCTCGGCAAGCTCCTTTGTTATACTGGTTAAGTTGGCAGAAGAGCGGTCAGCCAAGGCAAGCGTGTGAACGGAAAGGAAGCTCTGAGAAGCCTCGGAGAAGCTCGAAGAAGCGAAACGTGACAGAGGGATGGGGGGAGCCGTATGGAGCGTATACGTGTAATGCTAGTGGAGGATGATCCATTTTGGCAGCAAAACATAAGCTCCGATCTGGCTGAGGAGCCGGATATCGAGGTTGTGGCCGTCACCAGCACGAAGGAAGAAGCCGTCGAGGCAGCGTTCCGGCACCAGCTGGACATCATTTTGATGGACATTAATTTAACGAGTAATCATCTGGACGGTCTGGAGGCCGCCAAGGAAATATTAACGCGTCTCTATGAACAGGGGATCAAGGTCATCATGCTTACCTCGCTGACGGAGAAGGAGATTATTATAAAATCATTCCAGTTCGGAGCGCTTAATTACATCACCAAGCAGAGCTATAAGGATATCGTCCGCGCCATCAGGGAGGCGCATGAGGACCGCTCAACGATCCATGCAGACGCCGCCCGCGTGATGCGCAGTGAAATTCAGCTGATGGAGCTAACTCCGATGGAGCGCGAGGTTTTTGACCTGAGGAAGGAAGGGCTTAGCAAGCAGCAAATATCCGATAAGCTTCATAAATCCTTGAACACGATTAAATCTCAGCTGAAGAGCATCAAAAATAAGCTTACTTATTTTAAAGGCGATTGATGATTTTACGGATCGAGGTTGAAAACGAAGGCATGCTTTGCTCAGACGCCCCTGCAAAGCGCTGGATGGGAAAATGCAGCAGCACGGTCGTTCCTTTCCCCGATTCAGCATTTACAATGGCAAGCCTGCCGCCGTGCTTTCTCATGACCGACACGCAATAAGGCAATCCAAGCCCATGATTATACGCATTTTTCTTCGTTGTGTAGAAGGGTTCAAAAATTTTCCCCAGTTGATCCTTGGGAATGCCGCAGCCGTTATCGGTCACCTCAATGATGTAATAACGTTTGGACTGTGCAGTTCGCAAGGTAAGCATGCCGCCCTCCGGGCCCATCGCATCGACAGCGTTCTGAATGAGATTTGACAGCGTCTCCTTGAGATGGATCGGATCGCAGGTCAATGCTCCGACGTCCTCCTGAACGGTGAGCTGGACAGAATGGCTATCCAGCAGCGGCTGCATCGGCAGCAAAACGGCTGCAAATAAATCCTTGATGCACGCTTGAGTTTCGCTAAGCACAATATCATCGGCTTTATCCTTGATGCGGCCTACCATATTCAGCAGGTGCTCCGTAACCGAATGAATCTGCTCCATTGCCTGCAGGGACTTTTCGGTTTGGCCGGATTGAATGTAGTCCTCTGTTTTCTCCGTTAAATAATTGATTTTTTGAATTTCATTTTTGATGGAATGATTCAGAATCGAAACCCCCATCGTCAACGCGCGCATCGACACATCCATCTTCTCCCGCTCAATTCTGAGCTTGATGCCCATGAAGCCGTACTTCAGCAAATAAAAAACAATAATAGCAATCAGCGTAAGCACAACAATGACGTTATATTTCCATGCCCCGTTGCTTTCCAGCCCAAAAACCCATTCTCCCAGGGACAATGACTGGAAGCCTACAAAATCGGCAACAAACGCAAATAACGTACCGAATGTAAACACGGTGCCGACTCGTTTTTTGTTTTTCCGGGTGTAAAACTCCTTCTCCTGCTTGATGGCTACCCCGTACAAGATATAACTCAGCAGAAAGTACGCGCCCGCCCACCAGCGGAAATGGGATACGACAAAGCTGTTCCACGGCTCATTCAGCAGATGATCGCCCAGTACGAGCACAGCCGGGACGGTTAACAGACAGAAGGCAAGGGCTTTTTTCCTTGGGGATAGCACGGTGTTAAGCCATAACCCGCTCATGCACGTTGCATAAGGGAATACATAGAAGTAGATCGTCATCGCCGCCACACTAACCCGATAAATCAACGAGCTGAACGTTGGCGACAACCACCCGGCAGGAACAAGATGCGGAATCATGATTAAATGAATCGAGAAAGCAAAGCTGGCCATCCCCCCGGTGAACAGCGTCACGCTGATCCAGAAATTGGCCTTGCGGTTATAGGCGAGCAGGACGATCCCAAGCGCCCACAAAGACAGAAACATCAGTATGTAAAAATAGTTCAAGACAAACCCTCCGCCAAATCAGCTTGGTAGCATTTCCTTCAAAGTGATTCCATATTATCACATCTTACCTTTCGCAGCATGAATTTGGCAGAGAATCCCGAAAACTGCCGAGGGCGCTGCTGCAACAAGATGTAACGTTCAAAAAATCCCTTGCGGACAAGGGATTTCTCTGCGTTGCTTATGGCACACAGCTGCCGGACTCGCTCTCGTGCAGCCGCGTGAGGATCGAAGTCAGCCGTCAGCCTTTGACCGATCCGATCAGCATGCCCTTCGTAAAATAGCTCTGGGCGAACGGATAAATGACGAGAATCGGCGCAATCGCCAGAAAGACGGCGGCGGCCTGCAAATTTTGCGACAGCAGCTGAATGCCGTTGACATTAATCGTTTCCAGTGAAGTGCCGTCCTTCGCTCCGCTGATGATCAGGTTGTACAGCACCAGCGTAATCGGCTTGAGTTTCTGGTCCTGCAAATAAATCGCCGGCAGCAGAAACTGGTTCCAGATGGACACCGCATAAAAAATACTGACGGTCGCAATTGCCGGACGGCACAGGGGGAAATAAATTTTCCACATAATGTGCAGATCATTGGCTCCGTCGATATAAGCCGACTCCTCCAGCTCATCGGGAATCGCCTCGACGAACGATCGCATGATAATCAGCAGAAACGTATTGATTGCGCCGGGAATAATCATCACCCAGAATGAATTGACCAAACCGACCGCGTTGTACACGATAAAATTCGGAATAATGCCCGCCTCGAAAATAAACGTAAACATAAACACAACCATGATGGCGCGGCGGCCGACCAGCTTCGCCTTGCTGAGCGGATACGCGGTCATAAAGGTCAGCATGACGGCGACCAGGGTGCCGAGCACCGTGTAGAGCAAGGAATTTTTCAGCCCGCTCGCCACGCCGAGACGCGGATTTTCAATGACATATTTGTAGGCCTCCAGATTGAAGCCCTTGGGCAGCAGGTAAACCCGGGAAGTGACAATATCAGTCCCGTTGCTCAAGGATACCGCCAAAATATTCCAGACCGGATAGATGCAAATCGCAGAGATCAGCAGCAGCCCAACCATATTGATAATATCAAACCGTTGCAGCATTGGTTTCATGGCTGCCCCTCCCTAAAATAGCTGTGAATCCGAATATTTTTTGGAAAACCTGTTGGCCACCAGCACGAGGACAAAGGCCACTATGGACTGCATCAGGCCGACAGCCGCGCCGTAGCTGTAGTTGGCGAAGCCCTTCGTTGCAAACGCCTGGCGGTACACATAGCTTTGAATGACATCGGCCGTATCATAAATGCTCGGATTGTACATCATTAATATTTTGTCGAGATCAACGGTCATAATGGAGCCGATGCTCAAAATGAACATGATCACGATTGTATTCGCAATGGATGGCAAAGTAATATGCCGCATTTTGCTCGTTCTGCTGGCCCCGTCCAGATCAGCCGCCTCGTACAGATGCGGATCAATATTCGTCATCGCGGCCAAATAAATGATGGAGCTGTACCCGAACAGCTGCCAGACATTCAGCATAATATACAGCGGTCTGAACCAGCCGGCCTCGGACATGAAAAAGATCGGTTCAAAGCCCATTCCTTGCAGCAAATGATTGACGACGCCGCTTTGCGGCGACAGAAACGTGTACAGCATGCTGACGGCAACCGCCGACGAAATAAAATAAGGGAAAAACGTAACGGATTGCACAAATCGCTTGACCGCATTCAGCCGCACCTCGTTCAGCAGCAGCGCGAACACAATGGGAATCGGAAACACAACCAACAGGTTGAAAAATGCAAGCAGCATCGTGTTTTTCAACAGCTTCCAGAAATACGGATCGCTCAAAAACTTCTCGAAATGCGCCAGACCGACCCATTTGCTGCCCGTAATGCCTTTGAACACGCTGTAGTCCTGAAACGAAATGACCAGTCCAAAAAGCGGCGCAAGCTTGAACACCAGCAAATGCAAAATGCCGGGAAGCAAAATCAAATACAGCAGCCGCGATCTCCACATTTTGCTCCACACACTGCTGTCCAATCTTCGCAGTTTCCCTTTCAGGACATTATTCATCGCCGCTACACATCCTTTATGTTAATCAAAGTCAGAGAAAATCCGCCACCCCGCGTCCCGTGCTTCACGGAGTGACGGATTCACCTCCTTATTTCTTGTACATCGCGTCGTAAGCAGCCTGATCAATGTCAACGATCTTGCTGTAGCCTTGGGCGTCAATTTCTTTCAGGAACGCCTCCCATTCCGACATCGGACGCTTCCCGATAATAAATTTCACCAGATTCGCATCCAGCGCAGGCTGGACATTGGCAAGCAGCCCGGATCGCGTCTTCAGCTGGTCCGTGGAATATTTCAACGCCGGCATCACTTCGGCATACTTCGTGAAGAAGCTCGTTGCAAACGACTTCGTCAGATCGTCCATCCATTGGTAATACACCTTGCTGTCAGCCGGAGCCGGGAATGTCAGGCGGTCCTGCAGGAAATTCCAGACCGGCGTGCCCAGCGGCTTGTTGCCTTCTTCCTCGAACTTGACCGCATATTCCTTCTGACCGTTGACCGTCTTGAAGGATTGGCCCTCGACTCCGTAATTCATCAGCGTGCGGCCTTCAGTAGAGTACAGGTAATCCATGAATTTAATGATTTGCACCGCTCTTTTCTCCGCCTTCTTGTTGATTACAAACACGCGGTCCTGACGGTACTTCGGCTGGTAAGCGGACACCTTGGCTGCACTGCCCTGCTGATCTTTCAAAGGGTCCATGACCGCCATCTTGAAGCCCGGATCGTTTTTCGGTCCGCCGTTATTCATAAACCACGAGGGCCGCGTGAAGAAGTCATAGGAAATCGCGCCTTTGCCTGTCAGCAGCTTCGTTTGCCACGATTCCTCGGTTTGCGTGCCGTACACCCACTCCGGATCAATCAATTTTTGGGCGAACAGGCTGCCGTACCATTCGATCAGCTGCTTGAAGCCGGGCGATTTGACATCATAGCCGAGCCCGTTATTGTAGACGCCGTGAACTTTGCCGCTCTTGTCGATGTAGTCCTTCGCCTGGAACGACTCCGTGAACTTGATGAAGCCGTCGCGCCCGGTAAACGGATAAAAATCAGCGCCCGGATTCGCAGCCTTCAGCTTTTTCAGCGCATCCGTAAATTCGGCTACCGTTTGCGGGTTGCTCGTAATCCCGGCCTTCTGGAACAGGTCCGACCGATAAAACGGCACTGGCGTAATGACCGGATACTCCTGCGGCAGTCCGTACAGATTGCCGTCGGAAGCCGTAATTAACGTTTTGAAATCCGGATGCTCGTCGATATACTTCTGGATATTCGGGGCGTTGCTTTTAATCAGGTCCTTCAGATTCAGGAACAGCCCCTGGGTTCCATATACCTCCGCCTGCGGCAGCGTTACAATCGCCGTATCCGGCAAATCGTTGGACATGATTTTGACCTCAAGCCCCTTGTAATATTGGTCGTCATCCTCGCCGCCGTTCACCAGCTCAATGCTGGCATTTGTGCGCTGCAGCAATTCCGGATACCACTTCAGATCCTTCAGCCAGTTGATATATTTGCCCGACATCAGATAGGAGAAGGAAACGGCTCCGTTGTCGCCGCCATCAGCCGCCTGCTCCCCCTTTGCGCCCTCCTGGCCGCTGCATGCCGACAGTAGCAGTACGAGTGAGAGAAATCCGGCTGTCCAAGCTTTTTTCGTAAAGTCAGCCATAAAAGAAACCCCTTTCAATTTGGTATTAGCTCATCCCATCGGCTTGCTCACATCTGGGATCGACTCATTTTTGTTGCTTTTTTAATCAAAAAAATCTGAAAAAACTTCATCGTTCGTTGTATGCGCTTTCTTTAATTTAATTATAGTTATAATTCACATATTTGCAACAACTATTTTTATAAATCTTCTACAAACATATATTTTGTTTATTTCTGCAACATAAATTATAAATTTAGCTCTCTTCATTTCCGTAACAAAAAGACGCACACCACCGTAAGGTGGATGTGCGCCTGCAGTAGCCCGGCTTTCAAATCTTCACTCATCCTTGACTTTCCGCCATAGCGTTGTCCGGTTAATCGCCAGCCGTTTGGCTGCCCTGGACTGATTCATATCCTCCTGCTCCAGCACGATCCGGATGACATCCCGCTCGATTTCGGCCATCGTTTGGTTCAAATTAATGGCAGGAGCCGCCTTGGAGTCCAGCTTGTCAGGACGCTTCCGCTCCTTCAGCGCCCGCTCGACATCGGCTTTCTCAATAAATTCGCCCTGCGCGTGCAGCACGCATGCCCCGATTAAGTCGCGCAGCTCAAATAAATTTCCTTCCCATGACAGGTCGCGCAGCAGCTGCCACACATCCGGACGGATGCCGACAATTTGCTTGCCGTATTTGCCGTTGCATACCGCGACAAACGAGCGGGCCAAGCCTTCCAGATTGTCCAGCCGCTCCCGGAGCATCGGCAAATACAAGGCCTCCTCTCCGATCCATTCCTGCAGCCTTGCATCGAGACGGCCCTGCTGCCTCAGCTCCAGCGGCGACTGATGGAACGAAAAAATAATACGCAGGTCGACCGCTTTCATCCGTTCCAGCAGCTTCCTTTGCTGAGCGTTCGTAAACTGCTGAATGCCGCGAATGTGAACAAGCGTGCCTGCCCTGGCCGTTGAGAGCATAAATTCGAGTCTGCGGAACACCTTTTCATCGGAGCTGTACACGTCCAGCTCCAGCTGCTGCGCCTCCTTGCCGAACAAGGCGGCCAGCCCGCCGACAAAGATCCGCTTGCCCGTGCCTCTGCCGCCGTACAACGTCACCGGCAAGCCGCCGTCCAGCCGCAGCTTCGCAGCCTTCAACGCCTGATCCATCTCTTCATCCGAATGAATGTAAGACGGAAACGACTCAAGCTCGTAATCCGGATAAATGACGGACAGCCCGCTCTCCTCGGTCTCCCACGGCAGCCGGATGAGCAAATAGCTGTCGTCGGCATCCGCCTGCAGCTCCAGCCTAAGCTGCTGCACAGGCTCAACCACGACAAGCGGGCCGTTCTGACGCAGCTCGTCAGGCAGCTCCGCCAGCATATGCCCGAAAAAACGGCCAAGCTGGAAGCGCGGGCTTTCATGATGCTTGCGCAGCGTGCCCGTGGCAAATTGCAGCTGCAGCTTATGATTTAAAATCGCAAATTCACGTTCGCTTTCAAGCAGCAGCCGCTCGTAACGGCTTGTTTTCAGCTTGTAATCCATCAGCGAACGGCAAATCAGGCTGGCGTTGGAAAACGCCTCCTGCACGGACTCCCGTCCGGAGGTGATCAGCACCCCCTGCATGCCAAGCTCATTAGCCAGCCGGACAGTCACCGTATCGCCGACGATCACCTGCACCCCTGCTATTTTGGCAGCGGCGAGCGCATCCTTGACCTCATGCTCATTGCTTACTTCCACATAAGGAAAATGATAATCGAGCAAATTGGACACCGACACGAAGCTTTGAATAATATTAGCAAATCCGATCAGCATAACCTTTGCTTCATATTCCTTCATCAAGGTCAGCATCCGCAGCACATCAAAGCCCGATACCTGAATTTCAATGACCGGCAGCCTCGTATGCCGCTCCAGCAGCTGAGCCGTTCCGCCGCGGCTAATAATTGCGTCGCAATCGCCCGGTTTCAGCTTCTCGATCAGCTGCACGCTTTCTTTCATGTCCGCTACGACAATCCGGTACTCAAATCCCGCATGACTCGGCTTCATTTGTTTGATAAGCTCACTTAATCCATGATAAGGAGCCACGACGAGCACCTTCATAATCGTTCACCTTCCTTCGTTTCTACGTCTATCTTAGCTTTCCTGTATTTCAATTTGCAACAAGTTTATGAAAGGACCAAGAGACTCCCTCATTCCAAGCACCGGCGACACGCTGGGCTGGCAAGACAAAACCCGCGCCGCACGAGGCTTTTGTTCGTTTGCACGGCCGCTCCCACCTATTATATAATGCTACAGTAGACCTATTCGTGTGATTTACATCACAATCGCCGGCCTCTCATGCATGAACGTGTGATTTGTTCCCGTTACCTAACCTGCGGCGGTCCAGTCACCCGTTTAATTAAAAAAAGGAGCCTCCGCCATGCAGACACATCCGATTCAAATTTTACGCGTTACAGGCTTGTTAGACGGCTTGTCCTTATTAATCCTGCTCACAATCGCCATGCCCCTGAAATATGTATGGGAGATTGATAAAGCCGTCACCATTGTAGGCAGTATTCACGGCGCTATTTTCAGCTTATATGTACTTGCTATCGTCTATGCCGCTATCCGTATAAGATGGAACATCCTGTGGTCCGCTGCCGCACTCCTTGCAGCCTTTATCCCGCTCGGCAACTTCCTGCTCGATTGGAAGCTGAAAAAGAAAGTAGAGGCCAGCTAAGCGGTGACGGATGAAGCAAGCGATGACTGGCGGGGCGATGCTTCTCTCCCCGATCCTCGCCGGCACAGCATCTCGCTCCACCGCTTGCAGCCAAAGCCGTGTATCACTATGCGGCTCTGGCTGCGTTTGGGTTAGTAACGCTCGACTTCTTCCTGTCGGTACGCTAAATTCCATCTAAATGATTAAATGTTTAGTTATACGGTTGAAATGGAGACGATTACTGCCATGGAACATTCAAATACGGCACAGCTGGAAAGTCAGGTTCACCGGCAGCTACGGGCGTGCAGCTCCATATTTCTGGCATTAGCCGATCCGATCCGCCAGGATATTATTATGATGCTCACCAAGCATGACTCGCTAAACGTCGCCCAAATTACGGAACGCTCTCCCATGTCCAGATCGGCCATCTCCCATCATCTTAAAATTTTGCGGCAGGCCGGGTTGATCTCATCCAATAAAGCAGGCACAGAAATTTTTTATGAGCTGAATATCGAGTCCGCCACGTTGCAGCTGAAAGATTTTATAGAAACAACCGAACAAATTATTGAGCTCAAAAAATAAAAGGCTGCCCCCAGCCTTCTTCTTTTGGCTTATATAACCGTATAATTAAACATTTAATTATATGGTTCTTTTTATAAGGGACAATTTCAAGGAGGCTACAGGTATGCAGGAAACCGTTTTAATTACAGGCGCATCCAGCGGAATCGGCAAGCAATTTGCGGAAATATTCGCAAGCAAGCGGCATTACCGGGTGATTCTCGCGTCGTGAAATGAAGAGAAGCTGCAAGCAATCGCCCGTCATTTAACGGAACGGTATCAAGCAGAGGTCGCTGTGGTTCCCGTTGATTTGGCCCAGGCAAACGGGCCTCAGCACTTGTATGATGCCCGGCATAACAAACGGCTCCAGCCCGACATCCTGATCAACAATGCAGGAATGGGCTCGTTCGGCTTGCTGCATGAGCAGAATCGGCAGTCGGAGCTGGAGATGCTCCAATTAAATGTGCAGTCGCTCTCTCATCTGATGATGCTGTTTCTCCCGGAAATGGTGCGAAGAAAGAGCGGCCGTATTCTGAACGTCGGCTCGACCACTTCCTTTTACGCATGTCCGTTAAGCGCCAACTATTCCGCCTCCAAAGCGTTTGTGCTGTCCTTAACGGAAGCAGTCGCCAATGAGCTTCAAGGCACCGGCGTCAGCGTCACCGCCCTTTGTCCGGGAGCGACAGCGACGGGGTTTTTCCGCCAAGCGAATATGGAGCAGCAGAAGATTGCCGCCGCCGATGCGCTGATGGACGCCAGAAAAGTGGCGGAGCACGGCTTCAACGCCTTGATGAAGGGAAAAACATTTGTGATTCCCGGCTTCCAAAACTGGCTGCTCGCCCAAGCTCCCCGTTTCTTCCCGAGACAAAAGGGTGCCGACAAATCAAAATGGGAGGTGCTGAAAATGAATGAACCGACTTTGAAAAAAGCGATGGACACGCTGGAATTTCTCAGCCAGGACCGGGAAGCTCGCCCGCCAATTTCGTTTCCCTTGTCAGACGGCTCGGATACACGTATGCAGCGCTAGCCCTGACCCTCTGTCCGCTGCTTGATTTGCTCCAGCGTCTGCATCCAGAACCGTTTCATAATGTCTCGCAGGTAGACATCTTCCAGCATTTCCTGATGAATCGCAACGGTCGTTTTACCGGAAGCAGCGGGCAATAAGTACAGCTGTAGTCGTGACGGGCTTTCCCAGTTGGAGCGTTGCCAGGTCATGCGTAATTTTTCATAAGGCTTAACCACTGTCAATTTCCCGGACAAGCCCTCCGTTGACTTGAACTCATAGCCCGCTTGCCATTGTACGGGAGCCACGTCCCCGATCCACAATAACAGTCCGTCCCTGGATGTGAGAAAGTCCCAGAGCTGTTCCTTTGTCGCAGCCAGCGTTTTCCTGACTCCGATTTGAACACCGGCATCCTTGGTGACGCCAACCGGCACACGCCCCATAAGCTGAGCATACATAACCGCAATCCATTCTCCCCACTCCTCCGAGGTGTTGTACTCGCGGCAAAGGTGATCCTTGATTTGGCCATGCGACCATCCGCCGTCCACCGCTGGCTCCAAGGCAGCGACCCATTCTTCCCACGAACGCCCGGTAGCCTGTCGTACAGCTTGCTTGAAGATGAGACCTGGCATGCATAGCCCTCCTCCGCTTTGCTCTTTTCGATCTTACAATTAGTATACTGCTGCCGTATTTTACTCACAACGTCCATCGAAAAGATGAACACAGCCGCCCGGCGTTGACCAACCGGCGAATCGTTTCCCACACGGCAGGTTATGCCTCACAGCCTGTCGAATGATGAAGAATGATGAGCTATGATCCAAGTCAGCCGGTTCACTTATTACCTTTGTTAACCTAGCCAGGGAGGACTGTTACGATGGGAACTATTTTGATCGTCGAAGACGAGGACGCGATATCCCGCGTACTTGCCGCATACATTCGCAAAGCTGGCTTTGACAGCCACATTTGCAGCGACGGCTTGCAGGCCCTAGACGCGTTCGAACGGCTGCAGCCTGTACTTGTGCTGCTGGACGTGATGCTTCCGGGCATGGACGGCTGGGACATTCTGAGCCGGGTGCGCCAACGAAGCGCCTGTCCCGTCATTATGCTGACCGCCAGAATAGACGTGAGCGACCGGATCATGGGCCTGAATGAAGGGGCCGATGATTACATCTCGAAGCCGTTTGAGCCGGACGAAGTCGTCGCCCGCATTCATGCCGTGCTCAGACGTCCGCCTCGCTCGCTGCTCGGCCCGGGTCAGGTCACCTTCGGAAGCTTCCGCGTTGACTTTAAATCGCGCAGCATTTTTCTTAACGGAGCCAGCTTGACTGCTACACCGCGCGACCTGTCGCTGCTGCTGTTTCTCGCAGAGCATCCGAATCAGCTGTTCACCAGGGAACAGCTGATCGAAAACGTATGGGGAATGGATTATGAAGGCAGCGACCGGGCTGTCGATCTGGCGATCAAGCGGCTTCGCAGGCTGCTGTTGCATTGGCCGCCGGAAGAAGGAGAAATTCGAACGCTGCGGGGAACGGGGTACCAGCTGTATGCCAACACAAGAGGTTAGCCGGCAGACGCTGCTGCGCCGTTGGACGTTTCGTTACGTGCTGACGCTGTTTATCGGGCTGCTGACCATTGGTCTGGCCGCTACGGTCTGGATTCGGCAGGACACGATTCACGAACGAAAGCAGGCGCTGCAAGCGTTCGCTCAAGAAGCCGCCCTGCATATCACAGACAAAGACGGCCGTCTCGCCATTCCCAACGGCTTCTACGAGTGGATTGACCTTACGCAGCGGCGCTATCAGCTTCCCGGACAGTTCGCCCTGACGGTGCTCGACCACGGCGGGATCACGGTCTTTACGAAGACAGCCCCTCCCGGCCCAGGGGAAAATAACACGGACCTGCCTGAGCCAAGTGATCAGCTCCGTGGCTTTCGCTCCGGCGACAGCTATTTCGTAACCGTACCGGTAAAAGGCTCAGCTTCGTCGGACAGCCCGAGCATCGGCTCAGTCGTCATCGCCTACTCCTACCAGGAGCTGGCCCGCGTTAATCAGAACTATTACTTGATCGCCTCGCTGCTGCTCGCCGCAGGCTTGCTCGGCTGGACAATCATTTATTTGCTGCTGCGACACGTCAAGAAACCGCTGAATCAGTTGGCCGAAGCGCTCAACCGAATGGAAGGCGGCGACTATAAGGCAACTGTACCGGCCCAGGTCAAGGAGCAGGAAATTCACGAGCTGCTCGTCTCATTCCAAACGATGGCAGCTCGCCTCGGTACCTTGGAGGAGCTGCGAACCGAATTGCTCGCGGGTGTTACTCATGATTTGAAGACACCCATCGCTTCGATTCACGGCTTGATTCATGCTGTTCGCGATCAAGTCGTTGCCGATGAAGAAGCCGATGAATTTCTGGACATGGCTTTGACGCAGACACGCAGGCTGCAGGAGATGGTCACCGACCTGCTGGACTTTAACGCGTTTGCCTCCGGCAGTCTTCGCGTTGTCCAAGAGCCGCTAGAGCTCGGCAAGCTGCTGGGTGAAATCACGTACCAATGGAGCCTGCTTGATCCGGCAGAAAGCCTGCGGCTCGTTGTTGATCTTCCGAACGATACTTGCCTGTCCAACGGGGATGCCAGCCGCATTCAGCAAATTATGATCAACCTGATGAACAACAGCCGTCAAGCGCTCCAAAGCCGCGGCATGATTCACATTACCTTATCGGCGCATGCAGAGGGCGTTTGCGAGATCCGGGTGCAAGACGACGGGCCCGGCATACCGGAAGCGGAGCAAGCCCATATATTCGAGCGTTACTATCGCGGCGAAAGCAAAAAGCTGGCCGTCAGCGGCCTGGGTCTCGGCCTTACGTACAGCCGAATGCTGGCTGTTGCCATGAATGGGCAGCTTAACTTGCTCAGCAGCACGCCGCAGGGCACGACGTTCCAGCTGCTGCTGCCAGGACAGCAGAATGGGGCCTGACCGCTGCGTATTCATCCGAATGGGGCATGCGCAGCTTTTTTTACACAAAGGTTGGCTTTGACATTTGCCTGACACACTCCTCGGTTATTCTACTAGTAGACCAGCTATACAAGCTGCACTAACATAACCGTTATTCGAGAGGAGTTATCCGTATGACATCAACATCCAGCAAACTCAAGCTTACGATTTCGCTCGTTTCCTTGCTCGCCCTCAGCATTGCCGCCGTGCCGCTCGTTGTCGCCTGCTCCGCCTTATCCGCCCCCTCCTCCGGTGTTGCGTCGGCTGCCGGTCAGACCCCTCCGGCCAAGCCGGCAACTCCAAAGCCTGCTCCGCCCAAGCCGACTGAAGGCAGAGCAGCCGAAGCCGTCACCCGTTCTACGGACGCCAACGGCTATACCATCGTCATCTCCGGGGGCTATGAAACGGACCCGCAGGATAAAGGCAGGCCGGTCGTGCTGATTGCCGCTGCGCTTGGCGTACCGACCGAAGTATTTCGTGATGCGTTCAGCGGAGTCAAGCCCGCAGGCGCCGGAAGCGCCGGACCTACCCAGGAAGAAGCCAGAGCCAACAAAGCGGTCTTACTGAGCGTATTGGCGCCGTACGGTATTAGCAATGAGCGGCTGGATGAGGTGTCCAACTACTACCGGTACAGCGAAGTCAAAGGCGAAGTGTGGAAAAGAACCCCGGCGGTCTTGTCTACGACGGTTCAGAACGGGGTTGTGACAGGCATCACGATCACCGAGCCAGGCTCCGGTTACTCCTCCGCTCCTGTGCTCACGATCACCGGACCCGGCGGTACCTTGACCGCCACGGCAACGATCGCCTACAATTCGGATCTCCAAACCAACGGCAGCCTGTCTGCGATAAAGCTTCAACCTTAGCGATTACGCAAATAAAGGCTGCCCCAATCCCTTAATTGCAGCAAAACAGGAATGAGACTTTGCCCGGTAGGCGTCAATGCATATTCGACCTTGGGCGGCACTTCCGCATAAATCGTACGCTTCACCAAGCCGTCATCCTCAAGCTCGCGCAATTGACGGGTCAAGGTGCGGTGGGTGATGTGCGCCAGTGTTTTTTGCAGCTCATTAAATCGAATCACCTCGCGCGTAGTCAGCTGATACAAAATCAGAATTTTCCATTTCCCTCCTACGAGATTAACCGCTGCTTCGACAGGGCAGGTTTGTTCGGGATTTCCGTATTGTTGATCCATATGCGCTCCTCTACAGTATCCCGCAGGATACCCGATATCTATAATGTGCGTACTTCCCTCATTTGTGATCGTTCATTAAGATAAGACTATCACTTCCTTCACGCTTTCAGCAATTTCTGGTGAACTACGATAATAAGGAGAGGTCAAATGATGAAGCACGCTAACCGATATCTGGTTTATGGAGCATCCGGCGTACAGGGAGGTGCGCTGGCGCGTTTACTGCTGGCAGAGGGGTGGCATGTACGTTCGGTTACACGCCATGAACAGACGGCTTCTCAGTTACAAGAGCAAGGCATAGAAGCCATCGTCGGGGATTTGGAAGATGGGGACTTGCTGGATCGCGCACATGAGGGCATCGATCACGTATTTCTGAATATCCCGGTTAACTTTGATGTGACCCAGGTGAGAAGCTATATTCAGCATGCCGTACACGCAGCGCAGCGGGCCAACATTAAACTGCTCGTCGTAAACACGAGTGTGTATGTACCGGAGCAGGCAACCGAAGCGCTGGCAATCGAGCTGAAACGGGAATTGGTCGATTACGTCAAGCAAAGCGGGGTACCCTTTATTATTGTGCAGCCGATCTTGTACATGGAAAACTTCCTTATACCGGGTCTGCTGAACAAGGGCACGCTCGCTTATCCTGTGCCTTCTGACAAGCCCATCGCCTGGATTAGCGCCGAGGATGCCGCCAAGTTCCATTTCTATGCATTAACGCATCCACAGCTTGCCGGCAGCACGCTGCAGGCGCCGGGCCCCGAAGCTTTGACCGGGCAGCAGCTAGCGGAGCGCTTCAGCGAAGCTTTAGGCGAACCGGTAAGCTTTTATCCGCTGCCGCTCAACAGCTTCGAGGAAGCCATCGGCTCTTTGCTGGGCGAACAGACGGCTTCCGGACTAACCGGGCTTTACCGCTGGATTCACGCCAATACCGCTTCCTTGCCCCAGCCTGATCAGATCAACCCGCAGATCCAATCAGACGTTCAACGGACACGACTGGCGCAATGGCTGGCAAAGACGATCGAGCAGGGACAGCTTGCCGCTAACTGACCTGCTCGCCCTGTTCATTTAATGTCCTTCTGAGCGGGACAACGCCTCCATCACATAGCAGGTTTTGCGAATGCCTGCATAAAAGTAGTCCACCCGCAGGTTCTCATTAGGAGCATGCTGGTTTTGATCATAGTTGGCGTAAGGCACGATAACGGAGGGAAGCTTCAACGTCTGGGTCCATATATAATCGGGGAGCGTCCCTCCCAGACTCGGCAGTACAACAGGCTTGCGGCCGGTAGCCTGCTCCAGCGCCGCAATGACGCTGAGCACGGCCGGATGATCAGCCGGCGTGCGCGAAGGCGGAACAGCGCCCTTGCGCACGATTCGGATTCCCGGATCATGGCTGTGAATATGCTTTTCCACCGCAGCGTAAACCTGCCCGGCATCTTGTCCGTCAACAAGACGAATCTCCAGACGGACAGTCGCTCGGGCAGGAATGACGGATTTGCCGCAGCGCCTCCAGATCATACGGTATGCCGCGCAGCAGCTCACGCTGCTCCTCCACAAACTGGGCCAGCCCCAGGCTGCCCGACTTGTCCCCGCCTTCGATCACAAATTTCACATTCACGGGCAGTCGGCCATACGCATCCACATACGTCTTGATCGTCAGCAGATTGGCGACAAATTGCCCTTTGTTGTCCCCGGCGCCGCGCGCGTAGATGCGTCCGTTGCGAACTTCCGGGGTGAAAGACTCACTCTCCCATTCCTTCAGCGGCTCGGGGGGGGGGGGGCTGCACATCGTAATGGCCATAGATGAGCAGGGTCTTTTTATTGTCAGGCTCGGTCCGTTCTCCATAAATGATCGGATGGCCTGCCGTTCGTACAGCCGATTTTCAATCCCGCACTCTGTCATCAGCTCCTGGGTCAGGCGGGCGCATTCCCTGATTCCGATATTTCTTATGCTGATACTTGGCTGCCGCAGCAGCTCAGGCTGCTCGTCGCGGCATGGCTTCGGGCGTAGCCGAGCCTACATCAATCATGGCATCGACGGGATCACCCGGCAGCACATATAATTTCCGCAGCCGTGTCATGTCCTGTCTTCAGGGTTGAGCCTGTTCATGCCGTTAGCCTTCGATATAGACATCGTTAAAGATCGGGTAGCTTAAATAGTCGAAGCTTCGCCCTTTCACCGACTTGCTTGATCCTACCGTGTACGGGAAAATGTAAATGGGCAGGATCGCCGCATTGCTGTGGATGTACTGCTGCACTTTTTTATACAGCTCGGCTCTCCGCCCATCGTCGAATTCGACAGCCGCCTCATCCAGCCATTTATCAACCTCGGGGTTCGACAAATTAGAGAATGTAGCCCTTGCGCCTTGTGCAGGCGTGCGGTAAAAGCTGACAAGTGCATTCGGATCGCTATTGACCTGACTATTGCCATAAATCTCATGCTCACCGTTTGCCAGCACGACAGTTGCGATATCATTGGTCAATTGGATATTCACTTGTATGCCGATTTTTTTGAGCTGCTGCACCATCAGTGCGATGTCGTTGCGCTTCTCCCGATTTGGCGAGCCGTCTACATAGTGCAGCGTCAGCTTCTTGCCGTCCTTCTCGCGGATGCCGTCCGCTCCAGGCGCCCGGCCAAGCTCATCAAGCAGCGGTCCGGCTTTCTGCGGATCAGGCTTCACCGAATTTTCCAGCGAAGCGTCATACCCGAAGAGCGTAGGAGACAAGGCTGACCAGGCGCGCTCGTAGTTTCCGAGGTACAACGTTTTTAAGATGGTATCGACATCCACGCCCAGTTGAATCGCTTGCCGCGCTTTCAGTTCATTCCAGGGCGCTTCGGTCCACTCCGTTGCCAGCCATGGCTTGATCGTCCCGTCGCTTGTCCTGACGACAAGATTGTCGAAGATCGTCCGGCAGACGCGAATCGCAACCGCCAGCCCGCTGCGGGCCGGATCAAGCGAATCAGGCGAGGTAGCCAGCGCAAAGGTCAAATCGCCGCTTTTCGCGCCGTTCCCGGCGGATGGCTGGGAATTGGAGCTGCCGGATGGAGCCGCCGTAGACTCCTTGCCCGGATTTCCCTGGCCTGAGCAGGCAGCCCGCCCGGCACAGTAGGCATAATAATAACTCCGTCCACCGCATGCTCCTCGTACCAAAGCTGGATGTTGTCGCCGCGCCCAGCGCCGATAGAATCGTAAGCGGCTCAAAGCGATTCAGAAAGTGGGGAATGGATTGCTCCATAATTTGCAAGCCATCGGCAATAAATACAACATCAAATTTTGCCTGTTCGGCAAGCTGGGCTTGACGCTTACAAAACTCGATATTCACGCTTGCATCAGAGGGCAAGTCGGGATGCCTCCAGGTCGACACACTGGACCCGACTCCATGTATAGAGGCTCCTAGCTTCAATTGTCCCTTTCTTGTCATCAAAAAGCTCCCCTCTCGTTCCGTTTTGCAATTTCAAACAAAACCTATAAATTAAGTATGAATTTGGATTGTATAAAAAATATCACCCCTGCGCTGCAACGTCAATGGCTGACCTAATAGATAAGTTCTATCGAAATATTCAATATCGAATGAGAGGGCATTTGAACGTATGAAGTGTTATATTTTAGTTGTAATCCCCTATTGTTAGCTTTAATTCCAGTTTGATATAATTCCAGTTAACTAGCGAGCCAGTCATAGAGATTGTCCTTGATGGTGAAGAGGATTTTTTGGAAGCGATTTCAGAAGGTGTTTGAAAGCGGGGTGATCGTTGAGGTTCTGTGTCTGATCCTAGTTGTAAGCTTTTTTGTCTTCTTGCAAGCTCTTAATTTAAAAACGAAGGGATGTCTATGTCAATGAAAAAACGTTTATTCTCGATGCTTATTGTTATCGTTTGCATGTTCACCGCGGCTTTACCTGTATCCGCCAGCAATGATGCCAGCTTGTCCATAGAGGGTTATGGTAAGACTGAATCCACAGGCTTGGTGCAAGGCAGTTCGCTCGGGTTTTTACATGTGACCAGCTTCGGTAACAGCAACGATGCCGTCTATTATTCAGTGACAGACCAAAATGATGATTTGGTCGCTTCCGGATGGGTACAGCGGAATTCTTCGATTATTTACAATGGCAATTTTCCCGTAACTATCAGTGGGCAAGCCACCTTTTCTCGCAACTATTGGAATACAACTCCAACAACTCACCTTAATCTGACCTTAACCTGCTCGGCGTTTTGCGATACAAACGGATATATTGAAGTGACGAATTAAGAGTAGAGCACCCAATTCCTTGGACGAATTGGACGAAGCTGTCCATTCCTCGCAACGCGACGGTGAAGCGGCCTGATGGCCTGCTTCGCTTCGGTCGTATTGTAAGCTCTTAATTTAAAATGAAGGGATGTCTGCTGTCATGAAAAAACGTTTATTTACGATGCTTATAGGTATCATTTGCATGTTCACCGCAGCTTTACCTGTATCCGCCAGCAATGATGCAAGCTTGTCCATATTGGGTTATGGTCAAACTTACTCCACAGGCTTGCTGCAGGGCAGCATGATCAGTACTTTAAATTTGCATAACTTTGGCGGCAGCAGCGATGAAATCTATTATGCAGTGACCGACCAAAATAATGATCTGGTCGTTTACGGATGGCTGCAGCCCAATTCTTCGGTTTTCTACAATGGTTATATGCAGTCAACCGACATTAATGGGCGCGCCTCCTTTTTTCGCAACTATTGGAATATGACCCCGACAACTGACCTCAATCTTACCATAACCTGCTCCGCAGCCTGCGATGCATCGGCATATATTGAAGTAAATTAGCAAGCATCGTATATTCCCTTGAACGGATGGGACGAGCGGGGCTATTAAGGTTGCAGTAATGCAAAGGATATGTTAAGCTTTCACTAAATTTGACGAACGGAGCTGAAGAGAATGTAGTAACAATTCTTGCTTGAAGGTTGAAGAATAAAACCTATCGTTTTGTTCTTTATAAGCAAGAAGGTTACCCATTCTTTTCACTCAACAAATATACCCTTATTTGGCCTGGGATCAGGCTGAATTTGTTATATTTCTATGAGCTGCGAGAAAGGTAACTTTCTTGCAGCTCTTTTTTTTGCGTTCACACAAATGTGTCTCTTCAAGAGGGCTGTACTCGAAGCTTTTCTTATCTTCCAAAAGGAGAGGATTCTTATGTCCGTGATTAAAGTGACAAACCTGACGTTTGCCTATGAGGGCAGTTACGATAACATCTTCGATCAAGTGAGCTTTCAGCTAAATACCAACTGGAAGCTGGGCTTCACGGGAAGAAACGGCCGGGGAAAAACAACATTCCTGAACCTGCTGCTTGGCAGCTATGCCTATAGCGGAACCATTAACGCTGACGTCAGCTTTGACTATTTCCCTTTCCAGATTACACACAAGGAACACCATACCTTGGACATCCTAAGCGAGATTTACCCGGATTTTCAGCATTGGGAGCTTCTGCGCGAGCTTTCGTTGCTCAAGGTGTCGGAGGATGTTTTATACAGGCCATACCATACGTTGTCCAACGGCGAGCAAACCAAGGTTCAACTAGCCGCCTTGTTTCTCAAAGAAAACCGTTTCCTGCTCATCGACGAGCCGACTAACCATCTGGATCTGCACGCCCGGAAGCAGGTCAGCGATTATTTAAACGCCAAGAGCGGTTTTATTCTGGTGTCTCACGACCGGGCGTTTCTTGACAACTGTGTGGACCACATTCTGTCGATCAACAAAACCAGCATTGACGTGCAGAAAGGAAGCTTCTCCGATTGGTGGCAAAATAAACAACGTCAGGATCACTATGAGCTGGCCGAGAACGAAAAGCTGCTTAAAGACATCAAACGGCTGAATGAGGCGGCAAAACGAACGAGCAGCTGGTCGCACGAGGTGGAGAAAACGAAAAACGGCACCCGCAATTCCGGCTCTAAGGTAGACAAAGGGTATATCGGTCACAAGGCCGCAAAAATGATGAAACGGTCCAAGTCGATGGAGCATCGGCAGCAATCTGCGATCGAAGAAAAATCCCAGCTTCTTAAAAATATCGAAAGCTCGGAGGCTCTGAAGCTTTCGCAGCTGACCTACCATAAATCCCAGTTAGTCGAGCTGGATCGGGTTTCCATTCAGTACGGCGAGCAAACCGTTTGCCGCGACGTTAGCTTTACAATCGAGCAAGGGGACCGGATTGCGATCTCAGGCCCGAATGGCTCCGGAAAATCAAGTCTGCTCAAGCTGATTTGCGGCGAGGACCTTTCATTCTCCGGCACGTTCCGAAAAGGAAGCCAGCTAAAAATTTCCTACGTTTCCCAGGACACTGCCCATTTGCAGGGCAGGCTGTCCGATTATGCCAAACATGAAGGGCTTGACGAAAGCCTGTTCAAAGCAATTTTAAGAAAGCTTGACTTTGCGCGCATTCAATTCGAAAAGGATATGGCCTCCTTCAGCGGCGGTCAAAAAAAGAAGGTGCTGATCGCCAAAAGCCTTTGCGAGCAGGCTCACTTGCATATTTGGGACGAACCGCTGAATTTTATAGATGTCATTTCCCGGATGCAAATCGAAGCGCTGCTGCTGGAGTATTCTCCGACCCTTCTATTTGTCGAGCACGACAGTGCGTTTTGTCAGCATGTCGCCACTAAGTTTGTGGAATTGAAGGGGCATTAATCCGTTAACAACAGCGGCCCCGCGAAAAGCGCTGCGTATGCAGACTTTTCGCGGGGCACGCCTTGCCAAGCCCGCTATACCTCTAATTGGAATGAATTGAACCAAGCGTTTGCAGCATTCTGATGAACACGGCCGCCGCCTGGGCGCGCGTCGTTTCCCCCAACGGATCGAACTTATTCTCGGAAGTTCCTGTCATGATGTTCAGCTTGACCATCAGGCGAATTCCTTCTATATATGCCGCGTTCCCGACTCCAATATCGTTAAATACAAGCCAAGGAAATTGTGAAAATCGCTCCACTAGCTTTAACGCGCACGAGCTTAAAAGCCGCTCAAGCCTTGGCTGCTAAGGTTATTTTTCACCAGCTGAGCCAGCTTTTGCGCACCGGCGTAGTTCGGATGCAGCGAATCCCCCGTCATATACAGGTTAAGTGTTGCTGCCGGACCAATAGAAGTGAAATAAGCGGAGCTGAGCACATTCAGATCAACGAGCGTTACGTTCTCCTCGGCCGCCAGCGCCATTGTCGCCGCTCTGTACCATCTTCCTGTCGAGGAATGGATATTGCTTGCATTAAAATCAGTTGCCCGGCCTTGTGGCGTCGATAAGACAACTGTCGCCCCCTTCGCTTTTACTTGCTTCACCATATCGCGCATAATTTCCTTAAACTGCGCTTCGGTCGTTTCATTTTTCGCATTGGTATCGTTAATGCCGAACTGGAGAATGAAATAATCGCCCGGCTTAATGTATTTCAATATGGCTGCCAGCTGCCCGTCATCGCGGAAGCCTCTGGCAAACTGTCCCCCCGTCGCCATATTGCGTACCTGGAACGTGTTTGCGTTTACATATTGCTTCAGCATCTGGCCCCAGCCGCCCTGCACACTGCTCGCCAGCGGGTAATAGTTGGCAACCGTCGAATCGCCGCCGATATAGATCGTGCGCTTCGTCACGGGATTGTTCGAAATTTTCGTAATTTCCAGTGAGCTGAGCGTAAACGCAGTACCTGCCTTGCCCTCCGTTACCAATATATTGAGCTGTCCGTCGGTAATGGGAATTTGAAAAGAATCTGTTGCCTGATTGCCTGTCATATTCATAATTTGATAAACGCCTTCTGCGGCCACGCTGGCTCTCGCCGTATTACCCAGCATCACTTTTACTTCGTACAAGCCGTTGGATAAATCAACATTAAAGGTATTCGTGCTGTTCGTACCGAAGGTCAAAAACCGTACCGCATCACTGCCCACGCCCGTTCCGGACGCCGTAACATTTTGCATATTAGCCGGTGTATTAAAACCGTATCCAGTCGCGGCTGAATAAGCCTTCGCTGCCGAAACGCCTATGTAGCCCGGCTCAACCGCACCGTTGCCAAAATCAAACTTGTAGTTGTCTGCTGCGCTTACCTTTTCCTCCTGAATCAAGCTGATTCCGCCGAGCAATAACGTAAAAACAAGCCCCATCAAAAAAATTTTCGAACATCGTTTCTTCGTCACTACACGTCCTCCTTTTACATGATTGCCCTGGCAGCAGCGACAGCATGGAGTGTATTCAATATGGGCATAACTTCATTTTACCATTATTTATAAATAATTTATATATAATTACAACAAAATAATCTGCCAGAACAAAGCGCCATACTTGCGTGATCGGCTTCTTCAACTTTCGCTACTTAAACATGCAAAAAGCGCACACTCTTTAATGAGAGTATGCGCTCGTGCGCTTGAGGGTATGGAGGGGCCCAGAGAGATCAAACTCCTGACCTTATAGCTGCCAGCGATGCGTTCTTCCGCGCTGGTTCTACCAAGGCAGCGCTTCTTGCTTATGAAAGAACCCGCCCGTTGGGCCGTCGGCTGGAAGCGTTGCGAGCCATACCGCCGTTTCTGCGCCTTCGCTTATTTCCATTGGAGCGCTTTCGCCGCCCATGTCCGTCTTCACCCAACCAGGGTGGCAGGCATTCACCTTCACATTCGTAGCCCTCAAGCTGATCGAAAGCTGCACTGTCCATGCATTCATAGCCGCCTTGGATGTCGTATACGCTGGCGCAGACCGACTTCCGTACATGTCGTTTGAAAGAAGCGTGCCGAGCGAACCGAGAATGCTCGATTGGTTTACGATTCTGCCTGCCGGGCTCTCTTTCAACAAAGGCAACAGCGCCTCCGACAAGGCCTGTGGCCCGAAGACATTCACTTCAAAGGAGCTTCGCATAACATCCGGCGTATTGCCCAAATGATCCAAATAAACGCCCGCGTTGTTCACGAGAATGTCCAGCCTGCCATAGTCCAGCTTGATTAGATCCGCGACGGAGCGAATATGATTGCCATCCGTGACGTCCAGTTCGACGCCGCGCGCCTCAATTTGCTCCTTGCGCAGTTCGGCCGCAGCTTCCTGAGCTTTGGAAATCGAACGCGCTCCGAGAAGCACGATGATCCCTTGCTGGCCTAGCTGTCTGGCGATCTCCAAGCCTATTCCTTTGTATGCTCCTGTAATCAATGCCACTTTCTTATTCATTGTCTCTTCCTCCAATTACCATTTATTTTGTATTGATTAGTACATAATGGTCAAAAATAACTGGTTCACCCCAATAAATGAACCAGCTGTTCTATCGCTTTCTCAACGGCTGCGCGATCAGGCTGTGCTTTCATGATCACCGACAGGCCGACAGCCGCGATCGTTAATGCGGAAGCAACGCTTGCCGCGTTTAATTCAGCCGATAACTCTCCACAAAGCATGCCACTTTCAATCGTCTCGCGCAAAAGACCCGCTAGATTCCCTTGAAACTCTGATGTGAACTGGGCTAGGCTCGCATTCCTCGGCGCCATTTCGGTGAGCGTGTTCACACATAAGCAGCCCCATTCAGGCTGCTTTCCACCCTCGGTATTCGTGATTCCCAACAAATAGAGACGCACAGCCTCTCGCGCGGAAGGCGCTTGGCGCAGCTTACTCCCAATATAAGTGAGGCTGAGATCGGCATATTTGCGAAGCGCGGCGTTAAACAGCTCTTCCTTGCTGCCGAACGTACCGTACATGCTCGGCCGTTGAATGCCCATCGCCGTGGTCAGGTCACTGATGGATGTCGCTTCGTAGCCCTTCTGCCAGAACACATGCATAGCCTTCAGCAGAGCTTGCTGCTCATCAAATTCGCGTGGTCTTGCCATATGCGCTCACTCTTTCTATATCGTTCGGTACAAAATGAGTGTATACCTTTTTACCGCAGCTGTCAATTCTCATCTGCTGATTCTGTCGTCCCATCAGGCGCAACGCATAAATTATCCGAATTTACATCTAAATAATTTCCTCAATTTATACGATATAGAAAATATTGGGGGTGATTTATTTATAAGAGCAAAGCTAGAAAACTGAAAGTCAATTGTTAAAAAAAGAAAATCTAAACAAGAAGGAGCTAAAAACATGCATTTTTTCAAGAAATCGCTTTCCCCTCTGCTAGCGGTAGCCATCACGCTGCCCCTTGCCGTCATTCCGGCTCCTGCCGAGGTGTTTGCCGCAGGCAATGCAACAATCAATTTATCGGCGAATAAACAGGTAATCCGCGGCTTCGGAGGCATGAATCATGCTGTATGGATTGGAGATTTAACAGCCGTTCAAAGAGAAACCGCCTTTGGCAATGGCAATAATCAACTCGGCTTGTCCATGCTGAGAATTCCGATTGACGAAAACAGAAACAACTGGCAAAGGGAGCTCAGTACGGCCAAAAGAGCGATCGAGCTTGGAGCAGCCGTGTTTGCCTCCCCCTGGAATCCGCCCGCTGATATGGTCGAAACCTTCACACTTGGGGCAAGCTCAGGAAATGGCACGACCTATGAGGCAGAGAGCGGCACTGCCTTGATTAATGCTGCGACGGGAACTACACATGCAGGCTATAAAGGGAGTGGATATGTACAATTCCAGCCAGTATCCAACGCTTCTGTTCAGTGGAATACCATTCCCATTGGAAGCACAGGAACGAAAAACATTAAAGTCCGATATGCACTGGCTTCAGGAACGAGCAATATGGATGTTCATGTAAACGGTTCGAAAGTGCTCAGCAATGTCGCCTTCGAGTCCACCGGCGGTTGGAACAAATGGGCCGAGAAATCCTTTCAAGTATCTATGGCCAACGGAACCAGCACTTTAAAATTGACTACAACCGGCACTTCATCCCCCATCATTGACCAGATGACGATCACACAATTCATCCAGGATACGAATGCTAAACGACTCAGATACGATAAATATCAGGCATATGCCCAGTATCTGAATGAATTCGATACGTTTATGAAAAACAACGGCGTAAACTTGTATGCCATTTCTGTACAAAATGAACCCGATTATGCACACGACTGGACCTGGTGGTCGGCAGAGGAAATTCTCCGCTTCATGAGAGAAAATGCAGGCTCCATCAACAACAGAGTCATCGCGCCCGAATCCTTTTCCTACGTCAAAAATATGTCGGATCCGATATTAAATAATCCGCAAGCATTGGCGAATATGGACATACTCGGCGCTCATACGTATGGGACGCAATTCAACAATTTCCCTTATCCTTTATTTCAAGAAAAAGGAACAGGCAAAGAGCTTTGGATGACCGAAGTCTATTATCCAAATAGCGAAGCCAACTCGTCAAATCGCTGGCCCGAAGCATTAGATGTTTCCTATCATATTCATAATGCCATGGTTGAGGGTAATTTTCAGGCTTATGTATGGTGGTATATTCGCAGACAGTACAGCCCCATGAATGAGGACGGCACAATAAGCAAGCGCGGCTACAATATGGCTCATTTCTCGAAGTTTGTCCGACCTGGCTATACAAGAGTTGAGGCAACTAAAAACCCGGATTCCAACGTACATGTTTCTGCCTACAAGGGAGACGGCAAGATTGTCATCGTTGCCATTAATAGAGGAACCAGCGCAACCAGTCAAAACTTCACCCTGCAAGGCGGAACAGCTGCTACAGCGTCCTCATGGATAACGGATCGCAACCGAAACCTGGCTGCCCAATCGCCAATTCAGGTAACGGGAAATGGTTTTGCCGCACAATTGCCCGCCCAAAGTGTCACAACGTTTGTATTGAATTAACGCCAAGCCCGAATCACGATACCGTGTCTGAAGCGGAAACGGGTACAACCTTGACCCATACCGTAATAGGGTCAACGCTTACCGGTTAAAACGGAACAGGTTATGTCGATTTTCTGAACTTACCGGCGCATCCCTCAAATGGAATACCATTTACCACACCTTAGTCGGAACAAAACATGTAACCCTTCGCCTTGCAATCCGGAACCCGAAATCGTGATCTGTTTGTGAATCATATAAAAGTAGCCAGTATCTACTTATACGAGAATGGTCATGAAGCATATGCCGCTTTGATACTTAGTGTATCGAGGCGGCTTTTCTATTTTCCTTGATAAAAGGAGGGGCGCTACATGTTAAAAAAAGATTACGAATCGTGGATGCAGCAGCAGATCGAGCAGGAGAAAAATCATCGAAGACGCGAATTATTGCAAAAAGGATTGCCCGAGATTTGGATACACGCAGGTTTAAAGATCTGTGCCGTAGACAAAGTTTATTATCTCTCGATGATTGGATCTTTTTGCCGATCGCATAGTTGTCGATTCGGGATGAGCCAGAATTTTGCAAGCAATTAATCTTATCGTTCCTTGCAAAGTTGCTGTCGTTCGAGGCAGATGCCCGGCTGAACTCTATTGAAGCAGAAACGGTTCGATATGCGCGCAGATTACGCAGGCCTTTTACGACGAATGAACTTGCGTCAGATCTTCGGGTTACTGATCGCTACGCACGTAATGTATTACATCGTTTGGTAGAATGGGAGCCCTTATTGGGCCAAAAATGGCCGGGAATAAATTCTAACGGAACTCAGAAGCGTTATTGATGCAGTTTAAGCGGTTGTTAACAACAAATTGCTCAAATAGCGGCGCTCAGTTCCGTTACATTGTAAGCTGGCGTATATTCGAAGAAATAAGGTCGCTCAGTTCCGTTACATTAGTCCTGCGCGCGGACGGAACCCGGGGGTCGCCCCCTGGTCAATCCATACAAAAAACGCCATCACGTAATATGATGACGTTTCTTTTTGTATGGAGCCTAGGGGGATCGAACCCCTGACCTCATCGCTGCCAGCGATGCGCTCTACCACGGATGGTCATGATAAACGTTTCATATAGGTTATCGGATCGTGCTCTGTGTTAATCTGTCACAGCTTCTCTTTCTTTAGCATAGCTATCGCGTCCGGTCTTTTGAGATTATCGCAGCTCTCCACATACCTTATAGCCCTATACTGTCATTGAACTGAATTCATTAATTCGTAGAAATATTGAGGTTCATGAGTTTTATTAAGATGATACCAAGCGTTTAATGTTTCTGGAGAAAATACATCTAGCGCTCTTAAAACATGAACAGAAAATTCTAGAGGAGCTACTCCGGAAGCAGTGATCAGTTTTTCATCGGTAACAGCAGATTCCAATTTGTAATATTTTTCGCCCGTGTAAGACTGACAAATCATTTTAAGGTACCCCAGATCATTGCTTGTATGCCAACGGGAATCTAACAACCCTGCTTGAGCAAGTCCTATGGAAGCACCGCAAATTGCCCCAAGTACGATCCCTTCCTGTAAACACATCTCGGCAATTTTTAATATGGGGTTGTGAATAGCCTCTGTCCATGTGTTTCCTCCAGGTAAAATCAGTGCATCTACGCTTGTAATGCTGCACTCACCCACTTTAATGTCAGGCGTTATTTTCAATCCACCCATTGTAGTTACTGGAGCCTTTTCGATCCCAACAGTAACGATTTTTGCTGAAGCCAGCCCCTTTCTAAAGTATCTTCCTGAGTTTAGCTCGGCCGTTAAATAACCTATTTCCCA
The DNA here is from genome assembly GCF_059821225.1 of Paenibacillus sp. sg306046. Classification (NCBI taxonomy): domain Bacteria; kingdom Bacillati; phylum Bacillota; class Bacilli; order Caryophanales; family Paenibacillaceae; genus Paenibacillus; species Paenibacillus sp. sg306046. The sequence goes on from NZ_JCAMRT010000001.1 coordinate 89,252, forward strand.
ATCGGACATGCTGTCAAAAACATAAAGATATACTGTACTTTTCATGTTGAATTTCTCCCTTTTTTTATCTATCAAGGACTACAATCCATCGGTAATCAGTGACTATTTCATTATAAAATAGCTTCACTGACATCTGCTGTCAGTGAAGCTATTAAAGTTGATAATATTCCATTAACTCTGATGCAATAGCAACAAGTCTGTCTTTCACACTCTGTGGTTCGATTATTCGAATGGATTTACCATAGGATAGGAGAAAATAAGGGACAGAATTATGAATTGATTTTTCCTCGAATAAAAAGATGGCTTGATTAGATGTTCGCTCTTTCAGATGATGCCCTAAAAACCAATGCATGCTTAGTTCATCTAACGCCTCTGTCCTGCCTTCGATAATTAAAGAAATCAACCCTTCCTTACCCACAAGATCAGGTAACAGGTTTTTCATAAAAAATTCACGGCTAGAAAAAACTTCAGGACGCTTAAATATGATTTGAGTACGCTTGATTAGTAAAATCCGATCTACCCGAAAACTTCGTATTTCATTTCTTAGGTGACAGAATGCAACAGTATACCATCTATTGTTCCAATAAACGATCCCATAAGGATCTATTACCCTTTTCTTTGGTTTCTCTTCATGGTTTGTGCGATAATCGATTTCTACAGAGAATTCCTTTTCTACAGCATGCTCCAGTTCCGCTAATATTAGCTGATCAGAAGGGCTGACCCTGCGGTTTATAACTTCAAAACCAGCTAAATGTTGGTTTAGTGTGATTTCCTGTTTATCATTCGAATACATTTTCAACTTGGATGTTGCATTCTCTAATGTCTCGCTCAAAGGGTATCCAGCTTCTTTTGCAAAAACAGCAGCATGAAGGAGTGTCTTTTTTTCTTCCATATCAAATAGCAGAGGCGCTCTGATAAAATTATTCAGCAGGCTATAGCCACCATGATGACCTGGGTCGGATACTATAGGCACTCCACTAGAACATAGTGCATCAATGTAACGATAAACTGTTCTTATATTTACTTCCAACTTCTCGGATATTTGTTTTGCAGTCCATTTCTCTCCCGAATTCAACATCCATAAAATTGCTAACATATTATCCTTTTTTGGCATAACACAACCCTCGCTCGTGTCACCATTTTAAAAATTCTACATTACCATTGACTTCAACAAAAAAAACGGCATCTCTGCCGTTTTTTTGTCAAACTTTTATGGAGCCTAGGGGGATCGAACCCCTGACCTCATCGCTGCCAGCGATGCGCTCTCCCAGCTGAGCTAAGGCCCCTTATATACAGCAATCATTTTTTCTCCATCGCTTCTTGGCGACAAAAAGAATAATACCACGCCGCCAGCTGCTTGTCAACGGGTGGCGGAAAATTAATGATTTCCGCCATCGTCGTTGACTTGATGCTTGGACAGCAGTCCGCTGAGCTCCTTCATAAACATGTTGATGTCCTTGAATTGCCGGTACACGGAGGCAAAACGAATGTACGCCACCTCATCGACCGGGTACAGCTCGGTCATGACAATTTCGCCGATCGCGCGGCTGTCTACTTCCGCTTGGGCGGTGTTGCGGACCTGCTTTTCGACCTCGGAAACGATCATCTCCAGCCGTTCGAGCGGAACCGGACGTTTCTCGCAGGCGCGAATCAGGCCGCGGAGCATTTTCTCGCGGTTGAATTCCTCGCGGCTGCCGTCTTTTTTGATGACGATCAGCGGGGTTTCTTCCACCATCTCAAAGGTCGTGAAGCGCTTGGAGCATTTCTCGCATTCACGGCGGCGGCGGATCGACTTGTCTTCATTGGCGGAACGCGAATCAAGCACCTTCGTTCCGGAGTAATCACAGAAGGGACATTTCATGGAGTTTGTTCTTCCTTTCCTTTTTCCAGAGACTCCCTTACATGAAGGTCGGTTTAACGAGCATAATAGGATTACCAACCGACAAGGAGGTGAACAGACATGGGTACAGGACAATCCCGCAGCAGCAATGCACTCGTCGTGCCGCAAGCTAACGCAGCGTTGGATCAACTGAAATACGAGGTAGCCCAGGAATTGGGGATCGCGATTCCCCAAGACGGTTACTACGGTAACATGGCCACTCGTGATACGGGTGCGATCGGTGGTCACATCACGCGCCGCTTGGTGCAAATTGCCGAGCAATCGCTTGCCGGTCAATACAAATAATACCACGTTTTAATGAAAACGAGAAGAAGTGCCGGGCATTCCTCCTTGCAAAAGGCGGCTTGTCCAGCGCTTCTTTTCGCGCGTCGTTATTCAGCAGCAGCTGAAAGCCGTCGTCAGTTCCCCCCTTGCTTCCATTCTTCCCCATATAGTTGTTTATATTTATCATAATAGTAAACAACACGCTGCACATAATGCCGGGTTTCGCCATAAGGAATGTCGCGGACGCGATCCAGTTGGCCATCCCATTGGCCTTCCTCCAGCCAGCGGCTCACTTTTCCGTGTCCGGCATTGTAGCCGGCGATCATCGCAATCTGATTGCCGCCGAATTGCTTGCTCATCCAGTTCAAGTACCAGGAGCCGAGCTGAATGCTAACCGCAGGTTGATTCAGCTGCTGGCGGTATGTATCTGTAAAGCTCGCTTTTTCAATAATCCAGGAGGACGTGTCCGGCATAAGCTGCATCAAGCCGTAAGCGCCCTTTTTCGACTGAATATCCGGCTTGTAATTCGTCTCGACCCGAATAATCGCCGCGATCAGAAACGGGTCAAGCTCATATTGCTGCGCATACCGACGAATGTCTTCCTGGTACGAAATGGGATACACGTAACGGCCAACGGCAGAGCTGCTCATGAACAAAAATACAAGAAAGGTTACCAGCAGCACCGCGAATACCCGTTTCTTGCGCCAAAATTTCATGAAAGCCCCCTTTCCTTCCAAAACCTATCAATCTGCTCTTCCGTATGCTCAAGCGAGCCTGTATTGTCGATGACGACATCCGCGCGCTCCCGTTTTTCTTCAATAGACAGCTGGGCGTTCAGGCGCTTCTCCGCCTGCTCCGTCGTCATGCCGTCTCGGGCGGTTAATCTCGCTAATTGAACCTCCCGAGGCACATAAACAACCATGACCTGCTCGACCATCGACTGCAGGCCCGATTCATACAGCAGCGGGATATCCACAACGACAAGCTGCTCCGGAAAGCGCTCCTGGTATTGCCGCATCCGCTCGCGCATCATCGCCCGAATCGGCGGATGCAGCAATGCTTCCAGATCACGCAGCGCTTCCGGGTTGCCGAATACCCGCTCCCCCAGCTTTTTGCGGTTAAGCGAGCCGTCCGGCAGCAAGAGGTCGGCGCCGAAGCGCTTGACCACTTGTGCGAGAACCGGCGTGTACGGCTCCACGACTTCGCGGGCGATCTGATCCGCATCGACGAGCAGCGCGCCCCGGCGAACGAGCATAGCCGCAACGGTGCTTTTACCGCAGGCGATCCCTCCCGTTAATCCTATATTCATATCGCGGTACTCCCTGCTTCCATTCAATTTCAAGTATGAGTAAACAATTTCATAATGCCCATAATAATAAGCACGAATCCCGGCACGACCGACAAGGAGCGCATCCATCTGACCCCGGCGAAGCGCAGCCCGACATGCAGGCCCAGCGCCAGAAACATGCCGCTGGCCAGCGCAATGACCGCTGCTGTGAGCCACGGCGTGAAGCCGAGCAGCGCGGCGCCTATGCCCGCACCGAACGCATCCAGCGACAACGCCAGACCCAGCAAGGTCGCCTCATAGGCGGAGATAATACCGGAGCGATCCATATCGGCCATCGACGGCTTGCGCAAAATTTGAATAACAAGACCGAACCGCTTCAGCTCGATATAAATGATTTCCTTGGCCGTAGCGGGCGTCAGCGTAAGCCCGTTTTCAGCAGAAGGAGCTTGCGAACCGTTGCCGGACTGATGCACGGATACGGAACCAGGACCAAAAACAGGCTTAGAACCCGGCACAGACACAGAACCAGACACCGTCTCGTCCCTGTTCCCATGTCCAGCAGCAGCGTCAGTATCATCAAGCTCGGATTCCGCTCCACGCTGGGTATAAAGCTGAACAAGCGCCCAGATGCCGATACCCATGAGAATAAGGGCGCCGATATCCTTCGCCAGCTCGGGGCTCACCCAGCCGCTCATCCACACGCCAATCTGCATGGACAAATAAATGATAAGACCAGAGCAGCAAGAAATAATTCCGACGGAAGCGATTGGAATCCGGATTTTGCGCAAGCCGTAGGTGACCCCTACGCCGAATCCGTCCAAGCTTACCGCCAAAGCCAGCAACAGTAACGAACCTACCGGCAGCATGTGCCTTTCCCTCCCAGCCCCGGGAAACGCAGCGAAAGCCTCAAATCGCGCTTAGGCGGGCAGACGCTTGTTTCCGCATTTGTCAGCGCTCAGCCTGCCCGCACATCCGCCCAGGACGGGCTGCAGGCTGGCGGCTCATGGCTTACTATATGGGAGTTCTGGGCGGATGGTGCAACGGGATGGCGACGCTGCTGCGTTAGCCCTTTGCGGCTAACCCCGGCGTTAACCTTTGCTGGAAGCCTTTTGCGGCAAAAACAGCCTGCTGTCCGGCTACGCCCCGGGCTTCTGACAGCTTGGGCAAAAATGAGTGCCGCGTCCGGCCACGACCGACTTTTCAATCGGACCGCCGCACGAATAACAAGGCTCGCCCTTTCGCCCGTACATCCGAAGCTGGTGCTGGAACATGCCCATCTCACCTTGACCGTTCACATACGATTTGATCGACGAGCCGCCAACCGCCACCGCCTCGCGCAAGGTCGTCACAATCGCTTCATGCAGCTTGGCCCATTCGGACGCAGACAGCGTCTTCGCTTCCCGCTCCGGATGAATGCAGGCCAAATAAAGCGATTCATCCACATAAATATTCCCGATGCCCACCACATATTCCTGGTTGAGCAGCAGCGGCTTGATTTTGGTCGATTTCTTCGCTAGCCGATCGCGAAACAGCTGCAGGGTGAACGCTTCGTCCAATGGCTCCAGCCCCAGCTTGACCAGCGGCTTCTCGTTTAAATCCTGGTCTTTATCGAAAATATGCATCGTGCCGAACTGCCGCACGTCTTTATACCGCAGCTCGCTGCCGTCTGTAAAGGAAAAAATGACATGGGTGTGCAGCTCGCGCGGCTCCTCTGCCGCATACACCCCATAACGCCCTTCCATCCGCAGATGGGAAACAAGCGTGTAATTATCAAACATCAGGCGGAGAAATTTTCCCCGCCGCTCCACTGATCGAATCGTCTCGCCCGCCAGCAGCGCGGCGAATACCTCGGTATCGTCCGGACGTTGAATAATACGCGGCAGCAGCACGGTCACCTTCTCCACCTGCTTGCCCACGACAAGCTGCTGCAGCGTCCGGCGGACGGTTTCTACTTCTGGCAATTCCGGCACTCCAATTCCCTTCCTTTCTGCACTTTACTTGGCTTCATACCAGTTGGCCCCGTCATCGACGTCCACCTTGAGCGGCACATCCAGCTTGAGCGCCGTCTCCATCACCTCGGCCACCATCGTTTTCATCAGGCTGACCTCCTCCTCCGGCACCTCAAGCACCAGTTCGTCATGCACCTGCAGCAGCAGACGGCTGCGGACGCCTTCGTCCGCCATCCGCTGGTCCAGCTGGACCATCGCAAGCTTGATAATGTCAGCGGCCGTCCCTTGAATGGGCGTATTCATCGCAGTACGCTCAGCGAACGAACGCAAATTAAAGTTCGAGGCTGTAATTTCCGGCAAATAGCGGCGGCGATTCAGCAAGGTCGTGACGTAGCCGTCCTTTCTGGCCATTTGGACGATATCGTCCATATATTTACGCACCCCTTGGAAGACGGCGAAATATTGCTCAATAAACTGCGCCGCGTCCTTCCGGGTAATGTGCAGGTTCTGGGATAATCCGTAATCGCTGATGCCGTATACGATACCGAAGTTGACCGCCTTGGCCTGCCGGCGCATATTGGCGTCCACAGCCTGCTCGGCTACGCCAAACACATCCATCGCCGTTTTCGTATGAATGTCCAGATTATCCCGGAACGCCTCGATCAGCTTCTCATCCTGGGAAATATGGGCCAGCACCCGCAGCTCGATCTGCGAGTAATCCGCCGTCAAAATACGCCAGCCCGGCTGCGACGGGACAAATACTTTACGGATTTTGCGCCCTTCCTCCAGCCGGATCGGGATGTTCTGCAGGTTCGGAAACTGGCTGCTGAGCCGTCCGGTTGCGGCGATCGTCTGTCTGTAATACGTATGCACCTTGCCTGTATCGAAGCGAACCTCCTTCACCAGCCCGTCCACATAAGTGGATTGCAGCTTGGCTAGCGTGCGGTAATGAAGAATATGCCCGATCATCGGATGATACGGCTCCAGCTTCTCCAGCACCTCCGCGTCCGTCGAGTAGCCGGTTTTCGTTTTCTTCACGACGGGCAGTCCCAGCTTGTCAAATAAAATTTCGCCCAGCTGCTTGGGCGAGTTCAGATTAAATTCCATGCCGACCGCCGTATAGATGCTGTCGACGATGTCTTCGATCCGCGTCCCAAGCTCCACGCCATACGCCTGCAGCTCCGCCTTGTCAACCCTGATGCCCTTCCGCTCCATCTCCGCCAGCACCAGCGAAAGCGGCAGCTCCAGCTTCGAAAACAGCTCCTGCATTGAGCTGTCCTCCAGCTGCTGCTTGAGCTTCGCCGTCAGCAGGTGAATGGCCGCCGCCTTCTGGCCCATAAACGCGCACAACGCCTCTCGCTCAGGCAGCTTGAACTTCGCCCCCTTGCCGAACACATCCTCGTCGGCTGGCAGCGCAGGCAGTCCATAACGCGCCGCCAAGCCGCTGAGCGTCAGCGCGGAATCCGTCGGATCGAGCAAATACCCCGCCAGCAGCGCATCGAAGTTAACGCCTTGCAGCTCAATGCCCTGCCAATGCAAAACAAGCATCGCGCGGTGCAGATCATAAACGTGGATCGCCTTGTCCCGGCTGGCAAGCCACTCGCGGACAGGCGCGCCGGCTGCCGAGCTCAACACGTCGGCCGGCACATAAAACGCGCGCCCTGCTGGCGCTGCGTCTTCCGCCGCTTCGTTTCCCACGGCTTCGTCTTCCGCCGCTTCGGAAGCCTCCCCGCGCTCCGCTTCATTCGCGGCTTTTCCGTCCAGCTGCGAATAGAAGGCCAGTCCGACCAGCTCGGAGATATGCGGATTATCGCCGACCGCCTCCACATGCAGCGCCGTAACCGCCGGCAGCGCCCGGACCAGCTCAGCCAGCGCCTCGTCATCAGCCGCCCACACGCTGTCGACGCGGACCGCGTCTGCCCCAGCGCCGTCGCTTCCGGCGCCTTGCAGACCAAGCCGCTCCAGCAGCGACTTGAATTCAAGCTTGCGGAAGGCATCCGCCAGCTGCCCGTCATCATAGCCGCCGTAGGCCAGCTCGGACAACGGGAAGTCCAGCGGCACCTCGCGGTGAATCGTCGCCAGCTGCTTGCTCAAACGCGCATCCTCGGCATGGGCGGCGACCTTCTCGCCAAGCTTCCCCTTGATATCGCCGGCATGCTCCAGCACCTGCTCCACCGATCCATATTCATGCAGCAGCTTGAGCGCCGTCTTCTCGCCAACCCCGGCGATGCCGGGAATATTGTCGCTGGCGTCGCCCATCAAGCCCTTCAGATCAATAATCTGCTGCGGCTGCAGCCCGTATTGCGCTTCGATGTGCGCCGGGTCAAACAGCTCCATCTCGCTGATCCCTTTGCGCGTCAACGCGATGTTCACCTTGTCCGAAGCCAGCTGGAGCATATCCTTGTCGCCGGTGACGACAATCGCTTCGAAATCGTCGCTGGCGTCCACAAGCCGTGTTACCGTCCCGATAATATCGTCGGCCTCGAAGCCGTCCAGTTCATATTGCCGAAGGCCGAAGGAAGCGATCAGCTCCCGCAGCACCGGAAATTGCTCGGACAGCTCCGGAGGCGTTTTATCCCGTGTTCCTTTATATTGCGCGTAGCCCTCGTGCCGGAACGTCTGCTTGCCGGCGTCAAACGCCACGAGAAAATGCGAAGGCTGAAAATCGTCCATCAGCTTCAGCAGCATGGTTGTAAACCCGTACACGGCATTTGTATGCATGCCCTTGGAGTTCGTGAGCTGCGGCAGCGCGAAAAATGCGCGATATGCGATCCCGTTCCCGTCAATAATAATCAGCTTTGATTTGGACAACCAAGACACCCCATTCGTGCATAATGTTCTGCTCTCTCCATGATAGCATACGCGGGCTGCATAAAAAAACATGGCAAAAACAAGCAGTCAGAGGGGTGACCGGCTCCGCGCCCGCATAAAATGAAAGGAATTGATCCTTTCCGCGAATGTCATTCGGAGTAGGGATATGCCGAAAATCGGAGGGATGACCGTGAGTGAAACGAAGCCGCTGAGCGGCAAGCAAGTTATTTTTTTCGATGTGAACCAGACGCTGGTGCTGCAGGGGTTAAGCTTCGAGGGCTGCTTCCGGGAAGTATGGGGCGGCTATGCCGCACGCTGGTCGTCAGGGGAGCCCGGCGACAGCGACGCGTTGTGGCAGGCTTATATTACCCGCTGGCATCAGCGTAAAAAAGCGCGGGCTACCTTCAAGCAGCTCGACGAGCTGCAGCAGCAATGCTTGCGCGAAGCGTTCCTGGAGTGCGAGCTGCCTGTGCCTGGCGGGATGACGCGCGATTTCATGCAGGAGGTGCTTCAGTTGCAAGGCGCCGCGAAACGAATGCCTCCGGGCACCTGCGAAACGCTCTCCCTGCTGGCTCCCCGCCACACGCTCGCCATTATCAGCAACAGCTCGCGGGCCGAAGTGCTGCAGCTGCTGGAACGGTTCAGGCTCCAGCCGTTTTTCCCGCCGGAGCGCGTCTACACCGCCATGAAGCCAGCCGACAAGAAGCCGGCCCCTGTGCTGTTCAAAACCGCGCTCAGCGCGTTGAAGCTTGCGCCCCGCCAAGCCGTGATGGTCGGCAACTCGTGGAAGCATGATGTTTGCGGCGCCGTGAAAACCGGGATGGACGCCGTCTGGCTGCATGAGAACGGATCCGCGGAGCCTGCGGCCTCCTCCATTACCCGGCAGAAGCTCGGCAAGCGCCAGGTGTATTTGATTAAACGAATCGAGCAAATGACAGGCTTATTCCAGTAAAGCAGCCGCGGCCGGATGTCCGACCGCTTTGCAGAACACAACGCTTCCCTGGTGCGCCTTCGACTGCTTCTTCAGCTCGGCTGCTGTCTGCGACACATGCTCAGGCGTCACATGCAACCCGGATTCACACACGACAAGCGATAGCGACAGCGTCACCCCGTCACTTTCGATTTTGTTGCCATGCCGATCCTTCACATACGTCCAGCTTTCCGATTCATAGAAGGCGTACACGCCGGAATCAAACCGCCGAATAATTTCATGACACAGCTTTTCCGCTTGTCCCGAAGCGGTAATCGCAATAAAATCATCCCCTCCGATATGGCCGACAAAGTCGAACGGAGCGCCGACCAGCTGGACCGCCTGCTGGATGCAATCGGCGGTAAATTGAATCAACTGGTCGCCCCTGTGAAAGCCGTAGCGGTCATTGAACCATTTGAAGTAATCCAGGTCTCCGTAGATCACCGAAAACCGGCTGCCGTCCGCCAGCCGCCGCTTCATCTCCCGGCTAATCTGCAAATTGCCCGGCAGTCCCGTCAGCGGATTGGCGACACGGGCAATTTCCATCTTCGCATTTGTAATGGATTCGAGAATCGTCCGTACCGAAGCGACGCCATGCATATGTCCATGCGACGTCACGATCACAAGATCATACAAATGCCCGGTCGCGCGACTCATCGACAGCTTGGACACCAACTCAACCGGCTCGCCTTCATCAACGATTAACGGGGAAGCGTCCATCAACTGATCAATCGGCCGGTTCCAGAACAAGGAATAGCCGTATTGACCCGCCAGCTGCTGAAACAAGCGCTCCCGCATAATGAGGCCGGCCGGCTGCGAGCCTTTCAGGACGACAGCTCCCTGCGTATCCATATGCTCCTTGAAATAATTGGCGACCTTCGAAATCGGCGTACGGATATCGAACGTCTGGCAGGGCATCGCCAGATCGCCAATGGGGACGATATGGCCGGTCCAGTCCCGTTTTTTGCGATGCTCGACAATTTGACTGCGAATCCCAGGGTCGATCTGCGGCTGTACCTCTTCCTGCGGTCGTCCCAGCAAATACCCCTGTCCGTAATGGACGCCCATCCGGGTCAGCTTCATCAGCTCCTCCGGCGATTCGATGCCTTCCGCGACAAGGTAGACGTCCAGCTTTTCCGCAAATGTCACGAGTGTCTCCAAAATGTATTCCTTCGTTTTGCTCTGATGCACTCCGGACACAAGCGAGCGGTCCACCTTAATATAATCGGGACTAAGCTCCGCGATCGCCTGCAACGAGGAATATCCGGCTCCCGCATCATCAATGGCGATCCGGTAGCCTTGCTTCCGGTAATGGTCCAGCATTTTTTTAGCTGAAGCAAAGTCTTCAATCGAGCTGCGCTCCGTTATTTCAAACACCACATTGGAAGGGCTGAGTCCACGCGCCGTCAGCAGCTCAAGCGTTTTGCCGGGCGTAAACAGCGGATCGTTCAGCAGCGCAGCCGATACATTCAGAAACAGCAGCTGCTTGCTGTTCTGCAGCCTGGCGCCTTCGACCGCCTTGTTGCGAGCCAGGCTTTCCAGCTGGTACAGCATGCCTTCCGTTTCCGCCAGGGCGAATAACGACAGCGGCCAGCGCAAAGCGCTTGTTTCCGGCCCGCGCGTCAATGCCTCGTAGCCGAGGGTATCTCCGTCCTGCAGCGACACAATCGGCTGATAAACCGCATAAATGGCTTTCTCGTGAATAATATGCTCAAGCTCATGCCGGAGGCTGCTCCGCTCATTCCCGGATGACTGCGCGCTTGGATGCTCTGCCATAGAAATCCCCACTTTTCTTGGTCTGACAAGTACCTTAACTCCTAGTCTATCATAGGACTTTCAACCCCGTGTTAACGCGCCCTTCCTCTATGTAAAATTATTGTTAATTTCACCCTTGCCGCAATGAAAAACAGCCCTCATCCGAGGGCTGCCTGACAAAGCTAAATATTCAAATCCTTGCGCTTGCCTGTCACCATGTAGATGACGCTTTCGCCGATATTCGTCGTGTGGTCGGCCACACGCTCCAGATACAAGGCCGCCAGCATCAATTGCGACAGCTCCCGGTTGCGCGACAAATCGACGTTCATCAAGCCGTTAATTTCGTCCACGACTGCGCTGTACAGCTTATCGACCTCATCATCGCGCTCCGCCAGCGCCGCCGCGCGATGAATATTGCGCTCCGTATAAGCGCCCAGGCTTTCGCTGAGCATGCCTTTCACCTGCACTACCATATTCGGAATAATTTCAAGCGGCTTGACCGGAGGCTTGCCTGCCAGACGGCGCGCGATCTTGGCGATGTCCACAGCGTGGTCGCCGATCCGCTCCAGATCAATGGCGATTTTCATCGCGGATCCGATAATCCGCAGGTCGCCAGCCATCGGCTGCTGCAGCGCGATCAGGCGCAAGCAGCTTTCTTCAACCTTCAGCAGCAGCTCGTCAATTTGATCGTCCTGCGCAATGACCTGCTCCGCCAGCACTTCATCCCGCTTATCAAGCGCATCAACGGCTCCGTCGATGCTCTGCTCGACAAGGCTGCCCATTTTGAGCAGCTCCTCCTGCAGACTTTCAACCGCAGAGTGGAAAATAGATCTTGTATCCATCGACATCTTCTCCCTTAATGTTCGTTATCCGAAGCGTCCCGTGATATAATCTTCCGTGCGTTGGTCGGTCGGGGTCGTGAAAATTTTCTCGGTCTGATCCGACTCGATCACCTCGCCATTCAAGAAAAAGGAAGTAAAGTCCGAAATCCGGGCCGCTTGCTGCATGTTATGGGTTACGATTACGATGGTGTACTTGTCGCGCAGCTCGCGGATCAGCTCTTCGATTTTCAACGTCGAGATGGGATCAAGCGCTGAGGTAGGCTCATCCATGAGCAGGATGCGCGGATTAACAGCCAAGGCGCGTGCGATGCACAGACGCTGCTGCTGTCCGCCGGACAGGCCATACGCAGACTTTTTCAGATTGCCGCTAACTTCCGTCCACAAGGCGGAAGCCTTCAGGCTTGATTCTACGATATGGTCCAGCTGCTCTTTATCTTTTATGCCGTGAATGCGCGGACCATACGCAATATTATCGTAAATGGACTTCGGAAACGGATTCGGCTGCTGAAATACCATCCCGATGTTTTTGCGCAGCAGCTCGACGTTTACATCCGCATCATAAATGTTTTGTCCGTCGATGTTTACTTTGCCTTCGATTTTGATCCCTTTGATCATATCGTTCATCCGGTTCAACGTACGCAGCAAGGTCGACTTGCCGCAGCCGGACGGACCGATGAAGGCGGTGACGGAATTTTCAGAGATGTCCATGTTTACTTTTTTCAATGCGTGGAATTCGGAATAATACAGCTCAAGCTGATTGATATCGACAATCGTTGACATGACGTGGGCTCCTCCCTAACCGTGCTTCTACAGCTTCCGCTGGTATTTGTTCCGCAGATAGATGGCGAATGCGTTCATGCTCAGCAGCATGATCAGCAGCAAGATGATACCGGCGGCTGCGACATTTTGGAACTCGGCCTGCGGCTGGCTCGCCCAGTTGAAAATTTGAATCGGCATAACCGTAAAGGTATCCATCGGCGAATGCGGCAGAAACGCCACATACGCAACCGCGCCAACGACGATCAGCGGCGCTGTTTCACCGATTGCACGGGACAGCGACAAAATCGAGCCGGTCAAAATACCAGGCAGCGAGGAAGGAAGCACAACACGTACGATCGTCTGCCAACGGTTGGCGCCCAAGGCAAACGAAGCGTTGCGCAGCGACTGCGGAACCGTCTTGATCGCTTCCTGCGACGAAACGATAATAATTGGCAGCACCAGCAGGGTCATCGTCAATGCACCGGACAAAATGCTGCGCTCCAGATGCAGCATCCGGACGAACACCGTCAAACCAAGCAAACCGTAAACAATGGACGGCACACCCGCCAGATTGGCGATGTTCGTCTGAATGATGCGGCTAAACTTCGTATCCTTGGCGTATTCTTCCAGATAAATGGCTGTTGCGACGCCAATAATGAACGTCAGCGGCGCCGTAATTGCCATCAGCCACAGCGTTCCTACGAAGGCTGCGAGAATACCGGCCCGCTCAGGGAGACGCGACGAATAGTTCGTCAGAAAGTCCCAATCCAGCCAGCCGAGTCCTTGAACGAGAACTTGTATCAGCAGCAAGGCAAGCGCAATGATACCAAAGCAGGTCGAGGCGAAATAGAGCTGATGGTACAGCTTGTTTTTCCGCTTGCGGCGGTTGATGTGCAGAAGTGTTTCTTTGCTTTCCATCAGTATTCCTCCCTGAACTTTCTGGAGATGTAGCTTGCCAGAATATTCATCAGTAACGTTAACACGAACAAGGTCATCCCGACTGCATAGATGGTCAGGTATTCGGTTGAGCCGTATCGCGTGTCGCCGGAGCTAACCGAAACGATATAAGCGGTTAGCGTCTGCAAGCTTTGCAGCGGATTGTAGGCCATGACGGCCATATTGCCGGCAGCCAGCGTCACAATCATCGTTTCGCCAACCGCACGGGACAGGCCCAATACGAAGGAAGAAACGATACCGGACAACGCGGCGGGCACAACAATTTTAATCGCGACCTCCAGCTTCGTCGATCCAAGCGCGTATGCGCCATTGCGCAGCGCGGCCGGAACGGCAACCATTGCGTCCTCACTAAGCGACGAAATAATCGGGATGATCATGATGCCGACGACGATCCCTGCGCTTAACGCATTGAATATTTCCGTCTGCGGAATAATAAACCGGAGCACCGGCGTCACAAAGGTTAAAGCAAAAAATCCGTATACGATCGTTGGAATACCGGCCAAAATTTCCAGCACAGGCTTGACGATATTACGAACCTTCGCCGGAGCGTATTCGCTCAAATAGATGGCGCTGCCCAGTCCGATCGGAATGGCCACAATACTTGCAATCACGGTAATAAGCAGCGTACCGGTAATCAACGGCAATACGCCGTATGCCGGCGGCTCAAACAAAGGCGTCCATTTGGTGCCGCTGAAAAACTCCCAGATCGGCACTTCGCGGAAGAAGCCGACGGATTCAAACACAAGTATAAACACAATCCCGACAGTCGTCAGAATCGAGATAATGGCGAAAAACGCCAAAATTTTCGGAATTAAGACATCGGATGACAACATCCGGCTTTTTTTCTTATAGTTCACTTTGCTGGCCGAAGCTAATTGGCTCGCCACTTTGTCCATACCCATTCCCCCGCGTAAAGCAGATGATAGAATAGCCGTGACGCTTCAGCCTGATCCGGTGAGCGTCACGGCCAGAATTTGCTTTTGCAATGACTTGAATGCGATTATTTTACGGCTTCGAGGTTTTTGGCAGCAACGTCTTTAGGCAGTCTGATGTACTTAACTGCTTCAACAAGCTTGGCGCCGTCTTCGCTGTTGTAGTATTTAACAAATTCCTTGACATGCGGCTGCTCCAGCGCTTTCTTGGACGGGTAGATGTAGATGTAACGGGACAGCGGCGCATACGTCATTTTTTCGATCGTGTCATGGTCTGGAGCAACAGCTGGCGAGTTAGCATCCTTCTTGATGGATACGGCGTTCAGCTTCGCTTCATTTTCCTTGAAGTAGGAGAAGCCGAAGTAACCCATGGAGAACTCATCGCCGGATACGCCTTTTACAAGCACGTTGTCATCCTCGGAAGCCGTGTAATCGGAACGCGACTCCTTCGCTTTGCCATTGATCGCCTCTGTGAAGAACTCAAACGTACCGGAAGCCGTACCTGGACCGTACAGTTTGATCTCCTTGTCCGGCCACTCCGGACGAACTTCATTCCATTTCTTAATCTTGCTGTCCTTGCCCCAAATTTTCTTCAACTCTTCAACCGTCATTTCTTTCGCAAACGTGTTCTTCTTATTAACAACAACCGTTACGCCGTCAAGTGCAATCGGCATTTCAATTGCTTCTGTGTTTTGCTTTGTTTTAAGCTCGTCCAGCTCTTCTTTTTTGAATTTGCGGGACATGTCAGCAATATCAATTTCGCCGCCGATCAGCTTTTTCGCTCCGTTACCGGAACCGGACTCGCCGACTGTAATTTTAACGTCTTTATTTTTTTTCATGAACTCTTCCGCTACGGCCTGAGAAATCGGGAATACCGTAGAGGAACCGTCGATTTTAATTTCGCCCTTCAAGTTAGAAGCTGCAGTTGTGTCCTTGGCAGGCTCTTTAGCAGGGGCTGGTGCAGGAGTAGCTCCGCCGGCTTGTGTGTTCGTTTCCGTTTTTGTACCACATGCTGCGAGGGATACTGCCAATACGGTTGCCGTTACTGCTAAAGCACTTTTCTTAAACAACTTGACCACTCCTTAGTGTTTGTGTTTGTTTTTTGCTCACAAGGGCAATGTTACAGTTTGATTGTTTTCGCTAATTCGTTCCTTTGTTAACGCAATGTTAAAAATCTCGAAATCTATGAAACGTGTCATAACCGCTGAAATTAGTCTTCAAGACCCTGGAAACATTTACATTCCGTTTACGCAATCCGTATATAGGCTTAATTTTCGAGGCGTACACTGTTCCTGTATTCATTATGACTTCCCATTTTTTTCTTGTACAAAGGAGGAATTGTTAATGTTACGTAGAGTGAAGCTTCCGGCGGGTTGGCAGTTGACCCTGCAGGCCAAGCTGATCATCAGCTTTGTGGCGCTGCTCGGTATTTTTATCGCCGCCTCCGTCCATCATCGCACCCAGGTCAACGGCATCCATATGCAGGTGCTCCACCAGAACCAGGAGATGAAGAAGCAGCAGCTCGCCTTGGAATTAAAAATAAAAACGAATGAAATCGACGCGATCAAATCGGGCTTCCTTATCTCCCGTGACGAATCGCTGATCGAAAAGTTCGAAAGCAACAAAACGGCATTTTACGCCTTGGTGGAGCAAATCGCCTCCAGCGCCTCGAATGCCGATCAGCGGACATGGAGCGCCAAGCTGAAAAATGTGTCTACGGAATATACCGCTACCTTTGACGCCGCTATTCCGATTACAAAAAACAGCAGCCTGTCGCCCATCGAAATGAATCAGGAGCTGGCCCGGCTGCACGATTTGTCCCAGGTACATAAGGAATATATTTTCGAGCTGGTCGATCAGTTTAATGAGGCGTACGCTCAGGATGTGCAAGCGGCCATCGCCGGGTCCAACGACTATGTCATCTCCTCGCTGAACACCTCGATGCTCTCCCTGTTCATCGTGCTGCTGGTCAGCATCGGCATTGCGTTCGCTCTGATTCGTTCCTTCGTCAAGCCGATCCGCCGGCTGCAGGAAGCGGTCAACCGGATGGCGCAAGGCGACCTAAGCCAGACGATCAACAACTCCTCCAATGACGAGCTGGGCAAGCTGAGCCGGAACTTTGACCTGATGGTGGAGCAGGTTCGCGGGATGCTGGCCAATACGAAACGGGTCGCCTCCTCCCTGACGTCGCATTCCGAGTCGTTCCGGGAATTTTCCGGAGCAACGGCGGCGGTGAACCGCGATGTCGTCCGGGCGATTCAGGAAATATCCGACGGGACGAATCAGCAGGCGCGGCATTCCGATCTCAGCTCCTCCGCTATTACCGAGCTGGCGACCGAGGTGCAGGATATTGCGCGCATCACAGACACCATGCAGCGCAAGAGCCGGGAGACGGCGTTCAACACGCATCTGGGCACCGAATCTATGAAAGAACTGAAAACTGCTGCCCAGCATTCGGAGAAAGTGCTGCTGCAAGTATTTTCCGCCATGGACACGCTGTCGCAAAGCTCTGCGCAAATCGGTAAAATCGTGAGCTCGATTACCGAGGTTGCCACACAAACCAATGTGCTCGCGCTGAATGCCGCCATTGAAGCCGCACGCGCAGGGGTGCATGGCAGAGGCTTCTCCATCATTGCCGAGGAAGTCCGTCAGTTATCCGGTCAGACAAGCAGCTCGTCGAAGCAGATCGAGGTCATCATCAGGTCGCTGACGCAGCAAATTCAAGAGCTGGAAGCAAGCCTTGGCGAAGCGAAGCAATCCTTTGAAGTCCAAAATGGCAAGATGGAGGAAAGCTCGGCAGCCTTCCAGGACATCCGCAGCTCGATGGACGAGCTGGCCGGGCATATTTCGCTGATTCACGAACGGATCGAAACGGCGGAAAGCCGCAATCACGAGCTGGTCGATTCGCTCCATACGATGGCCAGCATCGCGGAGCAAACGGCTGCTATGGTGGAAGAGGTCACCTCCTCCTCGCACCAGCAAGATGAGGCGATTCATCATATCGCAACGGAAGCCGATGAAATTTTGCTGCTGGCACAGCGGCTGTTCACCGAAATGAACAAGTTCAAGATTGGCACGGAAGCCGAGCTTGAACAGCATTCGGGCGAGCTCGCAGCTGCAAGCGACAGCGGAATAGCGCCGCTGGTCGAGGACGCGCCGGAGCGCCTGCAGGCAGTGACAGCCGTTGATTCGGAGCGGTCGGAGCAAAGCGAGCAGCCCGCCGTACAGGACGGACGGCTGACTGTGCGGAGCAAGCAGCCGCGCGAGGCTGCGGAGGACGAGCGGTTGGAGCGTGCAGCGCAGGAGGAGCAGATGCAGGCTGCAGCGCAGGAGGCTCGGTTGCAGCCTGAGGCGCGAGACGAGCAGCTGGCCCAAGATGCCGAGGAGCCGCAGCAGGCAGCACCCGACGTGCTGCAGGAGCAGCACACGCAAGCCGCCCAGCAGCCTGTCGAGCCAGTATCTGTAGCGAGGGAAGCGAAGTCATCCGAAAGCGAATCTTCGGCGGAAGAGCAAGCTCAGGCGGACAGCAAGCAGGCAGAGGATAAAAAGCTGCAGCCGGTATAAGCGGACCTGCCGCCTCCCTCGCTCCGCTAATTTTATGACGTTAAGCGGACTAGAGATGTCGATATCCCCCGCGTCGAAGAGCGGGCACATAAAAACAAGGGCCCCCTTTTCCGAGAAAGGGAGCCCTTGTTTTTACTTGTGAGCTTGACCATACAGCTTCGGCGCGCAGGTCAAGCCTTTTTCACCGGCGAAGCGACCAGCTTGTAGCCGACGCCGCGGATGGATTCAATTTGAACCGACTGCTGGTTCATCTCCAGCTTCTTGCGAAGCGAGCTGACGTGGACGTCAACCGTGCGCTGTCCACCGATGTAGTCAAATCCCCAGACAATATTCATCAGATCATCCCGCGTGATGACAACGCCGGGGCGCTGCACGAGATACAGCAGCACCTCGAATTCCTTCGGGCGCAGCGGAATCGACTCACCGGCAAGCACAACCTCGTATTTCTCCGGGTAAATATGCAGCTCGCCGACGGTTATTACCTTTTCTCCGCTGGCTGCCTTCTCCTGCAGCCCTTCATCCGCCATCGTCCGGCGCAGCACCGCCGACACGCGAGCCAGCAGCTCGGCTACGCCAAACGGCTTCGTAATATAGTCATCGGCTCCATACTTCAGCCCCTGTACAACCTCTTCCTCCGCATTGCGGGCGGTAAGAATGATGACAGGGGTCCGGTTTCCTTTTTGCCGCAGCTTGGACAAAATTTCAAATCCATTCATTCCCGGAAGCATAATATCCAGCACGATCAGATCGAACTGCTGCTGAAGGGCCGCCTGCAAGCCATCACTTCCGTGATCTACCACCTTCGTTTCGTAGCCTTCCTGCGACAGGTTATACGACAATAGGCGGGCTAACGTAGGCTCATCTTCAATCACAAGTATCCTATGTGCCATGTGGTTCCCCCGAATTCAAGTTCTATAGCTCAAGCTTAGCACAGCACGTTTATATTGACAAACGGTAAATCCGTCACAGGTTCTAATGAATCAGCGGCATATCAATCCGGAAGGTTGAACCGACGCCAACCTCGCTCTCCACGCGGATCGAGCCCTTATGCAGATCAATCAGATGCTTGACGATGGAGAGGCCGAGCCCCGTACCTCCCGACACGCGGGACCTCGCCTTGTCCACCCGGTAAAAGCGTTCGAAGATACGCGGTATATCCTTCTTCGGTATGCCGATGCCGGTGTCGCTAATCGTAAAGCGGACCTGATCCGCCTCCGCCAGTCCGTTTTCACTCGGCATATGCTGAACGCTGATGCTCACCTGGCCGCCCTCCGGCGTATAATTGATACCATTGGACAGCAGATTGATCAAAATTTGCCGCAGCCGGTCTTCATCCGCCTCTATAAACAGATCAGCCGGTACGTTCATGCCGAGCTTGATGTCCTTCGATCTCGCTTGCGCCTGCAAGACGCTCAGGCAATTCGTGACGAACGATTCCAGATGAATCGGAGAAAACTGCAGCGGAATTCGCTTTGATTCGATTTTGGACAGCTCCAGAATGTCCCCGATCAGCCGGTTCAGGCGCTCACTTTCATCGAAAATGATTTGCAAAAACGACCTTGCCGTATCCTTGTCGTTCAGCGCGCCGGCAAGCAGCGTTTCCGCGAAGCCTTTGACCGCAGCAATCGGCGTCTTCAGCTCATGCGACACATTGGCGACAAATTCGCTGCGCATCCGCTCCAGACGGCGGACGGCCGTAATATCATGCAGCACGATCAGCAGTCCAGACCAGTCCTGTCCGCTTTGCGAGATCGGATTCAGGTTAATTTCCAGAATACGCTCCGTCGGAAAATAAAACACAACCTCATCCCGAATATGCTCCCGCGACTCGATACATTCCTGAATAAGCTGGGTAAACTCGTATTGCTGCTTCGCCTGATCGAAACGCTTGCCCAGCAGCTCCTGCGACGAAAATCCGAGAATTTCCTCGGCGGAGCGGTTGAGCAGCACAATTTTGCCCTCACGATCCACCATGACGACGCCGCTGATCATATTTTCGAGCACGCTCTTGAGTCGGCTTTCATCCTCAAGGATGCGGTCCATCTGCAGCTGCAGGCTGTCGGCCATCCGGTTGATCGCGCTGCCGAGCTGACCGATCTCGTCTTTTTTGCTCACCGTAACCCGGTACTTGTAATTCATATCCGTAATCTGCTGAGCGGCACGCGTAATCTGCTCGATCGGACGGGTCACATTGAAGGCAACCCGGTAGCTGATCAGTCCGGCGAGCACAAATACGGCAGCCAGTCCGCCCAGCAAAATGAACCATACCCGGCGAATCGAATCCTCAATCTCGGTCAGCGACATGGACAGCCGGATAAAACCGATATGGTCTGCCGCCCCGGCCTGCACAGGCAGCGCCACATACAGCAAATTGCGTCCGACCGACTCGCTATAGCGGGTCGCAAAGCCGATCCCATCCTTCCGCGCGTTAATGACCTCCTCACGGTCCGTATGAGACTCCAGTTGAGAGGCGTCGCGGTCGGAATCTCCGAGCACCTTGCCGTCCGGCCGCAGGAAGGTAACCCGCGCATCGGCAGAGCGTTTCAGCAGCTGCGCCTGCTGGGTGTAAAATTGCAGCTTTTCCGCCTCGGAGCCAGGATGCTGCATATCCACCGTAGTCATAATAATACGCAGCTCGCGTTCCAGGTTAAGCTTTAACGAATCCATATACGAGTTGCGGAGCACGCTTGCCATAAAAACTCCCGCCGCCAACACCGAAACGCCGATTAACAGCATAAACAGAAAGGTCAGCCGCGCGCGGAACATATTCATCGTCAATGGTCCCTCCATTCCGGGTAGGCTGTTGAATGCGGCCTGCCAGAAGCCGTTTTACTCCATATCGTACCTGCTAGGCTGAAGGAACACCAGTTATTTTTTTGTAAAGATTCGTTTGCATAAAGCCTTTCATAAACGCGCTGTTTAAGGTGGCAAACGGCTGCTGGATCAAAATGCCCAGAACAACCGGCACTGCGGTCAGCGGACTGAAGTAGGCGAGCGCCAGCACCAGGCCAAGCGATATATTGCGCATCCCCGCGCTGTACGTCACCGCTACGATCAGCTCCGGCCGCCGCGTCCACAACGAACCCGCCCAGCCGGTCAAATAACAAAGAATGACGAGCAGCATCACCAGCGGCACGACCATCAGCATATCCCGCTTCAGCTCCGCCACATAAGGCGCAATCGCCGCCGCATTAATCATAATGACCGTACAAAGCGCCAGCTTCGACGTTGGGCCGCATACCGGCGCCGACCATGGCTTGAACCGGTAACTGGACAATTCGTTCACAGCGACGCCGATCAGCGTCGGCACAACGACAATTTTCAGCAGGTCGATCAGCATGCCCGTATGATTAAGCTCAATCGTCGCGCCGAACATCGTCTCCAGCACCAGCGGAATGACAAATGGGCTTAACGCCGTGTCGATGACAATCATCGCCAGTGTAAACGGCACATGACCTCGCGACAGCGACACCCAGATCACAGACGATACGCCGAGCGGAATCGCGGCAAATAACACGAAGCCTACAACATAAGGAGATTCAACGCCGAAAATCGCGGCCCCGATTCCGTAAGCCATCAGCGGCGCAACCACATGGGCAAGCATAAAGGTCAGCGCCATCATCCGCGGCATCCGCACCGCCTCGCGAATTTGCCGCAGACTGCAGCCGGAGGCCATCACAAACGTCAGATAGGCGAACAGCCACGGAATGGCGTTCACCCACGTTTTCATGTAGCCAGATAAAAGAAACCCGAGTATCAGCGATACCGGGGTCAAGATGAATAAATATTGTTCGAGCAGCCGATTCAATCGGTTCCCATTCTCTCTCATGCAAGTCGCCGCCGTTCGTTAGACAAATACCGGAGCTTTGAACTGCTCCAGCTTGGCGCGTGAATCGCTCTCTACATCCGCATGCAGGCTGTTTCCGTGCGAGTCCATCGTGACGATTGCGGCAAAGCCTTCGGTTTGAAGATGCCACATCGCTTCAGGAATGCCGAATTCGAGAAAATCAACGCCTTCCACCTTCTTGAAGCATTCGGCATAATATTGCGCAGCGCCGCCGATCGCGTTCAAATAAACGCCGCCATGCTCCTGCAGCGCCTTGAGTGTTTTTGCACCCATGCCCCCCTTGCCGATGACTGCACGAATGCCGAATTTCTTAATAATATCGCCCTGGTAAGGCTCCTCGCGAATACTCGTTGTCGGTCCGGCCGCCTTCACGACCCAGCCGCCTTCGCTGTCCTTGGCCATCACCGGTCCGCAATGGTAAATCGCTGCGCCATTCAGATCAACCGGGGAATCATGGTCCATCAAATATTTGTGCAGCGCGTCTCGTCCCGTGTACATCGGTCCGTTAATAATGACGACATCGCCGACGCGCAGCGAACGGATCTGCTCCTCCGACACCGGCATCTGGAGCACAACCTCACGGCGCTCCTCGCCTGCCGCAGCGGCTGCCTCGGACGGCTCGTCCTTCTGCATCGGCAGTTCATTGCCGCGGCGGTATACCCACTCGGTAATGTCGCCTGTGCTTGCGTCGATCAGCACGCCTTGACGGCGGAACGCCCAGCAATTGTAAGCGACCGATACGAAGAAGCTTGCCGGCAGCCGGTTCATTACGCCCACCTTACAGCCAAGCAGCGATACTTGTCCGCCGAAGCCCATCGTGCCGATTCCGAGCTTATTGGCATTTTCCATCACATACTCTTCCAGCTGGCGCAGCTCTGGGTGCGGGTTTACATCGTCAACGGTCCGGAACAGCTGATGCTTGGCAAGCTCGTACCCTGTCGTACGGTCGCCTCCGATGCCTACGCCGATGAAACCCGCGCTACAGCCTTGGCCCTGCGCCTGGTAGACGGCATGCAGAATACATTTGCGGATACCGTCGAGATCGCGGCCTGCCTTGCCCAGCCCCTCCAGCTCGGTCGGCAAGCTGTATTGAATGTTTTTGTTCTCGCAGCCGCCGCCCTTCAAAATGAGACTCGCTTCAATCTCCGCACGCTCCCATTGCTCAAAGTGGATGACCGGCGTGCCTGGCCCGATGTTATCGCCGCTGTTGGCGCCGGTCAAGCTATCGACAGAGTTCGTCCGCAGCTTGCTGTCCTTGGTCGCTTGAGCGACAGCCGCGATGATTGCCTTTTTCATCTCGATCTGGTTCGCGCCCACCGGCGTATGCACGATAAAGGTCGGCATGCCGGTATCCTGACAGATCGGGGAAACGTTGCATTCGGCCATCCGGATATTGTCGGCAATCGTGGACAAGGACAACGCGGAGCGTGTACCGGCATCCTCTTTCGTCCGTGCGTCCTGGATCGCTTCGCGAACGTCAGCAGGCAGATTGGTGGAGGTTTCCACAATCAGGTTATAAATACTCGCTTGAAATTGCTGCATGATGAATGAAAGACTCCTTTCGGTAGCTAAAATACACCATTCTATCATACCATAGGGCGGCCGAATCGTGTATAATTCGTTCTGGCAGCCCACGTGGTCTGCAAGTTATCAAATAAGGATGATGAATGAATGAACAGTCATTTTTTCGCTTACATGTACCGACTGCGCTACATTGAGCGCTGGAGCCTGATGCGCAACGTGATGAAGGAAAATGTCGCCGAGCATTCCTTTCACGTGTCCATCCTGACCCATGTGCTCTGCACCATCGCCAACACGGTATTCAAGCGCGATGTCCCGACAGATCAAATTGTCAGCATGGCCTTGTTTCACGACGCAACGGAGGTGTTTACCGGCGACATTCCGACTCCCGTCAAGCACCATAACCCGAAAATTTTATCCAACTTCCGCGAAATTGAACAGCTCGCCGCCGAACGGCTGCTGGATATGATTCCAGCCCCGCTGCACGAGGTGTACGAGCCGCTGATCAACGCCAAAAAGACGACCGAGCTCACGGTGTACAAAAAATATGTCAAGGGCGCTGACCTGCTGGATGCGTACCTGAAATGTGTGACCGAGCTGTCCGCCGGCAATCGTGAATTTGCTACGGCGAAAAAGCAGCTGGAGGAAGCGATGGCCGCACTCAGCATGCCGGAGCTGGACTACTTCGTCGAGCATATGGCGCCGAGCTTCGAGAAAACGATCGACGAGCTGTAAGAAAAGGCTCAAAACTTATAAATTTTATAAGCTAAGACAAAAGAACCTTCCATTCCCTATGAAGAGAATGCGAAGGTTCTTTCCTCTTGCCCTGCGCGACTGCGTCGCTTGTTGCCAGCGTTTCCTGTAAGTGACCGGCGTTTCGTTAAAACAAGGTCGGGAACTTCATCATCGTCACGATCAGGAAAAACACCAGACCGTTAATAAGCGCCAGCGTTTTAATCGAGCCGAGCTGCATCGCAATAGAGCCGCCTGCCGGCTCGCTGACAGCAAGACGCATCCGCTTGCCCATAATTCCGGTCAGCGCGGCGAGCGCCAAGAACAGCAGCACCGCTACAGCCATCCACGCGATTGAATAATCGCCTTTGCTGACCATGTAGCCGCCTGTCAGAAACGCCAGCACAAGCGAAAATTGACCAATGCGATTGGTCGCAAACAGCACGCTCAGAAAGCCAACCTTGGATGCGCCCGATTGCAGCTTGTCCACCCGATTGATGAGAAACGGCAGCACCAAATAGATGCCCATTAAAATCGCGCTTAATACGTGAAGATACAGCAATACCTGCAGCATAATGCCAGAGCCTCCCCATCGTTCTGTTTGTTTCTAGTATAACGAAAGCGCTCCACTTGAGCAAACACGAACCTGTGACAAATTTCATTGAAATTCATTGAAAGCTAAAAAAACAGCCCGCGGATTAACTCCGAGGGCTGTTCAGCACGGACTGCAATGGCAGAGCCGTTCAGGTTACAGCGTGATAACCTTGATCACGTTCCGTACCGATTCCGCAGATTTATCAAGCGCGGCTTTTTCTTCCGGCAGCAGCTCAAGCTCGAAAATGTTTTCGACGCCGTCGCCGCCAAGCAGCGTAGGCACGCCCATAAACAGGTTGTCATAGCCATATTCGCCCTGTAGCAACGTTATGGACGGAATGATCCGCTTCTTGTCCTTCACAATCGCTTCGGTCATCTGCACCAGTGAAGCGGCCGGCGCATAATAAGCCGAGCCATTGCCGAGCAGGTTGACAATTTCGGCGCCGCCGGTACGCGTACGCTGCACGATTGCTGCGATCCGTTCTGCGGAGATCAGCTTTTCGATCGGGATGCCGCCCACGTTCGAGTACCGGACAAGCGGCACCATGTCGTCGCCGTGGCCGCCAAGCACGAAGCCGCGCACGTCTTCAACCGATACGTTCAGCTCCTGGGCGATGAAGGTACAATAACGCGCCGTGTCCAGCACGCCGGATTGGCCGATGACCCGGTTTTTCGGGAAGCCAAGGGCTTCGAAGGCTACGTAAGTCATCGCATCAACCGGGTTGGACAGGATGAGCACGATGGATTGCGGACTCGTTTTTTTGATGTTTTCACACACGGATTTCACGATGCCTGCATTGGTGTTGACGAGATCGTCGCGGCTCATGCCCGGCTTGCGTGCAATCCCGGCTGTGATAATGACGATATCCGAATTCGCGGAATCGTCGTAGTTGGACGTCCCCGTAATGTTGGCGTCAAAGCCCTGCACCGGAGAAGCTTCGAGCATATCGAGCGCTTTGCCTTTGGTTGGATTGTCCAGCTGCGGAATATCAAGCAATACCACGTCGCCGAGTTCTTTTTGCGCCAGCATCAAGGCAGTTGTCGCACCGGTAAAGCCCGCGCCGACAACCGTAATCTTCCTACGTTGGATAGCCATTCGAAAATCCCTCCCTAAGGGTTGTTTTGGAATGCAATCAAGTGCCGCATGCAGCAACACGCCCTTTGCCAAGGCGGCTGAGCATGAAGTTCAGCCGCCGGGCAACAGGGCGCGTTGATGCAAGTTCTGTGCGGTTTTTAGAAGTTAGCAATTACATGGTTTGCGAATTCGGAGCATTTTACTTCTGTAGCGCCGTCCATCAGACGTGCAAAGTCATAAGTAACGGTTTTGTTGTTAATCGACGTTTCCAGACCTTTGTAGATCAGGTCAGCCGCTTCTTGCCAGCCAAGGTGCTCAAGCAGCATAACGCCGGACAAAATAACCGAACCTGGATTCACGACATCCAGACCTGCATATTTCGGAGCCGTACCGTGCGTAGCTTCGAAAATCGCGTGGCCGGTTACATAGTTGATGTTAGCGCCTGGAGCGATGCCGATGCCGCCAACTTGAGCAGCCAGAGCGTCAGACAAGTAGTCGCCGTTCAGGTTCAGCGTTGCGATCACGTCGAAGTCTGTTGGACGCGTCAGTACTTGCTGCAGCGCGATGTCGGCAATCGCATCTTTTACGATGATTTTGCCAGCAGCCTCAGCTGCTTTTTGGGCTGCATTTGCTGCGTCAGTGCCTTGCTCTGCCTTAATTTGGTCGTATTGCGCCCAAGTGAACGTTTTGTCGCCGAACTCTTGCTCAGCCAGCTCATAACCCCAGTTTTTGAACGCACCTTCAGTAAACTTCATGATGTTGCCTTTGTGAACCAGCGTAACGCTCTTGCGGTTGTGCTGAATCGCGTATTCGATCGCGGCGCGAACCAAACGCTGGGAGCCTTCTCTGGAAACAGGCTTAACCCCGATCCCGGACGTTTCAGGGAACCGGATTTTCTTAACGCCCATTTCGTTTTTCAGAAACTCCAGCACTTTTTTCACTTCTTCGGAGCCTTCAGCCCACTCGATGCCCGCATAGATATCTTCTGTATTTTCACGGAAAATAACCATGTCAACCAGCTCGGGGCGTTTTACCGGCGAAGGAACGCCGTTGAAGTAACGGACAGGACGGGAGCAGACATACAAGTCCAGCTCTTGGCGCAGCGCTACGTTCAGGGAACGGATACCGCCGCCGATTGGCGTTGTCAGCGGTCCTTTGATCGCTACGATGTACTCGCGGATCGCCGTCAGCGTGTCGGCAGGCAGCCAGTTGTTATATTGGTTAAAGGCTTTTTCGCCGGCAAATACTTCGTACCATGCGATTTTTTTCTCGCCATTGTAAGCTTTCTCAACAGCCGCGTCCAATACGCGCTTGGAAGCTGCCCAGATGTCAGGACCTGTGCCGTCGCCCTCGATGAATGGAATGATCGGCTGGTTAGGAACGTTCAGTTTACCGTCTGTGATCGTGATGCGCTCGCCTTCAGTCGGCAACGCATATTGCTCGAATTGTGCCATGTGTACATATTCCTCCTCGTAAAAGTAGAGTCAGCACATGCTGACCCCTGCATGAATATACCTCTAAAAAGACATACGGGAGCCGCCGCAGCCCGCCCTCCCCCGGAAGGTTAGGCGGACTGCCGCAGACAGCCCGTGCAGGTAACGATGATAAGTCTGGTCATCATCCGGCCGATTAGCGGTTGTCGATTGGCACGTATGCCTGATGCGACGGACCTGTGTATTCGGCGCGCGGACGGATCAAACGGTTGTTTTCGTACTGCTCCAAGATGTGAGCTGTCCATCCGGACGTACGGCTGATCGCGAAAATCGGTGTGAACAGATCGCGCGGAATTTCCAGCGAGGTGTATACCGACGCGGAATAAAAATCGACGTTCGGCTTGAGACCCTTCTGGCCGGTCACGATGTCTTCGATCTGGATCGACATATCGTACCAGTTCATGTTGCCAGTCAGCTTGCCCAGCTCCTGGGACATCTTTTGCAGATGCTTTGCGCGCGGATCGCCGTTTTTGTAAACGCGGTGACCGAAGCCCATAATTTTCACTTTGTTGGCCAGCTTGTCGTTGATGTAGCTCGTCACGTTGTCAGCTGTGCCGATGTCCTCCAGCATCGCCATGACCGCTTCGTTGGCGCCGCCGTGCAAAGGTCCCTTGAGCGCGCCGATTGCCGACGTAACGCCGGAATAAATATCGGACAGCGTAGCAACGGTAACACGCGCTGCAAACGTCGAAGCGTTCAGCTCATGGTCCGCGTGCAGCACAAGCGCCTTATCAAGCGCCTCGATAGCAATCTGCTCAGGCGCGTTGCCTGTCAGCATGTACAGGAAGTTTTCAGCGATGCTTGCGCCGGCTTTCGGAGCGATCGGCTCCAGTCCTTTGCGAATGCGGTCAAAGGCAGCCACGATCGTAGGCAGCTGCGCCTGCAGCTTGATCGCCTTGCGGAGGTTGGACTCCGGCGTCATGTCATTTGCTTCTGCATCATATAACGCAAGACCGGACACGGCGGTACGCAACGCGGCCATCGTATTGACATCCTGCGGGAAAAGTTTGATTTGGTCGAGCACTTCAGCCGGAACAGCCGCATTGTCGCTCAGTTCCTTCACTAGCGCAGCGAGCTCGGAGCGATTAGGCAGCTTGCCGTACCAGAGCAGGTAGACGACTTCTTCGAATGTGGCGTTCTCGGCGAGTTCGTCAATATTGATGCCGCGGTAAGTCAGTACACCGTCAATAATGGAGCTAATGGAAGACGTAGTCGCTACGATTCCTTCCAATCCTTTGGTAGCCGTCAAGATAATCTCTCCTTTTGCGTTCAATTCACCTATGTCTACTATAAAGGATTTGCCAAACAATGTGAACAAATTTAGACATAAAAGTTCATTATCGACGTCATAAACAGATGCTATCCGGCTTTGCCTCAGCATCATTCGTCTTTCCGCTCTTATGCCCGGCAGCCCTTGCCGCACTTGATCTCTTCAAGCATTCCCATAACTTTGCAGCTTGATGCCTTCAAGCAAAATTCCTGACACGGCAGGACTTCGGCAAGCAAATTGTGGGTAAAATGCGGGTAAAGAGGTTCATAACTTTACAGACGGCGCGGGTAGACTTCACTAGGGGTACGGGTTAAAATAAGTATCATTCTGAAAATTGAAAAGCAATGCTATTGCTAGCGTGCAGACGGGAGGTCACCTCATGAACAATAGCCGCATCATCGGAATTATCGACATCGGCTCCAACTCCATTCGCCTGGCCATCTACGAACTTACAGCGGAGGGAGGCCACCGGGTTGTCGGTGAATTCAAGGAATCGGCGCGCTTGAGCAGCCGAATCCGGCCGGACGGCTCGCTTGCGGAAGCGGACATTCAAGAGCTCGTACGAATTCTCACCCGATTCAAGCGAATCGGCGATATGTATAAGGCCGGCGAATATCGCGTCGCAGCCACGGCAGCTGTTCGCAATGCCTCAAATGCCGCGCATATTCTTGACACGCTGCGCCGGGAAAGCGGCCTGCCCGTCGCTATTTTGTCCGGCGAGGATGAAGCGCGCATCGGCTTTCTCGGCATGATCCGCACGATGGATGTTGCGGACGGCTTCCTGATTGACATCGGCGGCGGCAGCACCGAGGTAAGTTTGTTCCGGGAACGCAAGCTGCTGCGCAGCGTATCCTTTCCGTTCGGCGCCGTCAATACGACCCGCAATTATTCGACGGACGGCGAATTCACAACCGACCAGCAGCAGGCGATCCGGCAGATGGTGCTGGTCGCGGTGGCCCGCGAGCCGTGGATCAAGCAGTCGCCCGGCTTGCCGCTGATCGGTCTGGGCGGCGGCGTTCGCACGCTTTGCAAAATCAGCCAGCGCCGCCGCCGCTATTCGTTTCCGCAAACGCACAACTACATCGTGCAGCCGGAGGAAATGGATGAGCTGGCCGCCTGGCTTCCGGCGATGTCGGGCGAGAAGCGCAAGAAGGTCGACGGCTTGTCCAAGGACCGCACCGATATTATTGTGCCCGGCCTGCTCATTTTGCAGACGATCTTTCAGCTGGCCGGCGCTACCCATTACATTGTCAGCGGCGCTGGGCTGCGGGACGGGTTGTTTTTCGAGTCGTTCGCCCCGGCTCAGCTGCAAGCCGGTCAAGTCGCCGAAAACAGCGCCGCCAATTTGCTGGCCCTGCATTCGACTGCGCCTGAAGCGCATATTCAGCAAGTGCGCTCCACAGCGCTGCGTCTGTATGACGCGTTGGAGAACGACGCCCGGGGGCTGTTTTCGGAGCGGACGCGTCTCTGTCTGAGCATCGCGGCCAGCTTGTACCGGATCGGAGCTTCCCTGCAATATTATCAATATCCGAAGCATTCCTTCCATCTGATCGCCCAGACGCGCATCGACGGGCTCACCCATCGCGAGATGCTGCTGTGCGCGCTGATCGCTTCCTTCAAAGCGAAAAACCGCACCCAGCAGGCGATGGCCGCTTACAGCGATATTTTGCCGGAGGAGGACCTGGAGCTGATCGCCAGGCTCGGCGGGCTGCTGCAGCTCGCGATTGCGCTGGACATCAGCGAGACGCAGGCGCTGGAGCTGACTTCAGCTGTCGTTCATGAGTTATCGCTTCATCTCGGTCTGCGAAACAGACACGACCCCTCTGCGGAATACAGAGAGGTCGAGGCGTTGAACAAAGATTTTAAAAAGCTGTGGGGGCTGCAGCTCATTCTTCACGAGCCTTCGTTTTCCACGAATTAACCCGCATCGCTGCAAATTGACTGCGCTTCGGCTGCGCCGAGCCGGACCGCAGCCGTTCATAAAGCCCGTTCGGCTGAAGCTGGCGGGCTTTTACATTGTCATCAAGGCTGAGCTGCAAAATGTTGATCAGCGTCTGCTGAACGTTTTTGTCAAACGCCGGGCACATCAGCTCAACACGCCGTGTCAGGTTGCGCGTCATCCAGTCGGCGCTAGCGATATAAATTTCCGGGTCGCCGCCATTTTCAAAGTAGAAAATACGCGAATGCTCCAGAAACCGGTCTACGATGCTGCGCACCGTAATATTTTCGCTGAGCCCCGGCACCCCCGGCCGCAGGCAGCAGACGCCGCGCACGATCAGGTCAATTTTCACCCCGGCCTGCGAAGCCAAATACAGCTCATCCACCATCTGCTGATTGGACAAGGAATTAAACTTCGCAATAATCCGCGCAGGCTTGCCCTCTGCCGCAAACCTGGCTTCGCGCCGGAACTTCTCGATCAGCTTGCCCATCATATCCGTCGGCGCTACGCCGAAAGCCTTCCAGTTATGCGGAGCGGAATAGCCCGTCACCTCGTTGAACAGCGCCGAAGCATCTTCCCCGATTTCCTTATGGGTCGTAAACAACCCGATATCCGTGTACAGCTTGGCTGTATTATCGTTATAATTGCCGGTGCCGACGTGGACGTACCGCCGCAAGCCGTCCTGCTCCTGGCGGACGACCAGCGTAATTTTGGCATGGGTTTTCAGCCCGACCAGCCCGTAGACGACGTGGCAGCCGGCTTGCTCCAGCTTGCGCGCCCACGCGATGTTGCGCTCTTCGTCGAAACGAGCCTTCAGCTCCACGACAACGGTCACCTGCATGCCTGACTCGGCTGCCCGCGCCAGCGCCTGAATCAACGGCGAGTTGCCGCTGACCCGGTACAGCGTCATTTTGATCGCCAGCACTTGCGGGTCATAAGCCGCCTGGCAAACAAAATCAGTCACCGCATCAAAGGATTCATACGGGTGATACACAAGCACATCCTGCTGCCGCAGCTTGGTGAACACATCGACGACATCCTCCAGCTCCGACGGATACGCCTGCTTGATCGGCGAGTAGCGCAGCTGGTCGTAACCTTTCAGCGTACCGGCCAGCTTCATTAGAAACGTAAGGTCGATCGGACCGTCGATTTCAAAGATGTTATCCGTAATTTCGAACTCGTCCATCAGCTGCGCCAGCGCGTACGGGTGCATGCCCTTCTGCACCTCCAGACGCACCGGAGCGCCCCAGCGGCGTCGGCGAAGCTGCAGCTCGATTTCCTCCAGCAAGTCCTCAGCGCCCTCTTCATTCAGCGTCAGATCGGCATTACGCGTCAGCCGGAACGCCTGAACGGATACCGCCTTGTAGCCGCTGAACAACGTGTGGCTGTGCTGCTCAATCAATTCCTCAATCAATATATACTCGCGTTTCTTGCTGTTTGTCCGCGTCGGAATTTCGATAAATCGCGCCAGATTGGACGGCACCTGCAAAATGGCGAAGTACGGCTCATCCTCGGGATCATCCTCTTCCTTCATCAGCACAACGGCCAGATAGACGCCTTGCGTATGAACGAGCGGGAACGGGCGGGCCTGATCCACCGCCATCGGCGTAAGCACCGGAAATATAATTTCATGGAAGTATTCGTCCATCGCCTTGCGCTGCGTGACATTCAGGTCCTCGTATTCCGTAAAATGAATGCCTTCCTTCGCCATCGCCCGGCACACCTCGCGGTACGTCTTGTACTGCTCGGCAACCATCTTGGCGGCGCGCTTCATAATTCGCTTGAACAAGCCCGCCGGCGTATATCCGGTGAAATCCTTCTTCGTATAACCCGCCTTGATCTGGTCGACAATCCCCGCCACCCGAACACTCATAAACTCATCCAGATTGGAGGACACGATGGATAAAAACTTGACGCGCTCCAGCAGCGGAGTCGTCGCATCCTGCGCCTCTTCCAGCACGCGCCGGTTAAATTCCACCCAGCTCAGATCACGGTTCAAATAATGATTGGCTGTTTCCTTAGCAGTTGTCTCTCGCGAAGCCGTCTCGTTCATTGGTACTATACCCCCATGACTCACGCATCATTGTCCATTTTTTTACGTGGTTCTACTTCCTTCATCGTAATTCGACAATGTTAAGGGACAATACGCCTTTTGTAAATTTTATGTAAAGTACAAAGAAAACCTTGCGCGTCCCCTAAATTGGGTCGGAAGACTCCGCGGCCGCCTGCAGCAGCGCATAAACCTCGGGCGCTTCCCGGTCGAGTCGCACAGGCTTCCAGCTCCGGTTCACCCACACATGCCGGGTGGTCCCGCTGACCAGCAATTCGCTTCCCCGCTTTACTTCATAAGCAAACTCCAGACGAACAAACGTATACGTTTCCAAACGGGTATGAATCGTCACCTGGTCATCATAACGGGCCGGCTGGCTAAACTTCAGCTCCGCCTCAACGACGGGCAGCAGCAGCCCCTTCGCCTCCAGCGATGCGTAAGGGATACCCAAGCCGCGGATCATTTCGGTGCGTCCAACCTCCAGCCAGTTCAAATAATTGGCGTGATAGACAACGCCCATCTGATCGGTTTCCTGGTAACGGACCCGAATGTCGTGCGAATGCCACATCGTTTAGACTTCCTCCGCATCCCTAGTTTAAACAGGAAAAAAGCGAAACCGCTATTCGATTTCGCTCCTTCCTGTATCGAGTCCAGACCTTACAGCACGCGTGCGCGGCCGGAATAAATAACGCCGACTTCCGGATAAATCGAAACCTCGGCTCCATCCTTCAAAATCGTCAGCGCCTGTTCAACCCCGACGATGACCGGCTTGCCCAAGCTGATGCCGACAACAGCGGCGTGAGACGTAATTCCGCCTGTCTCGGTAATAACTGCAGCCGCTTTTTCAAAAGCAGGCATGTAGTCCTTGTCCGTCGTTGGCGTAATCAAAATGCAGCCCTCGGTCGCCTTCGCATTTGCTTCTTCCGCGCTGCGGGCTACGATCACTTTGCCGGTTGCATTTTGTGTACCGATGCCTTGGCCCTTGGCGATCATCTCGCCGACTTGATGCACCTTGATCAGGTTTGTCGTCCCGGAACGGCCAACCGGCACGCCCGCCGTAATGACTACGATATCGCCCAGGCTGACATGGCCGTTTTTCACGCTGGCGTCAACCGCCATTTCGAACAGCTGATCCGTCGACGTGCAGGATTCGCCGATCAGCGGCACGACGCCCCATACGAGCGACAGGCGGCGCAATACGCGCTCATCCGGCGTAACGGCTACGATCGGCGCCTTCGGACGGTATTTGGATACCATGCGAGCCGTATAGCCGCTTTCCGTTGCTGTCAAAATCGCGCGCGCCTGCAAATCAAGCGCCGAGTTGGCGACGGCTTGGCTGATCGCTTCCGTCACTGTCGTTTGCTGCGCGTTGCTTTGACGAACCAAAATTTCACGGTGCTCCAGCGCGCTTTCCGCGCGTTCGGCGATGCGAGCCATCGTTTGCACGGATTCAATCGGGTATTTCCCTGCGGCGGTTTCGCCGGACAGCATCACGGCATCCGTGCCGTCGAAGATCGCATTCGCCACGTCACTTGCTTCGGCGCGAGTCGGACGCGGGTTGCGCTGCATCGAATCCAGCATCATCGTGGCTGTAATAACCGGCTTGCCTGCCTGGTTACATTTCTTGATCATCGCCTTTTGCACGATCGGCACATCTTCAGCCGGAATTTCAACGCCCAGGTCGCCGCGCGCAACCATCAGGCCGTCGGATACTTCCAGAATTTCGTCGAGGTTGTCGACGCCTTCCTGGTTTTCGATTTTGGAAATAATTTGAATATGCGTTGCGTTGTGGCGATCCAAAATTTCGCGGATTTCGATGACATCGCTCGCCTTGCGGACGAAAGAAGCCGCGATGAAATCAACGCCCTGCTGAATGCCGAAAATAATATCGTTGGCATCCTTCTCGGTAATTCCCGGCAGGTTGATTTTCACGCCCGGCACGTTGACGCCTTTTTTGCCGCCCAGCAAACCGCCGTTTTTAATGCGGCATACGATGTCCGTTCCTTGAATATCTTCAACTTCCAGCCCGATCAGGCCGTCATCAATCAAAATGGTCGAACCGATTCGAACATCCTTGTACAGGTCACGGTACGTAATATGAACGCGCTCGGCATCACCGGCGATTTCTTCCGTCGTCAGCGTAATAACCTGATCCTGTACCAGTTCAACCTTCTGGTCGTTTTTCAGCTTGCCGGTACGGATTTCCGGACCTTTCGTGTCCAGCAAAATCGCTACATCGCTGCGTCCCAGCTCTTGACACGCCTGGCGGACATTTTTAATCCGGTTGCCATGCTCTTCGAAGTCGCCGTGGGAAAAGTTAAGACGGGCGACATTCATTCCCGCTCCGATCAATTTCTTAAACATGTCCAGCGATTCGCTCACTGGTCCGATCGTACAAACAATTTTCGTTCTACGCATGGTTACCCTCCTGGATGGTTGTGAATCTGCCTATTTCTCTAAACTTGCTGTACCGATCTTCGACGAGCTGGTCTTCCGTAAAAGCCAGCAGCTCCTGCAGGTGCTGCCACAGCGCCGTCTTGATCGCTTCGGCCTGAAACGCCACATCCCGGTGGGCGCCGCCCTTGGGTTCCGGAATAATGGCGTCGATCACGCCTTGCTTCAAAATCTCGTCTGCGGTAATTTTCATCGCTTCCGCCGCTTCCATAGATTTCGATGCATCTTTATACAAAATCGAGGCTGCGCCTTCGGGACTGATGACCGAATAAATCGCGTTCTCGAGCATAAACACACGGTTGCCGACGCCGAGCGCAAGCGCTCCGCCGCTGCCGCCTTCGCCGATGACGACACACAAAATCGGCACGCGGAATCCGGCCATCTCCAGCAGGTTGCGGGCAATCGCCTCGCCCTGCCCGCGCTCCTCGGCCGCATTGCCGGGATACGCGCCCTTCGTATCAATAAAGGTGATGATCGGACGTTTGAACTTGTTCGCCTGACGCATTAAGCGAAGCGCCTTGCGGAAGCCCTCCGGATGCGGAGAACCGAAGAAGCGAGCGATATTGTCCTTCGTGTCCTTGCCCTTCTGGTGACCGATAACGGTGACCGGAATGCCGTTGAAACGGGCAATGCCGCCTACAATAGCGAGATCGTCGCCATAGAGACGGTCACCATGCATTTCCATGAAGTCGGTAAACAGATGCTGGATGTAATCCAGCGTCGTAGGCCGCTGCGGATGGCGGGCCACCTGCATTTTTTGCTGGGTGGACATGCTTTCGTACAGCTCGCCCTCCAGCTGAATCAAGCGCTGCTCCAGCCGGGCGATTTCTTCGGAGAAATCAATCTGCTTGTCCCGGCTGAACTTGCGCAGCTCCTCGATTTTGGCGCGCAGCTCGGCGAGCGGCAGCTCAAAAGGCATCTCACTTGCCATGGACAACTTCCTCCTTTACCGTATGCATGCCAAGCAGCTTGGACAGCATCCCGCGCAATTCCTTGCGGTGTGCGACCATATCCACTTGTCCGTGCTTCAGATTGAATTCCGCCGTCTGGAAATTGTCAGGCAGCTTCTGCCGGATCGTCTGCTCGATGACACGCCGTCCGGTGAAGCCAAACGCCGTTCCCGGCTCAGCGATAATGTAATCGCCCAGCATCGCAAAGCTGGCCGATACGCCCCCAAAGGTCGGGTCCGTAATGACGGACACGTACAAGCCACCCTGCTCGTTCAGCCTCGACAACGCAGCGCTTGTTTTGGCCATCTGCATCAGGCTGAGGATACTTTCCTGCATCCGCGCCCCGCCGGAGGTCGAGAAGACAATCAAAGGCTTGCCCGTTTCCAGCGCATATTCAATTGCACGGGTTACCTTCTCGCCGACAACCGAGCCAAGCGAGCCGCCCATAAAGTCGAAGCTCATCACGGCCATCACAACCGGATGCCCGCCGATTCGTCCTTCTCCGGTAATGACGGCGTCCTGCATGCCCGTCGACTCCATCGCCTTCTCATACTTGCCCGCATAATCAGGGAAACCAAGCGGGTCCTCGGAAATCATCTCGCTGTCCAGCTCCGTAAACTCGCCGTCATCCATCGTCATCTGAATGCGCTCCACGGCGCTCAGACGATAATGGTAATCGCATGCGGAGCAAACCTTCAGGTTTTTGTCCAGCTCCTTGTTGTACTGAATCGTGCCACACTTCGGGCATTTATTCATCAAGCCTTCAGGAATTTCCCGTCTAGGCCGTTCTTCAGGCACGTCAATAGCGCCGTCCAAAGGTCGATCGACGGCAGGCCTGTCCGTACTCGGAACGGTCGCATATTTTCTTTTTTTCTGAAACAAGTCTTTAAATTGCACGACTACACCTCGCCTTACGTTGTTGGACTTGTCCGTGCGCATCGGGTTGCTGGCATCCGCTCATTCAGGATCTATGCAAAATGGTATTCAGCACCTCTTGAACTTCTTCCACTTCGCCTTCGGGTACGACAATTTCAAATTGATTTTTGGTCATATTGATAGCCCGAACCTGTACCAGAAAACCTTCCTCGGTCAACTTCTGTTTGATTCTATCGGCTATTTTCGCCGTAGGTGCGATATAGATCACGGTCCACATGAAAAAAGACCTCCCGAACATAATGGAATAATGATATCATAACTCCACTTTTTCCCGCAACCGAGTTCAGGAGGACGATCCGATCCTATAAACCGGTGAATTGCGCGAATTTTCGCGAAAATAGGGAGAAGTTGTCAGGAGGACAGGTCCCGCTCATCCTGCTGCCGGTGGGCAATTCGCGCGGAAGCCGCAGCAGCAAGCCCTGCGACCAGATCATCCAGAAAAACATGGATGCCGGTCGGATGGTCGTTCAGATCGCGAATAATGCCGATTTTCTTTTTATCCAAATAGCCGAAGCTCGTCAATCCGATCATCCCGTACACGTGAACGATGCCAAGCGCCAGCGTCTCGTCCACGCCATACAGCGAGGCATCCTCTTCCATCAAGCTTTGCAGCGGCTCGGGCAGCAGCTTCCGCTCCGCCAGCTCATCAAGCGCAATGCCGGTGAACAGCACATACTGCACCTCGCGTTTCTTGAGCACGGTCAGCACGCTCTCCTCGCAGGCCGCCTTCGAAAGCACCGGATTGTAGGGCGACTGCAATTCGTACACAATATCTGCAATCCGCTCCACGGTAACCCCGCGCTTCTCCAGATAGTCGACGATTAATTGATGGGACATAAGCACAACGCCTCCTTCGATTCATTCGTCACACGCGACGGACGCATCGGCCCTTGCTTCTTGGAACAACCGATGACGGTTCGGGTACCTCAAATGTATGCGAAGGAGGCTGGCATTATTTCACCTTTACGCTTTGCGGACCAAGCAGCTCCTCGATCTGCGCAATCAGCTCCGGCGACGGCTTTACATTAAATTGGCCGCTCAGGCCAAGCGTCTTCTGCGTCTTCTCGTAGTAGAGCACCACCGGCAGCGAACCGCCGTGCCGGGCGATCAGCTGCTTGAGCGCCGTCAGCACCGCCGGCTGCTCCCGTTCGCTTGCGATGCGCACGTAGACGCGCTGGCCGCCCGGCTGCGGCGGTCGGGCCGCCATCGCGGGAACAGCCGGTCCGGGCGGCGCGCCGCGATACGCCGACGAGCCATGCGGAGCAGCGCTTCGCGCAGAAGCCGCGCGGGACGGAGCGGCGACTTTCACCGCCTTCAGCTCAATATGCGGATCATCAAGCGCAACGATCCGGTCAGCCAGCAGCTTGACCTGCTCCTCGTCGCCATGCTGGAGCTTGGCGACCACCAGCAGCGGACTGCCCTTCTGAACAAGCGAGCCGCTTGTTTTCCATACCTCCGGGAACAGCACGACCTCGGCTTTGCCGACACGATCCTCCAGCTCCATAAACGCCATCGGCTGGCCTTTTTTCGTCACAATCGTTTTGAGCGACACGACCAGACCGGCCACCACAACCTCGCTGCCCTCGGCCTGCTCAGGCAGCTGCGTCATCAGCTCCGGCTCCAGCTTGCGCAGCAGCTCCTCATAATCGTCCAGCGGGCTGCCCGAAATGTACAGGCCGAGCAGCTCGCGCTCCAGCTCCAGCTGCTGCATCAGCGTATAAGGGGAAATATCCGGGTAGTCCAGCTCCCACGTCACCTCTTCGTCGAAGCCGTCAAGCACAAGCTGCAGCGCTTCCCGGTCCTTGCGCCACTTGACGGCCGCGTCCACCGCATCCTCCAGCATCGCCAGCTGCTGGGCGCGATGGCCGGGCAGCGTGCCCAGCGCGCCGCCCTGGATCAGCGATTCCAGCACCCGCTTGTTGCATACCCGCAAATCGACGCGGCGGCACAGATCGGACAAGCTGTCATACGGCCTGCCCTGCCGCTCGGCGATAATGGACTCGATCGCGTGCGTGCCGACATTTTTAATGGCGGCCAGCCCGAAGCGAATAGCAGGGGTCTCACCATCCAGCACCGGCGTAAACAGAAAGCCGCTTTCATTCACATCCGGCGGGAGCACCGGAATCCCCATCCGGCGGCATTCATCGACGTATTCGGCAACCTTGTGATGGCTGCCGGTCACCGCCGTCAGCATCGAAGCCATAAACTGCACCGGATAATGCGCCTTCAGGTACGCCGTCTGGAACGCCAGCACGCCGTACGCCGTTGCATGCGCGCGCGGGAAGCCGTAATCGGCGAACCGCACGATCATGTCATACACATGGTTCGCATCCTGCTCCGTATACCCTTCGCTCAAACTTCCCTCTACGAAGTGGGCGCGCTGCTCGTCGAGCACCTCGCGTTTTTTCTTGCTGACTGCCCGGCGCAGCAGGTCGGCTTCACCCAGATTGAAGCCCGCCATCCGCGAGGCAATCTGCATGATCTGCTCCTGGTAGACGATGATCCCGTACGTATCCTGTAAAATCGGCTCCAGATCCGGGTGCGGGTACTCCGCCTCCGTCTCGCCGTGCTTGGAGCTGATATACTTCGGAATAAACTCCATCGGCCCCGGACGGTACAACGCCAACACCGAAATAATATCTTCAAACCGGGACGGCCGCAGGTCCTTGAGCACCCGCCTCACCCCGCCCGACTCCAGCTGGAAGACGCCGGTCGTATCTCCCTTGCCCAGCAGCGCGTAGGTCAGCGGATCATCGGTCGAAATCAGGCTCCAGTCTACCGCCGTTCCGAGCTGCTCGCCGACCCAGCCGAGCGTGCGCTCGATGATCGACAGCGTCCGCAAGCCGAGGAAGTCCATCTTGAGCAAGCCGATGGACTCCAGATGCTCCATCGTGTACTGCGTCAGCGCCGTCTGCTCGTTCCCTTCCTGCAGCGGCACGTATTGGGTCAACGGCTCCCGCGAAATTATAACGCCCGCCGCATGCGTGGATGCGTGCCGGGGCATTCCTTCCACCTTCATCGCGAAACGGAGCAGCTCGGCTGTCTTCGGCTGTCTGGCAGCCAGCGCCTGCAGCTCCGGACTGACCCGGAGCGCCTCCTCCAGCGTCATGCCAAGCTGGTGGGGGATCAGCTTGGCCGCACGGTCCACCTCCTGAAACGGCACGTTCAGCGCCCGGCCCACATCACGGACAGCCGCCTTCGCCGCCATTGTGCCGAACGTAATGATTTGCGCCACCCGGTCGCGGCCGTATTTGCGCACCACATAATCAATGACCTCATCCCGCCGCAGGTCGCTGAAGTCAATATCAATATCCGGCATCGACACCCGCTCGGGGTTGAGGAATCGCTCGAACAGCAGCCGGTACTTGATCGGATCGACATCCGTAATCCGCAGCACGTAAGCGACCAGGCTGCCTGCCGACGAGCCGCGTCCCGGCCCCGTGACAATTCCGTGCTCGTGGGCAAACCGGATGAAATCCCATACGATCAGGAAGTAATCCGAATACCCCATCCGTTCGATGACGCCAAGCTCGTAAGCAAGCCGCTCCTCCACTTCCCCACGCCAGGAGGCATCCTGCCATTCCGCTGTCGCCGCGTAACGCGCCGCCAGCCCTTGCCCGCACAGCTCGGCGAGATAACCGCTCGCCGTCAGGCCGGCGGGAATCGGATCGAATTGCGGCAGGATCGACCGGCCGAACTCCAGCTTCAGCTCGCAGGCTGCGGCGATCGCCGCCGTATTCCGCACCGCCTCCGGGGCGTGCGGGAACAGCTCGGCCATCTGCTCCGCGCTTTTCAGGTACAGCTGCGACGTGCCGAGCTTCAGCCGGGTTTCGTCCTCGACCGTTTTTCCCGTCCCGATGCAGATCAGCACATCCTGCACCTCATGATCCGGCTCGCGTACATAATGCACGTCATTTGTCGCCACGATGCCGATCCCCGTCTCTGCGCTGAGCCGCAGCGTCTGCTGCAGCACCTTCTTCTGCTCCGTCAGTCCGTGATCCTGAATTTCCAGGTAAAAATCGTCCCCGAAAATGTCACGGTACCGGCACGCAGCCGCCTTCGCTTCCTCATAGCGATCATGCAGCAGATGCTGCGACACCTCGCTGCCGAGACAAGCGCTCGTGCAGATCAGCCCTTCCGCATACAGGGCCAGGTGCTCCAGATCAATTCTCGGCTTATAGTGAAAGCCCTCCAGGTGAGCAATCGACACAAGCTTCATCAAATTTTGATATCCCGTGACATTTTTCGCAAGCAGAATCAAATGGTAAATCGGCTGCTCCTGACGGCTGCCCTTCTGCCGCAGCGACCCGCTTGTAAAATAGACCTCGCAGCCGATAATCGGCTTGATTCCCTTCGCCGTGCATGCCTTGTAAAACGGAATTGCGCCGTACATGACGCCGTGATCCGTCAGCGCCAGCGCCTTCATCCCAAGCGCCGCCGCCTGGCCGACCAGATCGTCGATGCGCGCGGCGCCATCGAGCAGACTGTATTCGCTATGTACATGCAAGTGGATAAACTCGCTCACGCGCCCGACACCTCCTGCTGCAAATTGTTACTTCTAGTTTAGCATAGTGCGAACAAGTGTGCCATATAGATGATAGTAGTCAAAACAAGGGCAAGCCCCGGCCCGTCCCCGCTGCGCGGGGCGAAAGCAAGGGGCGGCAAGTCAACGAACAGGAAAGGGTGTTTCAGCGTGGCTGTATTTTTGTCCAAATGCTTGCTGGATTTTTTCATCGCGTTCGGCGTCGTGCTGGGCGGCACGATGCTGGCCGGCATCTCCTCGGTCATCACGCTGGACCCTCCGGTCCACAAAATGCTGACGGTCGCGGAGCAAATCAAAATTTGGGCGATGGTCGCCGCAATCGGCGGCACCATTGATCCGATTCGCGCGATTGAGACGCACTTTCAGGACGGTCATATTTCCCCGGCTATTCAGCAAATTTTGTACATCGTGTGCGCCTTCGTCGGCGCGCATATGGGCACCACGCTGATCCAATGGATTTGCCGGGGAGGGAGCAGCGGGTGAGAGTGCCACCGTATGAGCCGGGCTTCCGGCACTTGCAGGCGATCGGGCTGCTCATCGCAGGCATGATCATCGGAGCGGCCTTATTTCTCAGCCTGTACAATGAGCGGCTGAACATGGTCATCGAGCAAAACCGCAAGCTGCTGACGGAAAAAGGCCGCCTGGAGGGCGATGTGGCCGATTTGCGCAAAACAAAAAACCAGCAAACGACCATAAATCTGCTGAACGTGTACATCGATCCGAGCGGGCATACGGAAATCGACAAGCTGACCGAAAGCGAGCTGCAGCGCCGGGTGCATGCCCAGTTGAAGCCTGTTATTGTCGGGCGCAAAATATCCGAGTTCGCCGCCATGCCGGAGGTGTATGAGCAGATTTTGAAGGAAAAGCCGCTGCTTGGCGTATTGGACAAAGATTATCTCGTCCAGTCGGTCAAATGGATCGTGCTGACGCAATCGGAGCTGAAAGTATGGGTTACAGTGAAGGAGTGGAAGCGAATCCCGGTTTCGATGACGGTTCCGATGCTTAACGGTTGATTTTGCCGCCGCTTATGGGCTAAAGTGTATACCATACACTTAGTCCATAAGGAAGTGCTTGCCCTATGACGCTGCAAACGGTCCAGCTCACGCTGAGCACGCTGATCGTCGTCGCCGTCGCCTTTTCCGTCACGTACAGCTTCCGCTACCGGCGGCAGGCTGATCCGAGACTGCGGGGGCTGCTTGCCGCCCGCATGAATATCGCGATGGGCATCATGCTCATTCTAATCGCGTTGACCCAGCTGTTTTTTTT
The DNA here is from genome assembly GCF_059821225.1 of Paenibacillus sp. sg306046. Lineage (NCBI taxonomy): Bacteria > Bacillati > Bacillota > Bacilli > Caryophanales > Paenibacillaceae > Paenibacillus > Paenibacillus sp. sg306046. The sequence goes on from NZ_JCAMRT010000001.1 coordinate 131,913, forward strand.
CACCGATTCGGTAACCCGGCGTATTTTCGGTACGGTCTGCATGCTGCTAGGCATCTGGAATTTGTTTGCGGGCATCCGCAACCATCTGCATTACAGCCGCAAGGCCGGGTAAGGGATGGCGGGAAGCTGTCTCCGGCGCGTCTGAAAAGCTGCTCACAGCCGAAGGGGGCAAAAAAATCATTTTATGATTTTTTCGCCCCCTCTTTCGACAAAATGTCGAGCAAAAGAAGCCTTCAAACCTGCTGCTCCGTTGGTTTGAAGGCTTTGTCGTTTTAAATTCGGGACTGGCACATCCGCCGTTACCCTTGTGGGACAGCCCCTCGGGCTGCGTCTCGCTGCACGACCGACATCGCCGACATCGCCAGCTTCGCTGCGCCAGCCTGCCGCCAGATCGCTTTATGACGTCAAGCCGGTTCAATCACCTGGGCGGTCAGCATCGCCTTCGCCACCAACGCTCCGTTCAAATACATCTCCACATCCAGCTTGCCGAACTTGCGGCTGATTTCGATGATTTTGGGGCGAATTTCCACACTGCTGTCAATTTGCAGCGGCTTGACGAAGTAGGACGACATGTTGTCCACGACCAGGTCCACCTTTTTCATGTCCTGGATCGCATGATAGGCAGCCTGGGTCAGCAGCACCGTCAGCACGCCCTCTGATACGGTCCCGAGCCGCCCGGTCATCTGCGGGGTGATCGTACCGCGGAAAACAAGCTGTCCGCCCTCCGCCTTCTCCTGCGTAAAGCCGGACCAGATCAGGTCCTCGAACGTCTCGCCGTGATGCGGCTGACGCTGGGCGTGCTGCATCGCCTTGAGCACATCCTGGCGGCTGATAATGCCCACCAGCTTGCGGCCCGCATCGACGATCGGCAGCAGCTCGATCCCTTCCCATGCCATCAGATGGGCCGCCGACGCGACCGACGTATTCGCCTGCGCCGTCACCGGGTTGCGCGTCATCAGCTTGTCGATCGTCTGCCCGGCCGAGGCGCCGATCAGATCGCGCGGCGTAATCATCCCGATGACGCGGTTCCACTCGTCCACGACCGGAAACCGACTATGTCCCGTCTCGCCGTGCAGCCGCTGCAGGTCCTCAATCGCCTGGGTGCCCCGCAAGGTGTAGACCAGCATCGGCTGGGCGAGAATGTCCTCGATCAGTAAAATCTTTTTCTTGATCAGCCGGTCATAAATGGCACGATTAATCATCGACGCCACCGTAAATGTATCGTAGCTGCTCGAAATGATCGGCAGCCGCAGCTCGTCAGCCAGCTTTTTCACCTCGTCGCTTGTGCCGAAGCCGCCGGTAATAAGCACCCCCGCGCCCTGCTCCAGCGCGCAGCTGTGCGCCTTCGCCCGGTTGCCGACGATCAGCAGACTGCCTGCGTCAATGTAACGCATCATCGCATCCTGCTGCATCGCGCCAATCACAAATTTGTGCAGCGACTTCTCCAGCCCGTTCCGGCCTCCGAGCACATCCCCGTCGACCATGTTGACGACCTCGGCGAAGGTCAGCTTGTCCAACTCCTCGCGCAGCTTTTTTTCCACCCGGACGGTGCCGACCCGCTCCTTGGTAGCGACGAGGCCCACGGCATCGGCTTCCTTGATCGCCCGATAGGCGGTGCCTTCGCTGACCCCAAGCTTTTCTGCGATTTTGCGGACTGAAATTTTGCTGCCGATCTTCAGCCCCTCAATATATTTTAAAATTTGCTCATGCTTGGTCGCTGTATCTTGGCTGACTGGCTGCTGCTCCTCGTCCATCCCGGTTCCCTTCCTCACATTACTGGATTCGCTTCGTCTAATACTTAATCATAGCATAAAATTTTACCCATACAACCGCAGCGCCGCGCATAGGATGAACTAAGTCCAAACTTTTCGGGAGGTGTTTCTCCATGCCGAATGCGCCTTTTTCCGGCCAGCCTCAGTCGATCTACGAGCTGGACTCCAAGGAAATGGAGCTGCTGCACAAATGCAAGCAGAAGGTTCACTCGCTTTGCTCGCAGCATGTGAACAAGCCGGTCCGCGTTCAGACCATTGATGGCACGACTCACGAAGGCATCATCGTTCATGTCGATCATACGTATGTGTATTTGCAAATGCCGGCAACCCATACCCGCGCTTTTTTTCCTGGTCCGCAGCCGCCGTTTAACCCCTATTATAACAATGTTGTGCTGCCGCTCGCCTTATTTAATTTGCTGGCGATTGCGCTGCTCGTCTGACACTCGCGCTGCGACAAACAGCCCCGGTCCGCCCCGACATGAGTTCGAGGCTGGCCGGGGCTATTCCGTGACGCGAAGCGCCGTTGCCCTCACCGCTTGACCTGCAGCAGCTTGCGTTTGCCGGCAACAGCCTGCTCAAGCTGCCAGCGCTTCATTCGTTTGACCCGCAGCAGCTGACGCTTCTGCTCCTCCTCGACGCCCAGCAGCTCGTGTAGATGCGCCGCAACAATCAACAGCGCGAACAAACACCAGACGATGCCGAAGATCATGCCCGGGCTCGTCCATTCCCTCAGCTCCAGCCGCGGTACAGCTACCGCCAGCATGCCGAGCGCCGCAGCCATGTACACGATATTTTTCCATGTTTTTCGCATCCGCCAGTACCTCCCTGTAACTTGTACAGTCCAGTATATGTGCGGACAGGCCGGAATAGCACTCGTTATCGTTGTCCCGGCTACGGCTTCGGTTTCGGCTGAGGCTTGGCCGCCCCGCGTCGGAACAGCCTCTTCAACCGCTGATACGCGTAGACAAGCAGCCACGGAATACCGAGACTCAAGACAAAGCCGCCCAGCGTATACGCATGGTAAAGCCATATCGAGCCGCCCTCATAAGGGTAGTTAATCCGGTAATAGGTCAGAATCGCAGGGTGCATCAGATAGACGCCGAAGGACACAGCGCCCAGGTTGTTCAACAGCTTCGTCGCGGCCCGCAAACGCTCCACCGCAAACTGCCCGACCCGGATCAGCGCCAGCGCCGCCAGCGCCGCATAGCCGAAAAACAACGCCTGGTACGTATACCCGTTCACCTGCAGCTCGATTCGTCCTTCGGCGAGGAAAATGCCGATAAATGCAGCCCCGACCACGGCGGCAGCCGCAAACACCGCAAGCGCGTAACGCCGCAGCCACGCGGCAAACGCCGCATAATGCAAGCCCAGCCAGCCGCCCAGCGTAAACATGCTGAAGTAGTTGAAGCACAGCGAAGCCATATGCTCGAACGGCTCGACCCAGTAATGATAGGAATAAAAGCCGACCTGCACGGCCAGCCCGATCCAGCCGAGCCAGCGGCGAAACCATGACCAGCGGCACAGCCACATCAGTACCGGGAACAGCAAATAAAACTGGACGATGATGACCATAAAGTACAGATGGTACCACGCATCCGCCCAGGGCAGCAGCTCGCCGAAGGCCGCCAAATCGACATGCATCCGCGGCCGGTCAAACAGCCACTGGTAATACAAATAATAAAACAGCGACCAGACCAGATAAGGAATCAACACCTGTCTTACACGCTTCACGTAAAACGAAACGGCCTGCTTGCCGCCAAAATCATGCTGGTAGCGGTAAAACAGCACCAGCCCGCTGAGCAGCAAAAACACCGGGACGGCGAAATTGCTCAGCTTGTTGACGATCAGGTACAGCGCTTGCGAGCCGCTGCCGAGCGGCAGCTCCGCCAAAGCGTCCGACGAGTTGTGAATAGCCAGCACAGCCACAATGGAAAGCGCCCGGACGATATCCAGCTCCAGCAGCTTGGGCAACGATTTTTTTTGAGTACTCATGTTGTCCCGCCCTCTGTTTACAAGTTGTTCAAGAGACAAGGTAACATAAATGCTCGCTCGCCGCCACTCCTTTTGTACGAAAAGGCATTGCGGGACATGGTGAATACATCCAGCAAATCCGCTCATACTAAGGAGCGATCCTTATATGTCGAATCAAAGGAGGTTAACGACCATGTCATCCAACGTTTCGTATCAGCAATTTCTGGAGCAGCAGCAGCAGCAGCGGATGCAGCAGGCGCAGGAAGCCCAGGCGGCGCTCGCCCAATCGGGACTGAGCAACAGCTCCCAGAAGCTGCGCCAGCTGCAGCAGCAGTTCGTGCAGGTGCAGGCCGATCTTCAGCAGGCGCAATCCCAGGTGGAAATCCAGATGCAGGCGCAGCAGCGGCGCATTCAGGAAATTCAGGGCCGTCTTCTGCAATGCATCCAGCAGATGGACAGCCTTATTCAAAGCTCGCAGACGCTGCCCCCTTCCGGCTCGGGACCGTATGTGATGTAGCCCGGCAAGGACGAATCTGGGCAAGCGCCTCTCTTTGCCAAGCTTGTTTCACACGCTTGCCCTGCCTGCTCGCAGACCTGATGCGACCTGAATCGTTCTCCAGCGGCCTTGCACAGCTCCGGCGGCTTTTTTCCGTACATCGGGAAGAAAGCCGCCGGGGCTTGTTGGCGTCCGGTATTTTTGACGCTTCCGGCATAATCGTTCGTTTTTCGCTCACCAAGGAATAAACGCCCTCATATGATGAAGTAGTTCGTTTCTTAATGTTCCAAGCATGATCGGACCTTGGGAGGACGCTTCTTGCTGGGAAGGAGTACCGGATGAAAAGAACAAAGGTAAAGATCCAAATACAGTCTCCCGGCGCGTACACAGACGGCTCCATCGCAGCGATCAGCGAATCGCTCGCACGCAAGTGGAAGCTCCCGCTCCAGCAGCCGCTGTCATTCCAGTTCGGCTCGTTTCAACAGGATGTCCGTTTCATCCTATCCAGCCAAGCCAATGTGCTTCGCCTCAGCCCGTCGCTGGCCGCACGGACCGGGCTGGCCGCCGGCCAGCAGCTGTGCCTGCACTACCGGTCATCCAGCCGGACGCTGACGCTTGGCCCGCTGATTGGCGTCATGGTCAGCCGCGTCTACGCAAGCACGCCAGACAAACCGTTTGGCGCAAATACAGCCTTCTGCCGGGAACTAACCGAAGCGTGCAGGCTGTACGGAGCCTCGGTGTTTTTCAGCACGCCCAACGATCTGATTGCCCAAGGCGATACCGTGCGCGGCTGGCATTACACGGACGGCTGGCACAAAACCTCCTTTCCGCTGCCGCATGTGCTGTACAACCGGCTGACCAGCCGCAAGTTCGAAAACCGCCCGAACGTGCAGCAGTTCATATCACATGCCCGCGCCAAGCAAAACACCCTGCTGTTCAACGAAAGATATTTGAACAAATCGGAGGTGTTTGACGCGCTGCGCCGCGAGCCCGGTCTGCCGATCTACTTGCCGGAATCGTATTTGCTGAAGACGGCTCAGCAGCTCAGGTCCATGTGCGCCAAATATTCGACTGTGTTTCTTAAGCCGGTAACCGGCAGTCTCGGCAAAGGCATTATCCGGGTCCGCAAGCAGGAGGGCGGCGGCTACGTGTGCCATGCGGCCAATCTGAACGGCGCGAGCAAATTAGCGTACGCGACGCCGTCTGCGCTGTTTGCGGCGCTGTCCGGCAAGATCAAAACACAGCGCTACCAAATTCAGCAAGGGCTGAACCTGCTCACCGTCGGCGGTCGCCCCGTCGATTTCCGCGCCGTCGTGCAGCGCGGCGAAACCGGTCAATGGAGCGTCACCTCCATCGTCGCACGGATCGCCGGCAACCACCATTTTGTGTCCAATATCGCACGGGGCGGTACGCTCAGCAGCGTGAAGGATGCGCTCGCCCGCTCCGGCTCAGCAGCAGCGGCCGGCGGCCTTGCGAAGCTGCGCCGCGCCGCTCTGCATATTGCCAAGGGCATCGAAAATCAGGTGGAGGGCCACTTCGCCGAGCTGGGCGTCGATCTGGCGCTGGACACAGGCGGGCGCGTCTGGCTGATCGAGGTCAACTCCAAGCCTTCCAAGGAAGATAACACACCGCTGTCGACGGACAAAAAAATTCGCCCTTCTGTCAGACGGCTGGTCCAGTACGCGCGGTTCGCCGCGAAATTTTAAATTTTAATGCCGAAACGGAGGTGCAGCGCTGGTGCCAACCGTACGAGCGGCGGAACTTCCGAGCCGGTCGCTTGGGATTTTGACCAGCTCCATCGTTCATGACCCGCCCTTCGAAAACCGCAGCTTTTACCGCCGTCTGAGCTTGCTTGGCCGCAAGCTGAATGTACGTGTGTTTGTGTTTACGCCCGAAGCCGTCGATTGGCGGCAGTCCTGCATCTCCGGATTCCAATACGATCCGGCCTTGCGCCACTGGATCAATCGCCTGTTCCCGCTGCCGCCGCTCATCTACGACCGCTGCTTCTTCACCACGCGGCGGCAATATGGGGACTACCGGCAGCTGATGGCGGAGCTGCGCCGTCAGCCAGGCATCCGGCTGCTCGGCTGCGGCTTGAAGGGCAAGTGGGACGTTCATCGTCTGCTCGCCGCCGACGGCCGCTTCGACCGCTATCTGCCGCCGACCGAGCCGCTGCGCAGCATGCGAACGCTGGTCGAATGGCTGGAGCGTGACGGCGAAGCCGTGCTGAAGCCGCTCGGCGGCTCGCAGGGCCGCGGCGTGCTGCATGTGCGGCGGGAGCTGGCGGACGCCGGGATGTCGGCAGAGATCGAGACGCGCAGCACGCCGAACGGAGCGGCTGAAGCGGCCGCAAGCCGACGGCCGGACGCTGCGTCTGCCAGCGCAAGCGCAAGCGCCGGGCCGCGCTACACCGTGCGCGGGCGCGACGCGCGCAACCGCAGCATCGCGCGCGGCTTCGCCGACGCCGCTGCGCTGCTGGGCTGGCTGCGGCGCCTGCTCGGCCGCCGCCCCTATCTCGTGCAGCGCTATCTGGCGCTGCATGCCGCTGACGGCAGCGCGTTCGACGTCCGCGCGCTGGTGCAAAAAAACGGCGCAGGCCGCTGGCAGCTGACCGGCCTCGCCGTACGACGCGGTCAGGATGGCAGCCTGACCTCCAACCTGCACGGCGGCGGCTCCGTCGAAGCCGCCGCACCCTGGCTCGCCCGCGAATTCGGGCGGGCGCGCGCCGCGGTCATCCTCGCCGAGCTGACACAGCTCTGCGAGCAGATGCCCGAGGCGCTGGAAGCCGGTCACGGGCGGCTCGCCGAGCTCGGTCTCGACTTCGGGATCGACACAGGCGGTCATAGCTGGATACTGGAAGCCAACTCCAAGCCAGGCCGCTCCATCTTTACTTATTTACATGACGATGAAGCACAGTTCGCCGCGCTGGCAGCGCCCCTTCGGTACGCGGATTACTTGCTGCGGCTTGCCGAGCAAGGTCCGGCTGCAGCTGGCAAAGCGCGATGAGAAACGAGGCGTCCGGAAGCAAACGCCTGCCTGCACGCCGGGGAGCGCACCGGTAGCTGTATTCGCACACGCTCTCCTCCCGTTTTTCGGCGCGGGCAGGCTGGATCGCAAATCAATGCCTAAGCGGCATCGTCCTTTAGGAGGTTCATCATGAGCTTGACAACCTGCACGATTCATGTCGCCCAGCGGCAGGAACGCGTCGTTTATGTCAGCGACGATCTGGCGAAAGCCCTCAAGCTGGCGAAAACCCGCAGCGTCACCATAAAGCTCGGCAGCAAAAGCATCTACCTCGGGCTCAAGCTGCTGAAAAAAAGCGGAAACCATCTCTATGTCCCCCAGTCGGTGTACATCCAGCTCAAGCTGCCGCGAACCGGCACCGCCTTGATTACAAGTCCGACCGGCAAGGAGCTGCGGCTCGGGCCGATGATCGGCATCCTGACCAACGTCGTCCGCGACAGCTCCGCGCCCTTTGGCTCACGGACCGATTTCATTCGCCAGTTTATGAAGGTCGGCGCAGACCGGGCCTTTTACTTCGGCTTCTCGCCTGCCGACGTCAACTGGTCGCAAGGCACCGTCACGGCGATCGTCCCGCGCAGCGAGGGCGGCTGGGTGCGCAAGGTCGTGCCGCTGCCCGATGTCGTCTACAACCGGCTGCCGAGCCGCAAGGCAGAGAAGCTCGCTTCGAACAATGCCTTTAAGCAGCGCTTTGTCCGTCAGGGAATTCCTTTGTTCAACTGGAGCTTTTTTGACAAATGGGACGTCTATAACTTGCTGGAGGGTACAGAAGCGTTTCGCCATGTGCCGGAATCCCGGATCAATCCAAGCTCCTCGCAGATCAAGGAAATGCTCGATACGCATAAATTTATTTACTTCAAGCCGACAGGCGGCAGCCTGGGCATCGGCATCTACCGGCTGACCTACAACCCGCAGCGCGGTTACTACGCCCGGTTCCGGCGCGCCGGACGAAACGTGCTGCTCCGCTTCAGCCGCTTCGAATCGTTGATGGGACTGCTCAACCGCCAGAGCGGCGGGCTGAACGGCTACGTCGCGCAGCAGGGCATCCGGCTTATTGAGCTGGACAGCTGCCCGATCGACTTCCGTTTCCATATGACGAAAAACAGCTCCAACCAATGGGTCGTAGCCGCCATCGGCGCCAAAAAGGCAGGCAAAGGCAGCGTCACAACCCATGTGCGCACCGGAGGGATGCTGATGACGCCGGAGCAGGTGCTGCGCCAGGTATTCGGAGGCCGGGCCGACACGGTGCTGTCGCATGCCAAAGAGGTAGCGATCAAGCTGGCCCAGGACATCGAGCGCAATTACCGTCATACGCTCGGCGAGCTTGGCTTTGATATCGGAATTGATAAAAACGAGCGCATCTGGATGTTCGAAGCGAACTCCAAGCCGGGCCGTTCGATTTTCAAGCATCCCGCGCTGAAAGAGCAGGGCCGGGCGTCGCTGCAATACATTTATGACTACTGCTTGTATTTGAGCCGCTTTCGCGCAAGGAGGGAATCCTGAGTGGACGGTGAAATCCTGAATATCAAGCAGCGCCCGACCTTGGCCATTTTAACGTATACCGACCATAACCGGATTTTTCGCGGGGATCAGGAAAACTTTGTCGATCTGATCCGGGCCGGCGCACAGCGGGGCGTGCTCGTTTACGTCATGACGACCGCCGATTTCAAGCTTCACGGCAACCGGGCGATGGGCTACCGGTACCGGTTTGCGACGAAATCATGGAAACGGGAGCTGCTGCCGCTCCCCCATGTCATCTACAACCGGATTCCTTTCCGCAAATTCGAAATGCTGCCCGAGGTGCAGCGGGTCATTCAAACCTGCTTGAACAGTCCGGACATCCGGTTTTTCAACCCGTCATTTTTCAACAAGTGGACGTTGTTCGAGTGGCTGAACAAATCGCGCAAAACGAAGCCCTTCATCCCGGAAACCCGCAGATTATACTCCGGTGACGACATCGACAAGCTGCTGCAGGTGTACCCGTTTCTCTACCTCAAGCCGATTCGCGGCAAAGCAGGCAAAGGCATCATGAAGGTCAGCCGGATCGAAGGCAAAGCAAAGCCCAGACAGTTCGAGCTCAGTATACAGGATCAGACGCAAAGCCAAATTGCACGCTTCCCGACCGTTTCCCAGCTCTGGTCGCAGGTCAATAAGCTGGTCGGCTCGAAGGACTACATCATTCAGCAGGGCATCGCCTTGTCCAGCTACAAGCGGCGTCCGTTTGATCTCCGTGTGCTCGTGCAAAAAAACTACAAAGGCGTCTGGTCCGTCACCGGCGTCGGAGCGAGGCTGGCCGGCAAGCTCAGCATTACGACCCATGTGCCTCGCGGCGGCTCCATTGACGATCCGCGCAAGCTGCTCGCGCACGCCTTCGGCCAGACGGAAGGCTTGCGGATCATCCGTACCGCCAAGCGGGCGGCGCTGATGATCGCCAGACAGGTGGAAGCAGCCAGCGGGGAAACGCTCGGTGAAATGTCGATGGACCTCGGCGTAGACAGCGATGGACATATCTGGTTTTTCGAAGCGAACTCCAAGCCGATGAAATTCGACGAACCGCCGATCCGCCAGAAGTCATTGGAAAACCTGATCCGGTATTCCCTCTTTTTATCCAAAAAATCCAGCATGAAAGGGTAAGCAGGTGATCGCTGCATGAGTAAACAGGTAGGCGTGCTTGCGATGTATATGCATGAACAGCGGCTGGAGGAGCTGTCCTTTTTCCGAAAGCTAAGTCTGCAGGGCAAAAAACTTGGCATTGACATTCTTGTCTTCACCCCTGACGATGTTCACGAAAACGGGTCCAGCATCCATGCGCTAATCTATAACAGCTCCCAAGGGAAATGGGTCCGCAAGTGGAGCCGCTTTCCTTCCATCATCTATGACCGCTGCCGGTATCACGGCGTCGAAAATTTCCGCAAGCTGTCGCAGTTCCGCAAAAAACATACGAAGCTGCGGTATATCAGCAAGCCGCTGGCCAATAAATGGACGATACACCAGCTGCTCTCCGAGCATTCGGGCATCGTGCCGCATTTACCGGCCACAGTTCGGTACCAGACGGTCAAGGAGCTTGGTGAATTTCTGAAGAAACATGCGACCGTCTATCTGAAGCCCAAAAGCGGCACAGGCGGGCGGGGCATTATTCGACTGCAGCGGCTGGCTGGCGCGGGCAGCTTTCTGATGCAGGGTCGCGACCCGTCCCGGCGCATCATCCCGACCCGCAAAGTATCGGTCGCGCAGATCGCTCCCCGGCTCGCCGGCTGGAAGCTGACGGAGCGTTATATTATACAGCAGGGCATCCCGCTGGAGCTGAAGGACGGCCGGGTGCATGACTTCCGCATGCTGGTCCAGAAGGACGGCCAAGGCCAATGGCAGGTCACCGGCTGCGCAGGCCGGGTCGGCCCTCAAGCCTCCGTCACCTCGAATCTGCACGGCGGCGGGTCTGCCGTCTCGATGGAAAAGCTGCTGCGTGCCCGCTTCACCGGCGAGAAGAAGGTCAGCGAAATCCGCAAGCAAGCGTATGAGCTTGGCCTGCGGATTGTGGAGCATTTGGAAAAAAGCTTCGGCCCCTTCTGCGAAGCCGGTCTCGATCTGGCTGTAGACCCGAGCGGCCATGTGTGGCTGCTGGAGGTCAATCCCAAGCCGTCCCGCGAAGTGTTTTACCGGATCGGCGAGAAGGAGACATACCGGCGAGCGATCAGCCGCCCGCTGGAATATGCGTTATGGCTAACCCGGCAAAAACAGGAGACGTCAAACTAAGCTTTAAGCTATAATCCGCTGCGGCCACGGCCTTGATTCGGGCAAAAGCAGTACGGCCAGCAGCGCCAAAAAGCGCCCCTGCACGGTTTCTCCCGTGACAGGGGCGCTCTATTATGTAAGACTTACACCGCAGACTGCCGCTCCGCTTCATCCAATAAAGCGAGCAATTCGCTGAACGAGCTGATGCGTACATCGGCGCCTTCCAGCTCGCGGGGCTTGTTGAAGCCCGCATAATCGCAGCCCACGACAAACAGTCCGTTTTGCTTGCCTGCTTCGACGTCCGAGGAACGGTCGCCGACCATCCATACCTGCTCCAGCCCATGGTTTTCCTTGAGCAGCCGGACCAGATCCACCTTGGAGCGCGTGCGGAATTCGCCTGCGCTATACAAGCCGTCCGGCTCAAACAGCGGCTCCAGACCTTGATGACGGATAACACCCTTGACATACGGCTCCAGTCCATTGCTGGCCGTAAAGAGGCGCACGCCCCGCTCACGCAGCTGCTCCAGCGTTTCCTTGACGCCCTCGTACAGCTCGCCCTCGCCTTGCTTCAGCCCGTCCAGCTGCAGCTTGAGCAGCAGCTCATCGGCGCGGTTTCGCACATCGCGTCCGGAATCCGGCAGCACCTTTTCCCAGATTTCCTCTAATAACATACCGAGTCCGCTGATAATATAACGCTCCGGAGGCGTTTCCCCCTGGAACAAGCCTTCCGAGCGCAACCTGTCAAATGTCGTATGATAAGCCGGCAGCAGCAGCGTCTCTGTGCGAAACAATGTACCGTCCACATCAAATATCATCGCTTGCGGCAATGACTTTGTACTCATCCTTGCTTCCCCCTCTTCCAAACCTCAAACGATCCCCGATGCTAAATTAATACAACCATAGTTTGCTCAGCCTTGTCAATCGGACGGGGGCCGCATCCTGGTCTGCGGGTCTTCAGCGAACACTCGGGCCGCAAGCCCGGCTCGGGCCATTTCCATATATAACCAGGCGAAAAAGGCCCTCCGAACGCATATCTGCGTGATCGGGGGACCTTGCAGCCAGGTCCTGACGATAAACTAAACTTTCACAACAGGATTATATTAAATTTTTTTAATAATCTCATATCGTTGCTTACGAGCGGATCAGCCGTGCAGGTGTAGAGCGAATGCCATACGCGCCCTTATTTGACTGGTAGATGATTCTGAATCCTGTAGCTTCTTCCAGATCGTCAAGGTGGATCATCAGTTTCTTCTGTTTTTTCACCAACGGATGCGCAAGCGGCACGTCCACGCCATCCTTGGAAATGACGTTTCGGTCCACATCGACAATCCAGCGCGTTTCCCCATAGTACAAATTAATTTGGCCGCTGTCGTCCCTGATCACCACACCGCCCAGTTGACTGAACGTATCGCGCAAAGGCACATAATCCGCCGCTTTATACGGATCAACTGCCTGCCGGATAATCGTGTTGTGCAGCGTTTGCGGCGTAACGCCCGGATTGCCTGCGCTGATGCGCGGAATCATCATCTCATTGTCGCCTCTTATCGCCATCTCCGGTACAATCGTGAAGCCGTACTCCATTCCCGCCTTGCGAATATCGGCAACTGTGGCGCTGGTAAAGCTGCCGAACGGATAGGCGTAGGCGTTGATCTGCTTGCCTGTAATCCGGTTCAGACGCCGGGCGCAAATTTCCGTATCGCGCTCCACACGGCCGCTATGCTCGGACGCCGATTCCGTTTTCCCCTCCTCGGAAAGCTGGGTGGTCAGAAACGGCGCCTTCTCGCCATGCTTGCGGTGCAGCCGATTGGAATGACATTCGATATCGAAGCCGGACGACGACAGACGGGCCACATCATCCTCATTAAGCGACGGCAGCTTGCTGCTGAACGGCCCGTCCAGATCCTGCGTAATGACAAAGTTAACGGCCGGCACGTTATGGCTGCGGGTAATCGGCAGCGCCTGCTCCACGATGCTTTTATAGCTGTCATCAAAGGTCAGCAGCACCGCGTTGCTCGGCACCTGCCCGCCCTGCATATAACGCTGAAACGCCGGCATGTCGATAAAATGATAGCCCTTGTGCTGCAAGTAGTCCAGCTGCTTGTTGAACAGCTCAGGGGTAATTGTCACGTTGCTCTTATCCGTGTCGCTGATATGATGGTAGAGCAAAACAGCAACCTGATCCTTGTAGTAAATTTGATCTGACGGAGCTGCGGAAGACATCACAACCAACAGCCCTCCTAACGCAAATAAAGCTGAATGTCTGACAACAGAAAGCCACTTCACTTGCTGACACCTCTTGATCATATAATAGAGAAGATGATACTAATCATAGCGAATGCCGGCGAATTTGAAAACGGTTAGAAGGTCAAGAAACAATTAAGTTTTTGGTATGCCGGCCAGCAGCCCTCCAAGTACCTATTCGATCTGAAAAAGGATATAATGAAGGGAATCACTGGCAACGGGAGTGACTTGAAGTGGATCATTTTCTAACGGAAATCAGGATGGACCCGTATCCAAAAGCTGCAGTTGTCGTCACACCCGAGCATGATACACCGCAAGTGCATCAAACGGTGGAGTTACTGCAGCTCATTTATGGGGGAAGCACGACCCTCAAAACGATCGAGGCTCAGAACATCAGGGACAGATTGCTTAACGAACTGTTGGCCTTTCAAGATTTGCTTAAAAAATATTACGAGCTGGAGCTGCCTGAGGACGAGGAACGATGGCGTGAGCTTAGACGACAAGTAGAGCTGCGTTTGCGGCCAGCCTCACCCTTCACTGCCTTCAAAAGATGGATCATCCGCGACAATCCGGAGCTGGACGCCGAGTTCGGAAGCCTGATCCCGGCCTGATCCCGGCCTGACCGCAGCAAAGAAGACCACCCGGGCACTCAGCCAGAGGTGGTCTTTCTTCAGGTTACATAGCGTTGACCCAGCCCTCACAGTTCAACGTGCCAGCGCACAGTCCGGCATTGCCCCCTGCACAGTCCGGCACTTCAAAAAAACTTCTTCGCCCCCTGCTCCGCCTTCAGGATTTCCACCGCTTCCCGGAAGCGCAGCGAATGGATCACCTCGCGCTCCCGCAAATATTTCAAGCCGTCCTGAATGTCGACATCATCCGTCAAGTCAATCAGCCATTGGTACGTCGCCCGCGCTTTTTCCTCGGCCGCAATGTCCTCGTACAAATCGGCAATCGGATCGCCCTTGGCCTGAATATAGGAAGCGGTCCATGGAATACCGCCTGCGCTCTGGTAAAACAAAGCCTGGTCATGGCTCGCATAATAATCGCCCATTCCCGCCGCTTTCAATTGCTCTACGCTTGCATCTTTTGTTAATTTGTATACCATTGTTGCAATCATTTCCAAATGAGCAAATTCCTCCGTGCCAATGTCCGTCAGCAATCCAATCACTTTATCAGGAATTGTATATCGCTGGTTCAAATAACGCAGCGCCGCCGCCAGCTCGCCGTCCGCACCGCCGTATTGCTCCAGCAGCAGCCTAGCCATCCGCGGGTCGCATTTGCCGACCTTTACAGGGTACTGCAGCTTTTTCTCATATACCCACATGCCGGTTCGCTCCTCTCCCCATCCATTCTGCTTGCAGCTCTGCTGTCAATCAGACCTGTTAGACCTGTCAGACCTTATCAGACCTGCCAGGGCCACGGCGCCTCCTTCCACTGCCAGGGTGCCTGTGAGAAGCTGTAGCCAAAGCTGGTCAACGGCCCGAACTCCGCCTGAAACTGCTCGGCAATATGCATCCGATGCTGGACAAACCGGTTGTACTGCTCCAGCGCCTGCCGGTCATCCGGATGGGTGTCCAAATACAACGCAAGCTCCACGATGACGAAATCAATCGCCTGCAGCTCCTTGAGCTGCGTGTAATAATGATCAGGAAGGGGTTGCTTCATCTACGATCTCCTCCTCTCCCGGTGCCGAAATTATTTACGGGGCTCGTACGGGCTGTACAGCGCCGGCCACAATGTCCCGTGCCTGAGCGCCTCCATCGGAGAAAATTGCGGCAAGTTCGGCGGCTGAAAGGTGATGAAGAGCTGCGGGGGCGTACTGTACATTTTCACACGTACCGGTGGACAAGGGTCAAACGGACTGACGTACGGATGCCAAACTCTGACTTGTTCCATGAACCGGTCCTCCTTCTGACCTAAGCTTTCGTTCTACTATTCTTATATATACCGGCCGGGGCTTGACCCTATGCGTATAAATGAGTAAAGGCAACCTGCCGCCGAAACGACGAGCCTCGAACCCGCAGGCTCGCGCCGCCCTCCCCACCTCCGTTTTCCGTGCTGCTGACAGCAAACAAACGACAAAAAAAGGCCAGCCAGTAATGACTGGCTAACCTGGTCATACGCAAGAACGTCTCGCGACGGCCTTCGGCTGCTTTAGTGAATATCTTTTTTGCGGAAACGTCCGCCCTTGACATCATGGATGTTGCCAACCGCCAGGAAGGCGGTTTGGTCCATTTCCTCGACGATGGATTTCAGCTTCGCTTCCTCCAGCCGGTTGATTACGCAAAAGATGACAAGCTTGTTCCCGCCGGTAAAGGCGCCCTCTCCTTGCAGGAACGTTACGCCGCGGCCCAGCCGGTGAATGATCGCATCGCCGATTTCACGGCTGTTTTCGCTGATAATCCAGACCGACTTCGATTCATCGAAGCCTTCGATCGTAATATCAATCATCTTGAATGCAATATAATAAGCAATCAGGGAATACATCGCATGATCCCAGCCGAAGACAAAGCCTGCGCTGGTCAAGATGAAGAAGTTAAAAAACATCACGATTTCGCCTACGGAAAACGGCGTCTTTTTACTGAATAAAATGGCCATGATTTCGGTGCCGTCCAGCGAGCCGCCGGACCGGATGACCATACCGACACCAACGCCAAGGATGATGCCTCCAAATACAGCGGCCAGCAGCGGGTCAACGGTAAAAGCCTTGACGGGATGAAGAACAGTTGTGCCGACGGACATCACAATAACCGCAAAAAGCGTGGAGAGCGCGAAGGTTTTACCAATTTGCTTGTAGCCGATAAATAAAAACGGAAGATTCAACAAGACCAGAAAAACACCGATTGGAATTTGGGACAAGTGAGAGACGATAATGGAAATCCCGACTACGCCGCCGTCAATGATATTGTTCGGTACCAGAAAAATTTCCAGCCCGACTGAAACGAGCGCGGCGCCAATAAACATCAGCACGGCACGCCGCACCAGCTTCGCAGGCGACAGCTTGGAGTGCTGCTTCACATTCACTAAATTTCCTTGCAACGGTTTGTTCCCCCCTTGGCACATTCGTACAGACCCCGTCGCTAACACGGGTGAAAAGCTGCGAAGCATACCCTGCTCGGAGCATAAAGCCTGCCGCGTTCAACGAGTGCGCGATATGCGTATACCGAAGACTCGTCCCGCGCGGCGGGACGGCCGGGGAGCCAAGCCCGCGCAGCGCCAGGCAGCTCCCTGCGGTAACCGATCTTAATCCTGATCGGTTAACGAATCTTAGTACTGCTCAGTTACCGATCCTAGCCCTGCTCAGTTACCGATTCTAGTCCTGCTCAGTTACCGATTCCGGCTCCGGCTGCTGCAGCTGCCGAATCGTCAGCCGGAGCACGCGGAGACGGTCAACCTCCGTAATTTCGAACACAAATTGCTCATGGGTCAGCTGCTTCCCCTTCGCAACAGAGCCTTCGAGCTGCTTGAACAGCCAGCCGCCGATCGAATCGACCTCTTCGTCCTCGATGCCCAGGCCGAGCATATCGTCGAGATCCTCCAGCAGCATCCGGCCGTCTACGGAATACACCTCATCGACTTTTTCGATTTCAGGTCGTTCGGTCACATCAAATTCGTCGTGAATTTCCCCGACGATTTCCTCCAAAATATCCTCCGCCGTAATGAGACCGGCCGTGCCGCCATATTCGTCGATGACAATCGCAAGCTGCGACCGCTTCTTCTGCATCAGACGCAGCACATGACTGATTTCCATCGACTCCGGCACCATCAGCACCGGACGGACAAACCGCTTCAGGTCATGCTGGCCACCCTTCACGGTCAGCATATCCGTAATATGGACAAATCCGATAATTTCATCTTTGTCATGCGTCGCCACCGGGTACCGGGTATGCTTCGTTTCATACACAATGTTCAGGTTTTCCTCAAATGGAAGCTCGGTAAACAAGCAATCCATATCCGTACGAGGCAGCATAATTTCACGCGCCACCCGTTCCGAAAATTCGAAGATGTTGTCAAACAGCGCCATCTCGTCCTTGTCGATATGACCGCTTCGAGCACTTTCATCCATCAGAATGCGGATTTCTTCTTCCGTATGGGCCGCCTCATGCTCTGTCGCCGGGTGAATGCCGACCATCCGAAGCAGCCGGTTCGCCGCGCCGTTGAGCACCCAGATCGCCGGGAAAAACAGCTTGTAAAACAACATCAGCGGTGCGGAAAGCCAAAGTGAGGTTTGCTCCGATTTCTGGATCGCCAGCGATTTGGGCGCCAGCTCACCAAGCACAATATGGAGAAATGTAATGACGGCGAATCCGATGGCAATCGCCAACGCATCCGCATACCAGGCGTGACCAAGCCCGGCCAGGTCAAACAAAGGCTCGACGATCAGATGAGAAATCGCCGGCTCGCCGACCCAACCAAGGCCCAGTGAAGCCAAGGTGATGCCGAGCTGGGTGGATGACAGATACGCATCCAGCTTTTTGGTGACAGTCAACGCATAGCGGGCCTTGCCGTTTCCTTCGCTTTCCAGCTGCTGCAGACGGGTCTGTCTGACCTTGACCAGCGAAAATTCTGCAGCGACAAAAAATCCGTTAAGCAATACTAAAAATACGACAAGAACAAGATTCAATGCGATGGAGCCAAAATCAAAGCTCGCCAAGCTGGTACTATGGCCGTCTATACTGCTTTCCAAACGGTTCAAACCCCTTTACATGTGGTATGGTGTGCCGCGTCGTCGTTAAATAACGGCGCGGCGCTTCGTAAAATCAACATCCTTGTAGTACGTATCCGCTACGAGCAGATTAGGGCCGCAGCAAGCGGCCGCCGGGCAATAGCAGCCGACCTTGGCGTACAACGGGTGCTGCCGCCAGCGGTCAAATACCTGGTCCAGGCGGTCATGAAGCGCATTACCCAAAGGAGGAACATCTGAAAAATCGGTTACATACACATCGCCCGTGAACATATTGACGTTCAGCCGGTTGCGGCCGTCGGGATCATTGCGCACCGTAACTCCAGCCTCGCCGCGCAGACGGGCGACCATGCTCCGATCCTCCTCCAGCGTACTGCAAGCGTAGAACGGCAAGGTGCCGAACAGCATCCACAGCTTCTTGTCCCGCCCGTCCAGCAGCCGGCCGATCGCCGCGCGTGTCTGGTCGAGCGTCAGCACCGGCAGGTTGGATGCAAAGGCACTCGGATACATCGGGTGAACCTCATGTCTGCGGCAGCCCATCTCCGCGATCAGCCGGTGAATGCCGACCAGCTTCTCATGCGTGCGATAATTAATCATGGACTCCGCCGATACAAATAGCCCGCCCTTGGACAGCTCCCGCGTATTATCCAGCATCCGGTCGTACATGCGGGCAGCCGTCTCACGGCCGGTCGCATGCTCGGACCGAACGAAGCCCACCTCATAAAAATCATCGGCATTCAGATAATTGAAGGAAATATGCATCACATCCAGATGCGGAGCAATGAGCTCGTATCGCGCTAGGTCCAGCGTCAGATTGGAATTGATCTGCGAGCGGACACCGCGTTGACGCGCATATTTCAGCAGGGGAACGATATACTCGCGCACCGTCTTCATATGAAAGCTCGGCTCGCCGCCGGTAATGCTGATCGTCTCCAGCTGCTCTACCTCATCCAGTCGCCGCAGCACATCAGCCAGCGGCAGCCGCTTGCCTTCGGTTAAGGTCAGCGACTCCCCCACCGCGCAATGCTCGCAGCGCATATTGCACAAATTGGTTACGGTCAGCTCCACGCTCGTCAATCGGTGTTCCCCGTATTTGCGGTAAGCCGGCAACGGATCCCAAGGATCGTACAGCGGCGAAATTTCGGGCAGAAACGGTGAAGGTAACGAGAATGATTCGGACATGATAAGTTGCACACCTGACTCTTCTGTAGGATTGTCAAACACTGGTCAACGCTAATACAGGTAAATAATATTCTTATTGTATCGCAATACGGGGGAAAAGAAAACCGACAGCAGCCAAAAGCCCGCCCCCGATAGGGAGCGGGCTTGCGCCGAAGCTTTGGCTCATTGCGCAATCAGCTCGTCGTTAACGCCGATAATCATGACGCTGAGAGCTTTGGACAAATCAACCTCGCGGCTGCCGTCAAGCTCTTGCCCAGCCTCGTCCTGAAGAATACGAACTACCGGGCGGGACGGGAACAGCGCGTTCAAATCAACGACAACGCCCTTCTCGCCGGTGCTGAGCGTAACCGTAACCCCTATCGGATAAATTGCGATTTTGTCCCGGAACAGCTCAATCTTCTGCTTGTCGTACAGCGAGCCTGTGCCGGTGAACAAAATTTCCATCGCCTGATGCGGCAGCATCGCCCTCCGGTACACCCGATGGGTCGTCATCGCGTCATACGAATCAACCAACCCGATCCAGCGGGCGAACTCATGAATCTCCTGCCCCTTCAACCCTCGAGGATAGCCGCTCCCGTCCAGCCGCTCATGATGCTGAAACGCACAGTGCGCAACAAGCAGCGGAATATTAGGCTCATCCTTCAGAAATTGAAATCCGAAGGAGGTATGGTGTTTGATATGGGAAAACTCATCGTCGGTCAGCTTGTCGCGCTTGCGCAGCAGCTCCAGCGGAATCTGCGTTTTCCCCACATCATGGAGCAGCGCTCCCAAACCGAGCATCGTCAGCTCTTCTCGACCATACCCGTTCGCCAAACCAAGCATCGTCGAGTAAATACATACATTAAGCGAATGCTGATACAAATAATTGTCCATCACGCTAATATTGCTCAGCATGATCATCGCGTCTTTATGCTGGGTGAGATCCGTCAAAATCATGTCCATCAGACCGCGGAATGTTTTTCCTACGTGAAACGCGCCGACCGTCTTGCGCTTGAATTGATACTCCGCAATTTTGCGGAACGAATCTCGGATTTCCGCGATGGCGCGGGTTCTTGTTTCATCGGACAGCAAATCACGGATCACCAGATCACTTGTACGCGGGTCATCAATGTACACGAAATCAATGCCGTGATCCTCAAGCCGTTTTATGACGCCGGAGGTCAGCTCGTAGTTTTCACCGAGCAATACCAGACCGTCTGAGTTATATATTTTTTTGCCGAGCCTCATTCCAGGCTCCACCATGTTGAGCGGCAGCAGGCGCATACCGATTCCTCATCTCTTTCTAAAGAAAAATTTAGAAAATGCCACCACCTATTTAGCGTATCGGATTCCGATCAAAAGAGCAACATTTTTTTTGGTTTTCCGACAAATCCTGCAAATTTACTGGACTAATTAGCGCCTGAACCGTCCGGTCAGCCATTTAGCCGAGAGATTCCGTTTGTTCGGTTCCACCTGTTTTCCCCGGAATTTTGCAGCGCATGCGGATCGCGCAGCTCCTGCAGCAATACATCGCGAATAAATTCGGGCAAATAAAAAGCCGCTTCAGTCCCTTGACCAATGGATAAATAGCCGATGCCAAACGTAAACATGTCGATGGTCGCAACCGCATAACGGCGCTCCGTCTCCAGCGGCAGCTCCCCGATCCGTACCGCAGCAATCTTCGCGTACGGCGGAGCTTCCGGGTCATAGTCCACGGACATGCCTGCGACCGCAAGCGAGCCTAACACCTTGCCGCGAAACCCGTAGCCGAACAGCGGCTTGTTCTGATACTCCGGCAGCAGCGATTCCTCCAACGCCTGCCTGATCTGCGCGCCGGTCAGACTTAGTCGGCACGGATTGATCGGCGATGGGCATAAGGCGAGCAGATCGCCGGCCGATACCGGGCCTTGCTGCAGGTTGCCGAGCAGCTGCCCCGTGTTGACCAGCGCCAGCTCGGCGCCGATCCATCGCTTCAAGCCGGACGCCAGCAGGTTGCCAAGCGGGGATTCGCCCTGCCAGTCGATAGCAAGCGGCCGGTCCGTGTAGGCCAGCTCGCGGGCAAGCCGCTCCTGGGCCAATTGGCCGTAGCCTGCAAGCAGCGCCTCAATGTCGGGCTCACCCGCGAGACCGGCCGTCTCGACGACACCGCCCTGTACCAGCGTCACCTTCCGCAAGGCCGGGTCGACGTCCAGATCGACGCAGCCGACATATTGGCCAAACTTGCCTGTGGCCGCCACGATCGTTCGGCCGATCAACACCGGCTCCGCCAGCAAATGATGCGTATGGCCGCCCAAAATCAGGTCAATATCCGGAAATTGCTCGGCCAGCTGCTCGTCATAACGAAGGCCGAGATGAGACAGCACAATAATAACATCCGCCTGCGGGCGCAGCTCACGGACCGCAGCCCCGATCGTCGTGAAAGGATCACAGGCTTCCCAGCCGAGCAGCCGGTAAAATTCCCCGAAGGCGGCCGTTGCGCCGATCAGCCCGATCCGCAAGCCAGCCCGTTCAAGCAGCTGCCACGGCTTTGCCCAGCCCGGAGGCTTGCCGGTGGCTGTCTCCAGCAGATTGCCAAGCACTACCGCAAACTTGGCTTCCTCCCCATACAGCCGGTTCAGCACCTCAGGCGTATAGGTCAAGCCTTCGTTGTTGCCGAGAGTAACTGCATCGTAGCCGGCCGCGTTTAGCAACGCCACATTGACGCTGCCCTCGGTACCCTCCGTTTCCGGACGCATCCGGTCGATATGATCGCCAATATCCAGCGTCAGCGTGCCGTGCTCTCCCGCCTCCGTCCGAAGCCGCCGAATGATCCGAGCGGTCGCGCCCATATGTTCGAAATGGCTATGTAAGTCATTGGTATGTACAACACGCAGCTTGGTGCGTTGCCCGGCCGACACGTCCATCGTTCAAGTGCGGCGCGGCAGCCGCAGCTGCTCCGGCTCAATCCTGTTCAGGAAGCCGTAGCTCGCCTCGGCCCCGAGCGCCTCGTCATGCTTGATCCGCAAGGACACGACGCTTTTGACGTTCAAGCATTCGCTGCTGCCATAAGGCACATACAGACGGATCGGGCGGCTTTTGACCAGCGGCTGTCCGTCGTCTCCGCTCACCGCGATAAACGCGTCCCGCAGCTCGCCCCAAGGAATCGTCGCCTGAAACTCATCGGCCGCGACCACCTGCAGATGCGTCGGATTTGCTGCTGTTTCGCCTCCCTGCCCGGCGCTCCAGGCCGTATACCAGCGCTGCCAATCGACAGCCAGCCCCTCTGCGCCTTCCAGCCGGCTGGACGCCGGGAACGTCTCGCCAGCAACTGCCGCCAGCTCGCCGGCTGACGCAAACGTTGCCTTTCCTCTCAAGTCCTCCACCACTTCAATCATCTGCCGACAAACCTCCGCTTCTCTAAATGGGTTTACCTGACATTATATCACTTTTAGCGGCGAATATGGTATGCTGAACATGAATCAATATGCTTCCAGCTCTTGCTGGAAATTTCGATGAAGCTACGGAGTTGAACATCATGAAGCTGAACATCCTGTTGTTTGCCGGACTGGCCGAGCTGTGGGGTACCCGGCTCCTGCAGCTCGACATAGACCGGAAGCCGGAGCAGGGCGCGCTGACTGCCGCCGAGCTGAAGGCCTGTTTAAGCAGCCAATATCCCGAGGCGGCCAAAGCGCTGGCGAACATCCATATGGCAGTGAACCAGCAGTATGCGGACGACCATACGCCGATCCGGGAAAAAGATGAGATTGCACTTATTCCTCCTGTATCCGGAGGCGAGCCGCCCGCTGTCGAGTTGACCTTTCAGCCGCTTGTGCCTGACGAAATTTCGGCCAAGGTGCTGCATCCGAATCACGGCGCTGCGCTGACGTTTATCGGCACGACCCGCGAATGGACGGGCAATCAGCAAACGACGCTGCTGGAATACGAAGCCTATGAACCGATGGCGCTGCGTACGCTGGAGCAAATCGTAGAGGAAATTGCCGAGCGATGGCCCGGCTCCCGCTGTGCGATTACCCACCGTCTCGGAACGGTCGCGGTAGGGGAGATCAGCGTGGTGATCGCCGTCTCCGCCCCGCACCGCGATGCGGTGTATGAAGCGAACCGCTACGCGATTGAACGGCTCAAGCAGATTGTCCCCATCTGGAAAAAGGAACGCTGGGCTGACGGCTCCGAATGGAAGGGGCATCAGCAGGGACCGTGGAATCCGCTCGCTGTTCCAGCCTTGGCCGCCTCCTCCGGCAAAGGAGAGGCGCGCTCATGAGCCGGCATCCGAACGACCTGCTGCCGCCGCTGCCGGAGCTCGACCGGGAACGCTACTCCCGGCAAATGCTGTTTGCGCCGATCGGCGAACAAGGTCAAGCCAAGCTGCTGCAAGCCCGCATAGCGATCGTCGGCATGGGGGCGCTCGGCACCGTGCTGGCCAATCATATGGTCCGCGCGGGCGTCGGGTTTGTCCGGATCATTGACCGTGACTTTGTCGAGCGGAGCAATTTGCAGCGGCAAATGCTGTACGATGAAGCCGATGCGGCTGCCTCGTCGCCGAAAGCGGAAGCCGGAGCCGCCAGACTGCGCGCGGCAAATTCCGGCGTCGTCATCGAGCCGATTGTCGCCGACCTGAACCGGACAAACGCCGAGGAGCTGCTGACGGACGTCGAGCTGATTTTGGACGGAACCGATAACTTCGCTGTCCGGTTTCTGATCAATGACGTCAGCGTAAAGCACGGCATCCCGTGGATTTATGGCGGCGCCGTCAGCTCGCGCGGCGTATCGTTAACCATTTTGCCGGGGGAAACGCCTTGTCTGCGCTGCCTGTTCGGTCAGCCGCCCGCTCAAGGGACGACGGAAACGTGCGACACGGCCGGCGTCATCGGCTCGCTGATTCACACCGTTGCTTCGCATCAGGCAGTCGAAGGGCTCAAGCTGCTCGTTCGCGACCGCCAGGCGCTGAGCCGTAAAATGATCCACTGGGATGTCTGGTACAACCAATATGCCGGGATTGATGTCAGCCAGGCGCGCAAAGCAGACTGCCCGTGCTGCGGACAGCGCAGCTTCGACTATCTGGAGGCTTACGCCGACGAGGACACCTTCCAGTCGCTATGCGGCCGCAACTCGGTACAAATTCAGCCGAGCCGTCCGCTCAAGCTTGATTTGCAGGAATGGGAAAGCAAGCTGGCGCCTGTCGGCCGAATCGAGCGCAATCCGTTTTTGCTCAAGCTGCATGTGGAGGGCGGGTTGACGCTGGTGTTGTTTCCCGACGGCCGACTGCTTGTCCAGGGCACCGACGATCCGGTAATGGCGAAAAGCTTGTACAGCCGGTATATCGGCACCTAAAGGTTACTTGTCATAAAGAAAGGACCTACTTTCACTTGCGATTACTACAATATTTTGTAAAAATATACAGTAAAACGCCGAGGTGATTCCTTATGCGGATGCCGATTAACCTTGTTAAAATCGGGGATCGTGTAGGCTCCGATATTTTTAACTCCACCGGATTGCTCGTCTTGTCAGCCGCTACCGTTTTGACGAAGGATGATATTTTCAAATTAGCGCTTCACCGGGTGGAAGAGGTTGATGTGAGGCTTGCTGAGCCGTTCTCTCTTTCACCGGTCGAAGCTGGGTCCGCACCGTACCCCGGGGCGTTCGCGTTCGGTGAGCAGCCTGCGGCTCCCGTCTCCACCGCTTTGGCGCTCGTGCAGGAGCCGTACCAGGAAAAGCTGAACGCTTACGCGGGGGCCGTATCGGGGATCAAGCATGTCTTTGAGCAGGCCGCGATCGAAGGCTACATTTCACCGGTTGAAATCAATGAAGGCTTCAACCCGCTTGTCGAGCAGGTTCATCAGGAGAAAGACGTAGTAACGCTACTGCTTATGCTGAATAATAAGGACGACTATACGTACCAGCACAGCGTGCAGGTCGGCATGATTTCCTACTATATCGCCAAATGGCTCGGCCAAAGCGAAAACGAGGCGCTGCTCGCAGGCAAAGCCGGTTATTTGCACGACATCGGCAAAAGCAAGGTCGATCCGCGTATTTTGACCAAGCCGGGTCGGCTGACCGATGAGGAATACGAGCAAATCAAGCAGCACACCGTCTACGGATACGAGATGCTGAAGCAGTCCCGTTTACCCGAAGCGCTTTGTCTGGCGGCGCTGCAGCATCATGAACGGCTGGATGGAAGCGGTTACCCGCTGAAGCTGAAGGAAGCGGATATTCATCCGCTGGCCAAAATCGTCGCGGTCGCTGACATGTACAGCGCTATGATTTCCACCCGCGTTTACCAGAAAAAACGCGACCTGCTTTCGGTGCTGCGCGAGCTGTACCGGTGCAGCTTCGGCGAGCTGGAGCCCCGCATCACCCATACGTTTATTCAACGGATGGTGCCTAACTTTATCGGCAAGCAGCTGCAGCTAAGCAGCGGTGAGGTCGGACAAATTGTGATGACACATCCGACCGATTTTTTCCGGCCGCTGGTCAACTTCGACGGCCAGTTTATCGACCTGTCGCAGCGTCAGGATTTGGGGGTTGAGCATATATTCGTGTAAGCCCTTTCATTCATTCTCGAAGCTTGACTTACCTATTCATGCAAGCGAAAGCGGCAGCCTACGGACGGCAATCAACGTTCGGGGCTGCCGCTTTTGCTTGCATCAACATGTTTGTTCAACAAACAAGAAAATTTGTATTTTTTAAATAAAAAATGGAAATTTATTTTAGTTCATGTTAGCATTCGGGATGTAACCACTACCCGCAAAGAAAGGAATACAAACCATGAACATGACCATCCAAACCTTTCCCGCTTACCGGATTGCTTACGTGCGGCAAGTGGGTCCCTATGGTCCTGCCAATGTGCAAGCCATGGACACCTTGAAAAAATGGGCCAAGCGCAACAATCTGCTTATGGACTCATCCCTGTTATTCGGCATTTCACATGATAATCCGCAAACGACACTCCCGGACACCTGCAGATTTGACGCTTGCCTTGTCCTTTCGCGTGACGTCTCCCTTGACGATCCGATTCACGGAGGCGAACTCGCTGGCGGCTTGTATGCCGTTTTCCAAATCAAGCATACAGCAGAGCATATTCAGCAAGCATGGATCGACATCTTCCCCAGGCTGCATAACGAGGGATATGAAGTCGATAACCGGCCGATTGTGGAGAAGTATACAAGCACTATGCTTCAGCAAGATTTATGCGAGCTGTGCGTACCGGTAAAGCGCTTGTAAGTAATCACGAAGCCGCTCAAGGTGATCCTCTCCATGTGGTTATCTGCAAAGCATCGCGGGCACCACTAAAAATGCCGCTGTCCTCCGGACACGGCATTTTTAGTGGTTTCCATCTTAACTTTTTCCATTCTAACTGTTTCAGTGGCAGCATTGCCTGTTTCGGGCTTCGCTACTAAAGGTTCGGTCTATTCCGCAATCCGCTTCGCCTTCAGGAAGGTGTGCTTCCAGTAAGCTTTGTTGATGCTTGTAATTTGTACGCCATCCTTAGGCTCCGGCGAAGCGTGAATCATTTGCTGGCCGCCCATATAAATCCCTACATGTCCAACCACCCTGTTGCTTTTAAATCGACCGGGCACATAAAAAAACATCAAATCCCCTTTGCGCAAGGAAGTCCGGCTTACTGAAGTACCGTGAGCAGCCTGAGCGCGGGCTGTGCGCGGCAAATCAATACCGTATTTTTTAAACAAATATTGGGTATACGTAGAGCAATCAAATCTCCCGGAGCGCGAATAAGGTGCAGCGCCAAAATCATATCTTACACCCAAATATCGCTTTGCTTGGCGGATCAGCCCGTTCAAATCAATGTTTTTTAAAGCAGGCACAGCTTCCAGGTTCGACCATGCGTCATCCTGCAATTCAGTTTGTCCCAGCGTCGGGGTCGTCTTCTCCTCAACCTGATCCCGATAAGGGTCATTCGGATCATCGCCAAAATCCAGCTCGCTGCCGGTATTTTGTTCATCCGGCCCATCAATCGTGCCACCGACATTGAGTCCCGTGGCGTTGACAATCATTTGTTTGTTTTGTACCTGGAAGCTGATTTCATCCCCCAGCAGAAAAGCAAACGCCGAAACAGGAATCAGCAGCTGTGAATTATGCAGCAGCGGCGCCTCCGCCAGCTCGACCGGCTGCTCCTCACGACGGGCCCGCAGCTTCCCCGGCTCCAATTCGAAGGCCGCATCATTGTCTCCGAAGCTGAACATCCCGGCCTGCTCATCCCATTTGTAGCGGAAGCCAACAATAGTAGCAAATTCCGAGCCTACTACATAATCGACTCCTTTGACCGTCTGGATCGGAATGACCGCTTGCTCCGACTGTCCTTGCATCCGGACCATTCCGCCGTCGCCGACAGGTGTTGCTTTCCCATTCCATTGCTCGCTAAGCTGACGGTCTGCTCCCTGCAGCTCCCGATTCGGAATTTCCTGCTGGTTGGCCTGTCTTTGCTCCTTCGAAAATTGACCGCAGCCCGAAGCGAAACATACACTTAAGGCGAGTATCGCGCCTGCCAGCCGCTTGCTGTCGCGTGTCATCATAACCGACTCCTTGTCTGTGTCCATAGATGTGCCTCATCAAATGCTAGGTATAGCATGAGACAGGAGGAAACCGGCTATGCACCAGACAGGTTGGGAATTTTTGCAGTCCTTTGTATAAATCTGATCAAATGGCTCAACCTAAACTGTTCGCATTCACCCCACTTACGCCGATAGGAGGATACGGAATCCATGTTCAGCAAAAAAACGACGATTTCCATGCTCGTAGCGATGTCGCTCCTATTCAGCGCCGTCCCGGCAAGCGCACACGCAGCCGTGCAGACCGAAAAAGCATCGGCTTCGTGTCTGAGCCAAGCGTCGGTACAGCTTCAGAGCGAGCTGAGAAAGCTGTGGATTGATCATACGATCTGGACGAGAAGCTACATCACAAGCGCATTGGCCGGCTTGGCGGACAAACAAGATGTTTTAACGCGCCTGCTTGCCAATCAGCAGGACATCGGGAATGCCGTCAAGCCTTATTACGGGGAAGCAGCAGGCAATAAGCTTGCTGACTTGCTGAAGGAGCACATTAAGCTGGCAGGTCAAGTCGTCGAGGCGGCCCAAAAAGGAGATCAGGCCAAGCTGCAAGCGAGCAACAAGGAATGGTACCGCAACGCCGATGAACTTGCGAAATTTCTGAGCGCGGCTAATCCGAATTGGACACAAAAGGAGCTGCAGGATTTACTTTACATGCATCTGCAGTTGCTGACGAATCAGGTCACAGCCCGCATTAAAAAAGATTGGAAAGCTGATATTTTGGCCTTCGATCAAGGAGAAACCCATATTATCAAGCTTGCCGACACGCTGAGCGCCGGGATCACCAAGCAATTTCCGGATAAATTTAAATAGGACACCCTTTTTAGCTGCGATCCTCCTCTTTGGGAGGATTTTTTTGCTGATGGCAGCCCTTCAACCGAATGAGGAATTAATGGGTGCCAGGGAACCGGTACGATCGAAGTCATCGAGTAAAGGCATGCAGAAAAGCCCTGATTGCTCAGGGCTTGGGACTCATCTTCTTGAACAGCTTCTATCGCAAATAAAAGCTTTGATTGAACATGTGTGGGCAAATGGTGGGCAAGCCACAACTTCGAAGCCCGGGCGCCTTGATCCTTCTAGGCTATCCGATACTGCCTTCCATCTCGAATTTAATGAGACGGTTCATCTCTACCGCATATTCCATCGGCAGCTCCTTCGTAAATGGCTCGATAAAGCCCATAACGATCATTTGTGTCGCTTCCGCTTCAGTCAGACCGCGGCTCATCAGGTAGAAAAGCTGATCCTCGGACACTTTGGAAACGGTCGCTTCATGCTCCAGCGTGATGTTATCGTTCATGATCTCGTTATACGGGATCGTGTCGGATGTGGATTGGTTATCCATGATCAGCGTATCGCATTTGATATTCGCCTTGGACCCTTGCGAGTTGCGGCCGAACGACGCAAGTCCGCGGTAGGTGACCTTGCCGCCGTGCTTGCTGATCGACTTGGAGACGATCGTCGAAGTGGTGTCCGGCGCCAAATGCGTCATTTTTGCGCCCGCATCCTGATGCTGGCCTTTGCCTGCAACGGCGATGGACAAGACCA
This sequence comes from Paenibacillus sp. sg306046, assembly GCF_059821225.1. NCBI lineage: Bacteria > Bacillati > Bacillota > Bacilli > Caryophanales > Paenibacillaceae > Paenibacillus > Paenibacillus sp. sg306046. Next base: position 161,097 of record NZ_JCAMRT010000001.1, read on the forward strand.
TGCCCTTCGCGCCGCGGCCTTTGAGCACAACCGCCGGGTACTTCATCGTCAGCTTGGAGCCGATGTTGCCGTCCACCCATTCCATCGTCGCGTTTTCTTCCGCAACCGCGCGTTTGGTAACGAGGTTGTAGATGTTTGGCGCCCAGTTCTGGATCGTCGTGTAACGCACACGGGAGTCCTTCAGACAGATGATTTCAACGACGGCGCTATGCAGCGAGTTCGTGCTGTATACCGGCGCTGTGCAGCCTTCCACGTAGTGAACGAAGCTGCCTTCGTCGGCAATGATGAGCGTACGCTCGAATTGTCCCATATTTTCCGAGTTGATCCGGAAATAAGCCTGCAGCGGGATTTCAACCTTCACGCCTTTCGGCACGTAGATAAAGCTGCCGCCGGACCATACCGCGCTGTTCAACGCAGCAAACTTGTTGTCGCTTGGCGGAATGATAGTTCCGAAAAACTTGCGGAAAATTTCCGGATGCTCCTTGAGCGCAGTGTCCGTATCCATAAACAACACGCCTTGATCTTCCAGATCCTTCTGCATGCTGTGGTAAACAACCTCGGACTCATATTGCGCCGATACGCCGGCCAGAAACTTTTGCTCAGCTTCCGGAATGCCCAGCTTGTCGAACGTTTCCTTGATTTCCGTCGGAACCTCTTCCCACGTCTTGCCTTGCTTCTCGGAAGGCTTCACATAGTACTGGATATCGTCGAAATCCAGATCGTCCATGTTGCCGCCCCAATTCGGCATCGGCATCTTGAGGAATTGCTCCAGCGACTTCAAACGGAACTCCAGCATCCAGTCCGGCTCGCCCTTCATCCGCGAAATCTCGGTTACGATTTCACGCGTCAGCCCTTTTCCGCTCTGAAAGATGTTCTTATGCTCGTCGCGAAAACCATACTTGTACTCTTCCATCTCCGGCATTTTTTTAGCCATAGCTTCCGTACCTCCTTGTCAATCTAGCTTGCTTCCTGCAGGTTACTTTACCCGTTATTGCTTCACCTGATCAATGCCCTTGCGGAGCGCGTTCCAGGCAAGCGTTGCACACTTGATCCGCGCCGGGAACTTGTTGACGCCGGACAATGCTTCGATATCTTCATATTCAAACTCGACAGGCTCCCCCTTCATCAGCGAGGAAAAGGATTCCGCCATCTGCAGAGCCTCGTCGAGCGTCTTGCCTTTGACCGCGTCCGTCATCATGGAGGCGGAGGAGAGGGAGATCGAGCAGCCCTCTCCGTTAAACTTGGCCGCCAGCACTTTGCCGTCCTCCACCTGCATCTGCAGCTGGATTTTGTCGCCGCACGTCGGGTTGTTCAGGTCTATGCTGACCGTCTCCCCTTCGAAGCTGCCGCGGTTGCGCGGATTTTTATAATGATCCATAATGACTCTGCGGTATAAATCATCCAATTGCATGACCGAAGTACTCCTTTGTTTTGATCAGCGCAGCAATTAACCGGTCAACGTCATCTTCATTGTTATACAGATAAAAGCTGGCGCGTGCCGTTGCCGTTACATTCAGCCAGCGCATCAGCGGCTGGCAGCAATGATGCCCGGCGCGAACCGCCACGCCTTCTGCATCTAGCACCGTTGCGACATCATGCGGATGCACGTCGTCGAGGTTAAACGTCACCAGACCAACCCGGTTCGTCTGCGGACCGTAGACGGTCAATCCTTCAACCTCCAGCATACGCTCCAACGCGTAAGCCGTCAGCTGCTTCTCATGCTGCTCAATGGCGTCCAGCCCGATGCTTTGCAGGAAATCAATCGCCGCCCCGAGGCCCACAGCGCCCGCAATGATCGGCGTGCCGCCCTCGAACCGCCAAGGGAGATCCTTCCACGTCGAGTCGTACAAGCCCACATGGTCGATCATTTCGCCGCCGAATTCAATCGGCTCCATGCCAAGCAGCAGCTCCTTCTTGCCGTACAACGCGCCGATTCCGGTTGGAGCGCACATCTTGTGGCCGGAGAAAGCATAGAAATCGCAATCCAGGTCCTGCACGTCAATTTTTTTGTGCGGGGTGCTTTGCGCGCCATCCACGAGAATTTTTGCGCCATGCTTGTGGGCGATTGCCCCGATTTCCTTGACCGGATTCACGGTCCCAAGCACATTGGACGCATACGTGATCGCGACCATTTTCGTGCGCTCGGTAATGGTACCCTCCACATCGGCCAGCTTAATCGTGCCGTCCGGCTGCAAAGGCATATATTTCAGCACGGCGCCGGTCGCTTTCGCGACCTGCTGCCATGGAATGAGATTGCTGTGATGCTCCATCGGGGTGAGCACGATCTCGTCGCCAGGCCCGCAGATCGACCTTGCGTAGCTGGACGCGACCAGATTGATACCCGTCGTCGTTCCCCGCGTGAAGATGATCTCCTCCGTCGAGCGGGCATTCAGAAACTGGCGAACCTTCTCGCGCGCGCCCTCGTAAGCGTCGGTCGCACGGGAGCCCAGGGTGTGAACGCCGCGATGGACGTTCGAATTATCCAGCTTGTAATACCGGGTTACCGCCTCGATGACAGAGAGAGGCTTTTGCGACGTCGCCGCCGAATCCAGATACACAAGCGGATGCCCGTTGATCTCTTGCTTCAGAATGGGGAACTGACTGCGGATATCGGCCGTATTCATTGTCCCAACTTCCTTTCGACGAGATGCTGCAATTGCGCGCGAACAAGCTCAAGCGGAATTTCCGCCACGACCGGATCGAGGAAGCCGTAGATGATCAGACGCTCGGCTTCCGCCTTGCTGATCCCGCGGCTCATCAGGTAGTACACCTGCTCCGGATTCACCTGGCCTACACTCGCTGCGTGTCCGGCGGTTACGTCGTCTTCGTCGATCAGCAGGATCGGGTTGGCGTCGCCGCGCGATTTCGGGCTCAGCATAAGCACCTTTTCCGTCTGCTCGCCGTTTGCTTTCGTCGCGCCATGCTCGATCTTCGTGATGCCGTTGATGATCGCCGTTGCCGCATCACGCATAACCGCGCGCGTAATCATCTGGCTATCCGAGCTTTTGCCGAAATGAACGGCGCGAGTCGAGATGTTCAGCTTCTGCTCGCCCGTACCGACGCAGATGACCTTCGCATCCGACGTCGAGCCGTTGCCCTTGAGGATCGACGTCGTGTCCGACACGGCGTTGCCGTAATGCATCTCGCCGACGATCCATTCCACGGCGCCGTCATTTTCAACGATGGCGCGGCGGTATGTCAGGTCAGCGACGCTGTCGTTCAAATTATGAACCGACGCAAACGTCACTTTCGCCCCCGGCTTCACAATCACCTCGACAGCGCCGTTTTGAACCAGGCCGTTCAGGCTGCCTTCCGACACATAGTTATCGACATACGTAACGGAAGCATGCTGCTCGGCTACGATCAGTACATGCGGCGAGAAGCTCGCTTCGGCATCGTCCGTCAGGAACAGCGCCTGCACCGGCACTTCGACCTGCACGTTCTTAGGGACGTACAGAAACACGCCACCGCTCCAGAGCGCCGCATGCAGCGCCGTCAGGCGATGCTCATCGGGTTTGATAACGGTTTGGAAGTAAGAGCGCACCAGAGCTTCGTGCTGGACCAGCGCGTCCTCCAGACTGCAAAAAATGACGCCCTGCTGCGCCAGCTCCGCCGACAAACTGCTGTAGACAACACCGGAGTTTTGCTGGACCAGCACGTTATCCGGGCTGCCTTCGCCGCCGCCGGTCAGCAGCGTTTTGGCCGATTCCGGCAGCGCTTCGAGCGAGCTGAGCTTGGCTGCAGCTTTATAGGAACCGAAGGAAGTCAAATTCCAGCGGTCAATTCTTGTTTTCTCCAATACGGGCCAATCGAGTGTTTCCGCGAGCTCAAGCGCCTGTTCACGCAAAGTGGTGATCCATTCAGGTTCTTTCCGTGCTTTGGACTGCTCCACCAAGCTCACGCGGTCGATCGGAAGAGTTTGTGTACTCATTCGTGTTTCCTCCTGTCCCTCCCGGGTAGCTGATTAATATTTCGGAGCGGTCGTGTTCATCGGAATCTTGAATTCCTCTTCCTCGCTGCCGCCAACGGTTTCATCCGTAATGCCAAGCTCTTCCTTCACCCAGTCGTAGCCTTCGTTTTCCAGACGCTGCGCCAGCTCAGGACCGCCGGATTTCACGATGCGGCCTTGCATCATCACGTGAACAAAATCAGGCGTGATGTAGTTCAGCAGGCGCTGGTAGTGAGTAATGATCAGGAAGCCGCGGTCCTCGGAGCGCATCGCGTTCACGCCGTTAGCTACGATCCGCAGCGCGTCGATATCAAGGCCCGAGTCAATCTCATCGAGGATGACGATCCGCGGGTCAAGCATCAGCATTTGCAAAATTTCATTCCGCTTCTTCTCGCCGCCGGAGAAGCCCTCATTCAGGTAGCGGTGCATGAACTCGGGGTTCATCTCCAGCTCCTTCATTTTGCCCTCCATCAGACGGATGAACTTGATCAGCGAAATTTCGCTGCCCTCTTCGCGGCGCGCATTAATCGCACTGCGCAAGAAGTCGGCGTTGGTCACGCCTGTAATTTCACTGGGGTATTGCATCGCCAGGAACAGACCTGCGCGCGCGCGCTCATCCGTCGCCATTTCCAGCACGTCTTCGCCGTCCAGCGAGACCGAGCCGTCTGTCACTTCATATTTCGGGTGGCCCATCAGCGTGGACGCAAGCGTACTTTTCCCCGTACCGTTCGGTCCCATAATCGCGTGGACTTCGCCGCCCTTGATTTCCAGGCTCAAGCCCTTCAAAATTTCCTTGCCTTCAATCGTCGCTTTCAAGCCCTCTATTTGAAAATGAGGAGAATTAGCCATTTTGTTTGCCTCCGTGCTTCCCTGTATTTTTGTTTTGGAATTGTTTTCTCATAAGAATCATTCTAAACTGATTCTCAATGATTCTCAATCATAATATACTATTATATCTTACCATTTGGAATGAATAAATACCTGCCTGCGCTATTTTTGGCGCTTTTTCTTCTTAATCATCGGTTTAACGCCGATTTTACCTCGTCCCGTTTCGCACGGAATTGCGCTTCCGACAGCACCGGCGTCCGTTCGACGCGATCCAGCAGCCCGGCCGGCAAGCCGATCCACGATTTACAGCCGTTGTAGACCGGCTCGATCGGTACCGATATCGGCTGCTGCAGCCTGTACACGCGCAGCAGCATCACATGCAGCGGCTTCGTCCGCTTCCATTTCAGCCGCTCTCCGGCAAATTGCTCAGTCCAGATGTGCAGCCGCTGCAGCTTGTCCAGCTCCTCCTGCGACTCAATCAGCACGTCCTCAGCCAGCTCCGCGTAAAACTCGATTGCGATATCCGTCTGCTCCGGGCTCCAGCCTGCCGCCAGCTCCTCCAACCGCGCCGCATAAGGCGGATCGACCAGCTCCTTGCGCTGATGCTCATAGGTCGGATACAAATAAAAGCTGTCGCTTTCGACGCGAAAATCCTTCGTTTCCTCGCGGATTCCGCCCTTGCGCATGATCAGAATCTGTTCACCGCTTCCAAGCGCTTCCACGGCTATCGCCCATTCCTTGAGCGTTATCGCTTCTTCAACCGCTGCTTCCCTGTTGTCCAACCGTGCTTCCCTCCTCTGCAATCCCGTATAGCGGGTCTCGCGTCCGGATTGCCGCCCGCACGGGATTTCAACCATCCAAATAATTATAGATTTTTAGCCAAAACAATGCAATTCCGAAGCGGCATAAAATCAATCGCAAAGCTCGATGCTAAGACAGCACCACGCAAACAGACGCAAACGAAGGAGGAACTCAAGCGATGCGAGAAGGTCTGATTCCAACGGTATTAGGCACAGCCGTAACAGCCTCCGGAGCCGCGATGCGCGGCAAGTATCCGATGGCGGCCGCAGCCGTAGTCGGCTTCGGGCTTGCCCATGTCGTGCTGGGCGCGATTGACTTGGTGGAGCACCGCAGAAGGACGCCGTTCCGGGACTAGCCGTACGGGCTGCCAAACGAAGCTTGCGCCGAACGAAGCCTATGCCGGAGGCAGGCGGCGGACATTCGACGGAGCGAACGGTCTGTGGAAAAGGGGGCGACGGCCTCCTTTTTCTGCTGCGCGGGTTTAGCGGTCAGCCCTGCTATTCCAACGGGCGGCGAATTGCTTTATACTAGTAGGAATGAACCTGTTCAGCTATGGAAAAAGGAGGACTTCATTCCGTGTCCACATATCATCCATTCTCAGAAGCCCAGGCGATTGAGTACGCCCGCCAAATTCCCGAGCTGTTCGCGCCAGGCTGCGAGCTGGTCAGCCGTGAAATCGGCGACGGCAACCTCAATCTCGTGTTTCATATTTCCGATCCTGCTTCAGGTGCAAGCATTATTCTCAAGCAGGCGCTCCCGTATGCCAAGGTCGTCGGCGAATCATGGCCGCTCACGCTCGACCGCGCGCGGATCGAAAGCGAAGCGCTGCTCATTCAGGAGGCGCTGTGCCCTGAGCTTGTGCCCCATGTGCATGTCTATGAGCCTGAGCTCGCGCTGACGGTGATGCAGGATCTCAGCGATCACGTCATTATGCGCAAAGGGCTGATCGAGCGCCAGCAATATCCGCTGTTCGCCGGACATATCGCCACCTTCCTGGCGCGGACCTTGTTTTTTACCTCCGATCTCGGCATGAACCAGCAGGACAAAAAGGAGCGCGTCAAACGCTTCATCAACCCGGAGCTGTGCAAAATTACCGAGGATCTGATTTTCGACGATCCTTATACCGATTCGCCGAACAACAATGTGCCGCCCGCGATCCGCGACGCGGTAGAGGCGGTTTGGCGCGATGCCGAGCTGCACCTGGAGGTCGCGATTTTACGCGACAAGTTCCTCACGCGCGCTCAGGCGCTGCTGCATGGCGACCTGCATACCGGCAGCATCTTTATCAAGCCGGATTCGACCAAGGTGATCGACCCGGAATTCGCTTACTATGGCCCGATGGGCTTTGATATCGGCGCCGTGCTTGCGAATCTGCTGCTCAACTTTGCCGCGCAGGAGGGCTGGAGTGCGGACTCGCCCTCCCGCCGCGACTACCGCGCTTATTTGATCGGAACGATCCGCGATATCTGGACGCGCTTTACCGCCGAGTTCCGCGCACTGTGGGACGAGCATGGCGCAGACCGCGTCTTCCGCACGCCGGGGTACGCCGAGTACTACCTGCTGGACGTGCTGCGCGACACCGTCGGCTTTACCGGCAGCAAAATGGTGCGCCGCGTCCATGGGCTGGCGCAGGTTGCCGACATTAACCAGCTGCAGGATGAGGCGGCTCGGGAACGCGCCCAGCGCATCGCCCTGTCCATCGGCACCGCGCTGATCAAAGCGAACCGCTCGGCGACTTCGATTGAGGATTTGATTGACATCGCAGAGAAAGCCGTTTCTTAAGCCGAATTTGCAAGGAGATGACCAACATGACTACCCCTGAAACAACGCAGGCAGCCGCTTGGCTGCAATCGGTCCGCTGGAATTCGCTGGAGGACCGTCTGGAGCTGCTGGATCAACGGCTGCTGCCGGATAACATCATTTATTTGGAGCTAACGACGGCTGAGCAAGTTTGGGACGCGATCAAACAGCTCGCTGTACGCGGAGCTCCTGCGATCGGCATTGCCGCGGCGTTCGGCGTATACCTTGGCGTCCGCGGGACGGAAGGCGGACGGGATGCCCTGCTGGCGGACGTGAGCCGCCAGTGCGATTACCTCGCGACCAGCCGTCCGACGGCGGTCAACCTGTTCTGGGCGCTCGACCGGATGCGGGCGCGCGCGGCGGCGCTGCTAGACGCGAACGGCGCAGACGCAGCCCGACCGCAAGCGGCCAAACGGGCGCTGCTGGACGAGGCCATCGCCATCCAGGCCGAGGATGAGGAAACATGCCGCCTGATCGGCGAGCATGCGCTGGAGCTGTTCGAGGACGGCATGGGCGTCCTCACGCACTGCAACGCGGGCGGTCTGGCAACGGCCCGCTACGGTACGGCGCTTGCGCCGATGTATTTGGCGCTGGAGAAGGGCATTACGCTGAAGGTATTCGCCGACGAAACCCGGCCTGTGCTGCAGGGCGCGCGCCTGACGGCGTTTGAGCTGCAGCAGGCAGGCGTTGATGTGACGCTGATCTGCGACAATATGGCGGGCGTTGTGATGGCCAAGGGCTGGATTCAGGCCGTCATCGTCGGCACGGACCGCGTAGCCGCCAACGGCGACGTCGCCAACAAAATCGGCACGTACAGCGTTGCCGTGCTGGCCAAGGCCCACGGCATCCCTTTCTACGTCGCATGTCCGATGTCCACGATTGATCTGCATACGCCGACAGGCGGCGATATTCCGATTGAGGAACGCCATGAGGACGAAATTACGCAAGGCTTCGGCAAGCGTACAGCGCCTGCGGGCGTCAAGGTGTACAATCCGGCCTTCGACGTAACGCCGAACGAATACGTAACAGCGATTATTACCGAGAAGGGCGTTATCCGCGCCCCTTACAGCGATAATTTGAAAAAGTTGTTCGACTGACCCTTTAACCAAGCCATTGGCTTCCATGCCTTTTCCGGCTCGCCGCTCATCGCGGCAGCTTCAAACCAGACAAGCTTCTCCTTCTGCACCTGCCGGTCCGAAGGAGAAGCTTGTTTTATTCCAGAAACGAGCCGATCAGCCACGATCTCAGCTCGGCCTTCCGTACATCGTCGCCCTGCAATTGCGCGAACAGCTCCTCCGCCTTCTGGAGACACACCGACTGAACAACCTGCGCATATTCCAGGCAGCCGGAATGCTCCAGCATCCCGATCAGCTCCTGCTTGTTCGCGAGCAGCCAGTCGGCGGACAGCCGACCTGCATAGTAGTCCTGAATCGGCCGGAACGCTTCGTCCTCCACCTCCAGCAAATACAGCACGGGCAGCGTCCGTTTTTTGCCAATGAGATCGTTTTTAATATCATAGCGGATAATATCACGCATATCGTTCTGAATTTGATGAATAAGTCCGGTGCAATCCGCCAGCTGATGCAGCTGCTCGATCGTCTCGGCCGGACATTCCAGCGACGAGTACCCGATAAAGCATGCGAGCCGGAATAACGAACCCGACTTCTCCTGCGTCATCTGCAAATAGTCATCCACCGTCGCCACACTGGCGGTTACATCCTTCTGCTGCCCGTTTACCGATCTGGCCACAATCCGGCTCAGCTCCGCCATCGCCTGCGGGGAAACCCCGAGCTGCCCCAGCTCGCCGACCGCTCCCATCAGCATCAGCAGCATCGCGTTTAACGTGACCGCTTGCGGGCATTGCATCCACGGCTTGCTGAGATGATCCTGATCCTGCAGATCGTCCATAATATCCAGCGTAAGCGCGATCAGCTCGGATACCGCAGCGAGCCGGTCAATATGCGGCGACGTGCCGCCCAGCATATAATGCGTGCTGAGCGTGACACCGGACCACGAGCTGTATTCTCCCGCCTTATCCGCGATGAACGACTTGACCAGTTGCTTGAGATCGTCGACTTCGATCAGGTCCTCCACCATCCGCTCCATATGCTGTCTGATCTCTGGCGTCACCTAACGCGCCTCCTCCGGCTACATGTAATATTTGCTCGTTATAAACTTTTCCATCGCTTCCACCCGGGATTTGACGCCCAGCTTCGCATAAATTTTGCGCAAATAATTGTCCACCGTCCGCTTGCTCATATGAATACGGGTTGCAATCTGCTCATGCGTGGCGCCTTTGACCAGCATATTCATCATCAAAATTTCTTCTTCCTCCAGCCGTTCATCGCTAGGCGAATATCCGCTGTTCAGCTGCATCCGATGATAGATCGAAAGCGGCAGCATCGTATGCCCGTCCAAAATGCAGTTCACCATATTTTGAATCGTCCGTTCTCCGGATTCCTTGGACAAAACGCCGCTGACGCGAATTTCAATCAGCTTGTCAAGAATGCCGGTCAGCTCTACCCCTGTGAAAATAACGATATGGATCGTTGGAAATTGCTGCTTGAGCCAGGCGGCGACCTCCATCCCGGTTTGATCCGGCAGATGGTAATCCAGAAATACAAGATCCGGCGCCTGCCGCATGGCCTGCTCCATACATTGGGCGGCGGTGCGAACGACTCCGATCACCTCAATCCGGCCCATATCCTGCAATAACGCCTTGGTCGCATTGGCGACAAGGGGATGGTCATCCACGACCAGCGCTTTAATTCGTTCACTCATGCCAATTCAGCTCCCTCCACAGGCAAGGTGATCATGACCCTCGTCCCGCTCCCTTTTTCCGTTTGCCAAGTCAACTGTCCGCCCAGATGCAATACCCGGCTTCTCATCTGCTCCAGACCCAATCCCGAAGTCCCTAACCGCTTCTCGCCTGCCTCGCCCTGGTCGAACCCGATCCCGTCATCCTCATAATGCAAAATCAGCAGACCCGCCTCCTCGCGCAGCTCGAAGTGAACCTGCTCCGCTTCGGCATGCTTCCTCGCATTGTTGAGCAGCTCCTGCACAATACGGAACACATGCTGCTTCACCGATGGATCTCCCGCCTCGACGCCGGGCATTTCACCCAGTTGAAAGTTCAGCTCAAACGGGGTGGTGAACGCCTCCTTCTCCAAATACATCGCCAGCGTTTTCACCAATCCGACCTCCTTCAGCAAATACGGGTTCAGCTCGAAGCAACTTTGCCGCAGGCTTTCGTTGATCAGCTCCACATATTGAATCATGCCGCGCAGCATGTCCTGCTCCTCCGGAGTACGGCTTCCGCTGTCCGTCAATGCCGTCAACCGCCGCTTGAGAAAAAACAAATCCTGCAGCGTCGTATCGTGCAGCTCTGTGGAAATCCGCACCCGCTCTTCTTCCTGCAGATCAAACATCACCTTGCGGAACCATTGAATTTCGCGAGCGTCGCCCTCCTGCGGCAGCTCGGCGGCTACTTGCTGCAGCCGGTGTGTCAGCTTGCGGATCAGATGAAAATTTTCCAGGCTCACTTCCAGATACGACGTAATCAGGTGCAGCCATTGCAGCTCCTCCTGCACCAGCCGCGTCCGGGTTTTCTTGCCGGTAATAATCAGACAGCTCGTATAGGCTTCATGCCGGTTCATCTCGATCAACGTATAAAACGGATGCTCCTGCAACGAACCTGATCCGGCCAGCAGCTCCCGCACCTCTGCCACGTCGATCTCCCCTTCGTGAATAAGCTCAAGCTCATTCTCGTAAGCGAACGCAATCGCGCACCCGGATACTTGCAGCGTGCTCACTATATCAACCAGGATCAATTCCTTCAATTCCCGGAAGCTGGAAATCAAACCAAGGTTTTTAGAAATTTTCTTCAGGGCTGCCCGCAGCATAAATTTACGCGGGAATAAGACAGGCTCCAGCATGGTCGACCAATACTCTGCGGCATACAGCGACAGCGACATCATCAGCATGGCCCCGAACCCGATAAATACAACCTCATTCAGGCCGAGCTCTCCTTGAAACAAAAAAACATACAGCCCGGTAAAGACGGCAACCGGAACAACCGCCAGCAAGCATGCAAACAAAAACCGTCGAACGACCATTCCAATATCATACAGCTGATCGGAAGCGAGCAAGTAAGCGAAGGAAATGGGGAACAGCAAAATAAAGCTGCTTGTCCAGAGCGGATCTGCGAACCAGATTCCGGACCCTATTTTGGGAACAATCGACAACCCTACCACCGGCAAAAAGGACAGCACCAGCGAAACACCGATCGTTGTAATAATGCTGCGCAGCTGCGGAGCTTCCCGTCTCGAACGAATATACAGATAAATCAGCAGCCCTATATTGACGAGAAAACCCGCTACAAAGCTGACGAGCGTTACCGTCGCGCTGTATACATGCACCTGATACTCCATCGTCGGGACAAAATAAAGGATTCGAACCGCACCGACCGCTGCAGCTGCCACGTACCAATAGCGAACAAACGTGGCTGCAGGAGCCAGCTCGCTTTTTTCAGCCAAAAAAACAAGTAAAAAATGCACAAAAACAACAGGCAGCACCATGACCGCATTCGTAATCAAAAACTTGCCCAGTGCGTCGCCGCGCACCGAAGCGCCCAAGCTCATATAAATAAGCGCAAGCGTCAGAAATACCGCCCCGAGCAGCCGCGCTGACGGGGAATGACGCAGCTTGGCAAACAGCATCGCTGCAAGCAGCAGACAAACCAGTTGCTGAACGATCGGAAGCAAGTCGTCCACACCGGTGCTTGTCAGCACGACGGGAATTTCGATCTGCACGCCCGACCTCGCGACCAGCAGACTGTGAGCCTTGTCAATGCTCCCCCAGCGCTGCACATTCAGCGATTGCTCCGGCGGCAGCCCGTCAATGAGCAGCACCGTATCCCCAAGACGCACATTCAGAGCGGCGCGGACACGCTCATTGTCCAGTTCGGCGATAACCCACTGCTGTTCTGCTGTCTGCTGCAACGTAATACCGAGTCTCGGAGACTCGAAGGTAATCCACGTACACCAAATTTGAAGAAGGAGCAGCACGGCCACCCCTGACGACACGCCTATTTTTTTCAACAGCTTCAACAGCATCGTAAGGCCTTCATTTCGCATCTCACCAGATTTCATGATGTCCATCCCAGAAGAAGTTTCGATGCCAACGCAAGCTTTCGGTCGGTCAGCTCAAACCTGGCCGCTTGCCCCAGCCCCCGTTCTCCGCAACAAGGAGAAACGTTCGTTGTACTAATTCTACCAAACTCGCAAGAGATTGACTAATGAGACTTCTGGAAATTTCCCCTTATCGACGCCAATTCGATCAAGCCGATTAAGCGTGAAGCAATTGCCGGGCAGGCAGCGTAATCAGCATTTTTGTGCCGCCTCCGCTTCGTGCGCTCCACATCAGCTCACCGTTCAGATGCAGTACCCGGCTTCTCAGCTGTTCCAGACCAAGCCCTGAATTGCCAATCTCGGCTATGGCTTGCTGCAGCTCGAAGCCAACCCCGTCATCCTCGTAAGTCAGAAGAAATTTTCCGTCCGCTTCCTCCGTCTGAAAATTGACCTTGGCTGCTTGCGAGTGCTTTTTGGCATTATTCAGCAGCTCCTGGACGATCCGGAAAATATGCTGCTTGGCAGCCAGATCGCTCGCCTCTATGGCCTGCGCCTCACCGACCACATAGATCAGCTCGAAGGGAGTCGTTGCGGCCTCCTTGTCCAAATACATCCGCAGCGTCCGCATAAGCCCGACCTCCTTTAATAAATGCGGATTTAACTCGAAGCAGCTTTGGCGCAGGCTTTCATTGATCATCTCCACATAACGAATCAAGCCTCTCAGCGGCTCTTCGTACTCCTCCTGAGGATCTTCGCTTTCAGCCAGGGCGGTCAGTCTGCGCTTGAGAAAAAACAAATCCTGCAACGTCGTATCGTGCAAATCGGTTGCAATGCGCTGGCGCTCCTCCTCCTGCAGGTCAAGCATCACCTTGCGGAACCATTGGATTTCCTGCGCGGCCTGCTCCTGCGGCAGCTGTGCGGCCATCTGCTGCAGCTTGTGCGTCAGCTTGCGGATCAGATGGATGTTTTCCAGACTCACCTCCAGATAGGACGTGATCAGTCTCAGCCAGTGCAGCTCCTCCTTCGCCAGAAGGGTGTTCGTTTTCTTGCGGGTAATGATCAGAAAGCTCGTATAAGCCTCATGCCGGTTCATCTCGATACAGGTGTACAGAGGATGAGCTTGCGAGGAAGCTTCGATCAGCATCCGAATGTCGCTTTCCCGGATTTCGCCTTCCCGGATCATTTCCAGTTTATTGTCCCGCCCGTCCGCATACGCAAATGCAATCGCTGCACCTGACACCTGCAGGGTTGCCACAATATCAACGAGGATTAGCTCCTTCAGCTCTCTGAAATTCGAGATCGTTCCTAGATTTTTGGAAATTTTCTTCAACGCCGCCTGCAGCATGAACTTGCGGGGAAACAAAGCCGGCTCCAGCTTGGTGGCCCAATATTCAGCGGCGTATAGCACGAGCGAGACCATAAACATCGCTCCCACGCCTACAAACATCACTTGACTGGCCGTCGCCTCCTGCTGGAAAAGAAAAACATACATCGCTGTAAACAAGCCGACAGGCACAAGCGCGAGCAAGCAGGTAAATAAAAAGCGCCGAAGCACCAGTCCGATATCATACAGCTGATCGGTTGCGATGAGATACGCAAAGGAGATGGGGAAGAGCAAAATACACAGACTGGTAAATCTGGCATCAATAATCGACTTGCCTAAAAAAAGAGTAGGAATAAATGAAAGACAAATTGAAGGCAAAAACGCAAAAAAGAAAGCCAGCCATATGCTTCTAATAATGTTCAGGAGCGGAGTGATGCTCTTTCGCCCCTCAAGATACAATCTAGTTAAAATAATCATAATAAACACAAAACATAAAATAAAAAAACCTAATGCGAAAATAGTACTATATGTGTAAACGTAATACGCAAATGATGGAGAAAAATACGCCAACCGAGCAACAATCCCAATGGCAGCTGCAATATAAAAAAATTTTAAATAGCGGCTGGATATTGTCGTTCCTCCATTTTCTCTAATAAAAACTAACAAAAAATGAAGGAAAACAGCAGGAAGCAATGTAACAAAACCTGTAATCAATAGCTTGCCCAGTGCATCTCCTCGAACAGAAGCCCCAAGACTCATATACACGATACTCATCGTGAGAAACACAACTGCAAGCAGCCTGCCTGATGGCGAATGTCTTGCTTTCAGAAAAAGAAATACTGCCATAAACAAACATATCATTTCTTGGAAAATAGGAAGCATGTCTGGTATCGACGTTTTACTTCTGGAGGTTAGATCAAATTCCGTAGCCTGTCCGTCCCTTGAAATGACGATCTGTTTGGCTTGCTCCACCGTCCTCCACCTTTTCACAAACTGAGATTGTTCTAGAGGCTGGCCATCAACTAGCGTGATCACATCCCCTATTTGCAATTTAAACTCTGTCTGAATTATGTCATACTTCAAGCTAGTAATAATCCACTGCTGCTGCTCGTCCTGTCCTACACTGATTCCAAGGTATGGGTAGTTGAATGTAATAAAGGAACACCAAGCTTGAATCACAAGTAACAGGGTCACCATTAATCCTGTAAAAAATTTATTTTTTTCCATGACTAAACTCATACCCTTCTACCTTACTTTCTGATATATTATAGGGAGCAAGTACCATTTTAGGAAAAGGAGTAACTATTCATGCAGACAATTACCTTAAATCCACAATTACACAACATTGTCCATCAAATGAATCAACTGTCACATCAGGCAAGCCGCAACTCGTTATCGAAAAATACAAATATATCGGAATCTGAATCTTCTGCACTACGCTCGACCTTCAATCGTACAGCTAGCACACGTACTGAAGTCATGGTAAAACGAAATAATGATTGGGGATAATACTAGGTTTATTTTACCAAAAAAAATATAATTTTCATAATAAAACAAAATAATTTTTATTTTTCCATTCTAAAGACTGTCCAAACAGCGCCAAGCTGTCTGAACAGTCTTTTTATTTTACATTTTTTCTTCATCATGCAATTATTTCTGCACATTTTGCAAGATGATGAAAAAAATATAGGATCAATTCGACGAATTATGCGCTGTATCCAAGCCGAGTTAACATTATGATAAATAGTATAAAAATGGTAACGGAAGCTGAGGGACATCTATGAAATGGCTGAGCGATCAAGAGCTGACAGAAGCTTACGCAATATCTATTACCTTGCAGCTTGACGCTGAGTTTATCGAACTGCTCATGGCTGAAATACAAGCACGTCAGCTTGAAGTAAGCCGTCTACTGCTTGATCACACCCCTTCACTTCAGCTCGAGGCCCTTCCTCGCCAAGCGACTCGGGATTGATGCCTTAAATAACCGCGTAACCGCGCAGACATGCGGATGACTGCGAGCGTACCTCAAGACCAGACCGGATGAGTCTAGCACTCGCCGGGACTGGCCTTTGGCATGAAGAGCCGCCTAATCCTCAAGCCCCCAACCTTCGCCTTATGACAGCCTTCATCCCCTTCTATTTACCCAATAACGAAAACAAGGTATTCTTATTTACACGAGACTTCCGCCCTACAGAAGCTGCTCGGGAAATTCGAAATTCGCAAAATATGATGGAGGGCTGCAGCTTAGATGCTTGCTATCATTGGAATCGCGATTCTGCTTGTGTACGGATTGTTAGTGACTTACATTGGTTGGAGCGGCTGGAGCTTCCTTCGCCCTGCCGTCTCCGCAAGATTCAAGCTGCTGTACATCGTTGTGCTGGCTTTTCTGGCAACCTCGTTTATTTTCGCCAGATGGTTGGGCAGCGTGTCTTGGCTCAGCATGATCGGCTCTTACTGGCTGGCCGTGTTCTCCCTGCTTATCTTGACTTTACCCGTCATTCATATCAGTCTGGCCCTGCTGCGCTTAACGAGGCTGCCTCGGCATCATGCCCAAAAGTGGGCGGGCGCGCTAACTTTGCTGCTGCTGCTGGCTATGCTCGGCATCGGCACCTTCAACGCGTACAGCCCGGTTGTTCGCAGCTATGAAATTACCGTTAACAAGCAGACGGAAGGGCCTTCGCAGCTCAACATCGTAATGGCGGCCGACATGCATTTCGGGCTGTTGTCCGGGCCGTCGCACGCCAAACGTATGGTAGAACGCATCAATGCCCTGAAGCCGGACCTTGTGTTATTTCCCGGAGATATTACCGACGATAATCTGAATACGTACCTCGAGAACGGCTTTGTTGACATTTTAAGCGAGGTTCAGGCGCCCTATGGCGTGTATGCTTCACTTGGCAATCATGATAAATTTAACGGACCGATTGCCGATCTGATTGCGGCGCTGGAGCGGAGCAATATTCATGTGTTATATGACGAAGCCGTGACACTGGACAACAAGATTACCCTGGTCGGCCGCAAGGATCGCACCGAGAAGGATCGGGCCGAGCTGGCCCAGCTGATGGCAGCCGTAGATCGCAAGCAGCCTGTGATCCTGCTGGATCATCAGCCTTACGAGCTGGGTATCGCCCAGCGGAACGGGGTAGATTTGATGGTCTCCGGGCATACGCACCGCGGACAAATCGCTCCGGCGCAATTCATTACCCGTCAAATCTATGAAAATGACTGGGGCTACTTGCAAAAAGGCTCCCTCCATTCCGTCGTAACCTCCGGCTATGGCTTCTGGGGTCCGCCGATCCGCACAAGCAGCCGGTCCGAGCTGGTACAGCTGCACGTGAAGTTTCAGCCCTAGTCAACTCGTGTGATTCACGCTGCACGGAGCGCATAAAAAATAGACCTTGAGGATGGCTAAGCATCCCAAGGTCTATTTTTCATACGTATGGGACAGCCTCGGTTACGAAATTACCGTCGTGCTGTTAGTCCCCTACTCCCCTGCCCAAGGTGCACGCTGTAGACGAGAGGTCCGACGTAGCTTGGCATCGACACGGATATCAAGTTCAGCTTCTGGCAGGAGACGGTCTTCCCAGTCATCCTGCAACGTTTTCCAGAGCTTAGGATTCCAATCTTCGAGACGGTTGCCGAAGCCGAAAACATCGGAGTGATATTTTTTTACGGTCTTATTGAAAGCAACTTTAATTTCAGCTTGAACCACTTTCTCGAACTGGTCCTCCAGGTATTCGATAACGCTCTCATCAACGGTAAAATGCTTTCCGGTCGTCTCGCCAATGTTTAATTCAGCGCTTACGTACACCTCGGCCTTAACCTTACCGTCACTGTAACGGGTCTTCATATGCCCCTTGGCCTTGCCGCTAAGCTCCAAAGAGACGCTGCATGGCTCATCCGGGCAGGGAACGACAACAATGGCGCTTTTTAGCAGGTGCTTGGCCCAAAGAAATCCCCGCGTCTCCAGCGGATTCAGGGTCCCGACCATTTTGTCGCCCTGAAACACAGCCATGCCTCCGGTAACAAACAAGACGGACTGCTTCGTGTCTTCGCCCTGATACGGCTCGATCCCCACTGTCTGACGCACGTACTTGTTCTGGTTCATGACCCTGACAAGGGGAGCAAACGCCTGTCCCCCAATCGGATTTGTAAGCAGCCTGGAGAAGTTCGTATAGTTCATCCTCGGCGATTTGGCATTCTCATCGACATTTTTCAATAGATCATTGAGGTAGTCGGATGGGTTAGCAGTGAAGTCTGGATTCGATTCAAGAACGTCCAAGGCCCTTCCTTTCACAATGGCTACCGTTGCCGTCCCCCTCAACTCGGGATCAGAAGAGAAGAAATTGGTCATGGAAAGAACATCCTTCCTAGCGGCTTTTTCTCCTATGAGCAGGACCTGCATGTGAGACCAAAATAGCTTTTTTCCAGTGATATCCAAATAGTTCCGAATGGCCTCAAAGGTCGTGCTCCCGCTGACGCTTAACGTTTTGCTCTGCTCTTGCTTGATTCCGGTTTGTGGCTTCAGCGCCTCCAGCACCGGAGTCAGCACCGTGATGACCGTCTTTCCCTGTTCGTTCACGTCGATGCCGACCGCCAACACATATTCGACCTTCTCCGCCTCCCGCCTGTTCCAGCACCCCGTTGCCGACAAAAGGACAAGCAGGACCAGCAGCAGACGCTTAACCCGTCTGTTCATGGCGTGTTCTCCGTGCTTTGAGCTTGGCGGTAAGGAGCAGCACAGCAGCGATCATATAGGCATAGGCCGCGAAGGTTAGACCTTTGGCTTTTTCATACTCGATAAGAACCAGAAACAGATTCTGCGGAATGATCGCCAGATAGAACATCGCCAAGGTGACGGGCAGCATCAACGGCTTGAAGCTGCTCGCCCCGAACCAGTCCTTGCAGCCCAGACAGACCAGATAGAAGGTAAAGGTACCTTTGGTCAAATTCATAAAGATGCACAACGCCAAAAAAATACTTTCCAGATGCTGAATGAATTCAATAATATTGATGTCCTTCACCATCTCAATAACAGGAAAAGTCAAATGAGAGGTTAGAGCACTGCCGTAAGTGCCTAACGACAGCAAGTAGATAGCGATGAAGGCAGCGGACAGCAGCACGTCCATAGATAGCATGACGGCAAACGCTTTGCGCTTCTTCCCCAGATTCGGCCAGACAAACAGCAGGAATAAGGTTTCCGTCAAACCGCCTAGCACTACCGTCGCACCACGCAGCGTGTCCCCAGGAGAAGCATGAAACAGCGGTTCAATTCGAGTCCAGTCTACATTATAGATCGACAAGGCGCACAAAAGCACGAAGGTAAAGAAAACGCCCGGAGCAACGACTTCTCCCCATCTGGCGATGGCAGAAATTCCACCACGCGCTAAATAATAGCGAAGCATGAGCAGCATTGAAATGATCAGCTCAATAGGCGTCTCCGGGAGGACGAGAGAGATAAACAGTTCTCCAATAATACGCAGGGTCACTGCGGAGAGCAACGCCAGCGGAATAAGAATGAACAGAGCGAACATGCGGCCAGCAACCGGACCGAACAGCTTCAGGCAAAACGAAATGAATCCATCCTCCTTCATATAATAGCCGATACGTGTCAGCATCCAAATGAACGGCAGAAAAAGCAGCCCCGCAATGAGGACGGAAATCCACCCGTTATGACCGGCAAAATCGCTCAAGGTTCGGGGCAAAGTAAAAAAGATCGTGCCAAACACATTAAAGCTCAACAAGATAAAGATTTGCTTGCTGCTGATGCGTTCCGCAGTCATGCCAGCTACCTCCTCTTATGCAAAATCACGACAGTTCGGGATTCACCTTAAACAGAGGGACTGTCCCCTAGCGCCGGTTTCTAGTGCCAAGGAACGACTGTTTGTACCGGAGCAGCGGATTAGGCTTTTTAAACAGTAGGGAATCATCGACGACCTTCAGTGTTTGCGGCGTGATTGGAGCCAAATAGCTGACCCCAAAGGAGCGGAGGTGAATCATATGCATCAGGATCAGGCTCGTACGAAACACAATACCAAAAATGCCGAGGACTGCCGCAAACACCATAATGGGGTAACGCAACAACCGAATCGAGACTGACGCGTTATAGTTGGGGATTACGAAAGTACCGATGGCTGTAAGCGACACAATGATGGTCAACACCGGACCGACGATGTTTGCCTGCACGGCGGATTGCCCGATGACAAGCGCGCCCACAATACCAATCGTTTGCCCCATGGCCCCCGGAATTCGCAAACTTGCTTCTCGCAGCAATTCGAGACTTATTTCCATGATCAGCGCTTCAAAAAAAGCAGGAAACGGCAACCCGCTACGATTGGCCGCAATGGCAATCATCAGCTGCGTCGGCAGCATTTCCTGATGATAGCTGGAAACAGCAATATAGAGAGACGGCATCAGCAGAGCAAGCAGCAGCGACAGCCCCCTTACAATGCGCAGCATCGTGGCCGCCATGAACTTTCCATAGTAGTCCTCCGTGGAAACAAGAAATTCCGGAAAGGTTACTGGCATAAACAAAGCGAATGGCGTGCCGTCGATCAGCACAACCACCTTGCCCTCCATGATGGCGGCTGCCGCTTTGTCTGACCGCTCAGTGGAGCCGGTTTGCGGGAAGGGCGAGGTGGGGCAGTCCTCTAAAAACTCCTGCAGTTGTCCGCTGTCCAGCAGTCCCTCAATATTCACCTCCATCAGCCGTCGTTTCACCTCTTCCACGATTCGCGGGTTCGCTGTATCCTGAAGATAAGCAACAATGGCGTCGGTAGCAGAGCGGGTACCAATTTGGACCGGGTACAAGATCAGGTTCTCGTCCTTGATTTTCCGCCGCAGCAGTGCGGTATTCGTCCGCAGCACTTCGTTAAAGGCGTCCTGCGGTCCCCGAACAAGCGGCTCCGCCTTCGGCGAGCTGACCGTGCGATGCTCCCAGCCTTCGGAGGATACGACGAGAGCCGAGCTTGCACCATCAATCAGAATGATCGTACTGGAATACAGCAGGCTCGCCACGACATCCTTTAGAAATACCTGCTGTTTGACGCCGCTTGCAGTAACAACGTGCTGCTCCACATACATCATCAGCGGCTCCTGCGCCCCCTCACACTGGAGAAGCGGCAGGACAACACACTGATGCACAATGTCCTTGTCAGCAAGTCCATCAATATACAGCACTGCAGCGACCGTGTGACTGCTGTCCATTACTCGCACCTTCAGTCGGCGAACAACAAGATCGGAAGCATTCTGCACCTTCTCCTTAATCTGCCGCAGGTTATACTCAAGACCAGCGGATAGACGTGGCGCTTCAGGCATGGATGATTCCCCTTTCTGACGGTGGCAGGAAAGCTGCTGGAGCTCGCCTTCTCCGAAGCTTGCTGATGAATGGCAAGGTCCCTATCCTCCAAACATACTAACAACCAGCCTCAGCATCTGATGCATGAACATCGAAGCGGCCCCCAGTCCCATAAAAGCATGGGCGACGGCCAACGTAAGCGTCAGTAGCGATATCGTGAAGAACGAGATCCCCGCGCGCTTCTCTCGGGAACGAATCTGCCTTCCTGGAAATCCTGACACTAGCAGAACCAGTGTAATGAGAAGAGCTACCATCAAGACCACCTGCGGGCTAAAGAAGTTATACCATAGCGTGTCCATAATCCTCCTTGCATATGCTGCATGAGCTCTGACAAACCTTTATGCACCAAAAGACCTATATCTTGCAACTTTCTTTCCGTTGCGGTATGATAATTATGAAAATATTTTTCTTATAAATTAAAATTATTTCATAAAAAATTTACAAACCCTATAAATTGGCAGGTGAACCGATGAGCAACATTATCCGTATGATTCGAGAGCAGCAAGCAGGCATGAACCGCAAGGAGCAGGAGCTTGCGCAATTTCTGTTAGAGCACCCGCATGAGGCGGTGCAGCTCAGCATTACAGAGCTGGCCGAGCGCTCCGGCATCAGTACGGCAACCGTGTCCCGCTTCTGTCGCAGCCTGCTGTTTAAGGGCTACAGCGACTTCAGAATGAAGCTCGGCGCGGAATTGGCGGTTGCGCCTGCGCAGGCTACCTACCAGGACATCGTGGCGGGCAATTCCTTGCATCGGATCGTGCAGGCGATCGAAGCCAATCATCTCCGGTCGATTGCCGATACGACGCGCCAGCTCGATTTGCAGGCGATCGCTCAAACCGTTCAGGCGCTGCGCGAGGCGAATCGGATTGATCTGTACGGCGTTGCAACCTCTGGCGTTGTCGCGCTTGATTTCCAGCAGAAGCTCAGCCGGATTGGGAAATTCGCCCATTACTGGCCGGACTCGCATATGCAGATTACGTCCGCCTCCAGCCTGGAAGAAGGCGATGTCGCCATTGCCATCTCCTATTCAGGCGAAACCGTCGAAACCCGCGATGCGCTTGCCTGTGCGAAGGAACGCGGCGCGGTTGCCATCTCCCTGACCAAGCTTGGCTCCAATCCGATTTCCCAGCTGGCGGATATCCGTCTCTTCGCCTCCTCGCTGGAAGAAGGCATGCGGCGCGGCGACATGGCTTCGCGAATCGCCCAACTGCATGTCGTCGATATTTTATTTACGGCGCTGGTCAGCGAGCATTTCGACGATTATGTGCCGCAGCTTGAGCATTCCTTTCAACAAGTTCGCCATTACCGCAAAGATAAAGGGAGATGACCGTAAACCCATGAATATTCTTACCTTTCAAACCCAGGAAGCCTTAAACCAGGCCGGAGCGGGCATCATCACCGCACTGCTGCAAACAACGCCCGACGCCTGCCTCGGACTCGCAACCGGAGGGACGCCCGTCGGCATTTACCAGGAGCTGGTTCGGACTTATCGGCAGGGGCAAGTAAGCTTTCAAGCGGCCTCCGCCTTCAATCTGGATGAATATATCGGCCTTGAGCGGACGCATCCGGCAAGCTACTACAGCTTTATGCAGGAGCAGCTGCTGAGCCATATCAATATCGCGCCGGAGCGCTGCCATATTCCGAACGGCATGGCAAGTGATCTGGAAGCGGAGTGCCTGCGCTACGAGCAGCTGTTAAAGGATAACGGCCAAATTGACCTCCAGCTGCTGGGGCTCGGCCATAACGGCCACATCGGCTTCAACGAGCCGGGCGGTTCCTTGACTCGCGGCACCCACGTCGTACAGCTGCGGGAGCAGACGCGCCAGGCGAATGCACGCTTCTTTGACACACCGGAGCAGGTGCCAACCCAGGCGATTACGATGGGCGTCGGCACGATTTTGAACGCCAAGATGATTTTGCTCGTCGTCCGCGGACGCGATAAGGCAAGCATCGTCAAGCAGGCGCTGCAGGGGCCGATTACGACGGAATGCCCGGCGTCCCTGCTGCAAACGCACCCGCATGTGGTCGTTCTGCTGGATCAGGAAGCGGGGAGCTTGCTCACATGATAACCTCGACATGGGAAACGCTTATTGTCCATGCGCAGGTCGTGGCTGAGCACCAATCGTACAAGGACGGCTACGCGGCGTGGAGCGGAGGCAAGCTTGTCTCGCTCGGCCCGATGGGAACGCTGGACGACTCGCTTGCCGCCACCGCCATGACCCGGCTTGATGCACAAGGCAGCTGGCTGCTGCCGGGCTTCATCGACGTTCACATCCATGGCGGCTACGGCTCCGATGTGATGGACGCGACGAAGGAGGCGCTGGATACGATAACCCGGTTTCATAATAACCACGGAACAACGACGATGCTGCCAACAACTGTCACCCAGTCCCGTGAAGCGATTGAGGCGGTCCTTCATACTGTTTGCTCTTATGTACAGCACGGCTCGCCGTATGCGCGTGTTGCCGGCGTCCATCTGGAAGGCCCGTTTATCAGCCCCGAATGGCCCGGAGCGCAAAATCCGGCCTATATCGTCAATCCGCAGCTTGACTGGCTGGACGCCTGGACGGCGGAATATCCCGGTCTGATCAAGCTGGTGACGCTGGCTCCGGAGCGCGAGGGCGCCCCCGCCGCGATCCGGCGGCTCGCGGACCAGGGTATTGCCGTCGCGGCCGGTCATACGAATGCCACGTATGACCAAGTGCTTGAAGCGGCGGATTGCGGCCTCAGCCATGCCGCGCATACCTTTAACGCCATGACCGGCCTGCATCATCGCAACCCCGGCGTTGCAGGCGCTGTGCTGACCGAGGCTCGAATCAGGGCCGAGGTCATCGCCGACGGGCACCATGTGCACCCGGCTGCGATCAAGCTGCTGACCCTTGCGAAACGCGACGATAACCTGCTGCTCATTACCGACGCGATGTCTGCGGCCGGACTCGGCAGCGGCGAATACGAGCTTGGCGGTCTGCCCGTCATCGTCGCGGATGGCGTCGCTCGGCTGCGGGAAGGAAGCACGCTCGCGGGCAGCACACTGACGATGATTGAAGCGCTGCGCTTCATGGTCGAGCGGATCGGACTGTCCGTCGAAGAGGCCAGCCGCCTGGCCAGCCGGAATCCGGCCAAGGCGGTCGGCTTGTATGAAGCAACCGGCTCGCTCACGCCCGGCAAGCTGGCCGATGTGCTGCTTGTGTCCCCTGATTTGCGCATTCAGCAAGTCTGGGTGGAAGGCCAGCCCAAGCTATAGCCCCGACTGCAAGCCTGGCCGTGAACAAACGGCAACGACAAAAACCGGCCAACGCCCTGAGGCGACGGCCGGATTATTTTCGTATAGGAAGAGCTCCCGACTACTGCTTCAGGAACTGCTGGGTGACCAGGAAATAACGGAGCTTGTTCAGATCGGACGGTGAAATGGATTGAATTTCCGCGCCGTAACGAATCGTATGCTCTTGAATATGAGCGTAGCGAACGACCAGCTTCGGATGAATCGTTTCCTCGTCGCAAATGATCATCGAGTCGTACACATGATTCATTTTGACGGTAAAGTCATTCACTTCAAACCCGAAGCCAAGCCGGCTCACCGAGCTATAGCGCACAGAACGGATTTTGAAATCGTCATTTAAGGTGCCGAACATATTAATTTTGAAGCTGGCGAAGGTCTTGTCCTCATCGCGGTACATATCATAATGCTGCTCAGGCTGTGCCTGAATCTTAAACACTTCCGAGTCAGCCGGTACGAGAATCAGCTTGGATGTCGACGCGCGCAGCACTCTCATCTGCACCCGCTGCTGATAGTTGAAGCAGATAACCGATTCACCGCTCTCGAAGGCCGAAGGCTCTTTAAACGATACCTCCATCAAATCGGAGCCTTCATAAGATACTTGCCCACAGTACACCTTACCTTTATGGAGAAGCTGCATATCCCTCATCTCCATCACCCCCTCGAACTTGATATCCTTACTATAGCCGGTAATCTTTCAGAAAGTTTCAGTAAATGATTAGGAGATTATTAGGTATACCTGACATGTTGGGTACTTGCCTATTATTTACCCAATTTGGACATATTTATGCGGGGGCGGCGCGAAAGGTTCAAGCACGGCGAATCCGGCCGTACAGACGAAAAAACCTGACGGCATCGCCGTCAGGCAAAGTTTTGCGGCAGAGCTATTTGTGAAGAAAGGGAACGAGCACCCGCTCCACATGAAATAAATGCCGGCGCATCTCCTCGCGGGCCGCGCTGGCGTCGCCCGCGCGAATCGCCTCGTACACAGCCTGATGCTCACGCCACAGCTGCTCCGACACCGCTCGCCGCCCATACATCTGCAGACGGCGCGTCTCGCGGATCGCCAGCTGCATCTGCGACGAAATCGAGTCGATCATCCGCGCCAAAATATCGTTATGCGCCGCCTCGGCAAGCGTCAGATGGAACTCCATATCCGACCGCTCGCCCTCCTCCTCATCTCCCAGATGCCGCTCCATTCGCTCCAGAATGGCTTCGAACCGCCGCAGATCCTCTTCCGTCCGTTTTTCGGCGGCCAGCCCGGCATTGGCAATTTCCAGCGTCTGCCGCGCTTCGATCAGGTCGAGAATCGTCTGGCGGCTCAGCAGCAGCGATTCCAATTCCGGCAAGCCGACGTCGCCGGAGTCAATCGCGCGGACATAGCTGCCTTCGCCTTGATGAATTTCGACGAGTCCCATCGCTTTTAAGGCGCTCAGCGCCTCGCGGACCGTGGAGCGGCCAACCTGAAATCGCTCGGACAGCTCCTTCGTCGAGGGCAGCTTGTCCCCCGGCTTGAGCTGGCCGCCGGTAATTTGCTCCTTGATCTGATCCGCGATCACCTCATAGATTTTGCGCGTCTTAATTTTTTGAATGTCCATGCAAGTTCTCCTTACCCTGTAAACTGTTTCCGGCATCGGCGGCTTGCCCGCGCGCGGCGAGCAGCCCGACCTTGGCATCCAGCCACTGCCGCACATCCCGCATCACTTCATCGCGATTCAGCTCGTTCAGCATCTCATGCCTGCCGCCCTCGTAAAGCTTATAGGTGACATCCTGCAAGCCCGCCGCACGGTACAAGCGGACCAGGACGTGAATCGACTTGCCCTGCGCGCTCAACGGGTCCCTGTCTCCGGCAAATACATAGATCGGCTGGTCCTGTTTGATTTTACGCAAATGTGCAGGCTTGTAATTGCCGAGCAGCGCCTTCAGCGTATACAGCCACAGCCCGTTTGTCGCATGGCCGCCGCAAAACGGGTCTGCCGTGTAAAGGTCAACCTCCGCCTCGTCGCGGCTCAGCCAGTCGGCCTCGGTCCGGTTCGGCCGGAAGGCGCGGTTATAGCTGCCGGTCGTCAGCGTATTCAGCAGCTTACTGCGGGCATCGGCTCCCTGCCAGGCTGTAAGCAGCCCAGCCAGCAAGTAACCGGCCGCATGCTGCAGCCGCTGGGGACCTTGCGTACCGGACAGTACAATGCCGTCAGCCTGTCCGGGAAAGCGATACATCGCCTGCATCACAATAAACGAACCCATGCTGTGGCCTAAAGCAAATACAGGCACCCGCGGATACTCGGCGCGAATTCGGTCCGTCAGCATGGCAAATGCCTCCGTCATCCGCTCGAAGCCATTTGGCCCGATCACCGTTACACGCTCGGGAACTCCCGCTGTCCGCCCGTGACCGCGATGATCCGGGGCGACAACGGCATAACCCGCTTCTGTCAGCGAAGCTGCCAGCCGGGCATAACGCGCCGCCGTCTCGGCCAGCCCATGCGCAATCTGCACAACAGCCTTGATCGGCCGCTCCGGCTCCGGCAGCCAGCGGTAAACATAAATCCGGATACCGTCCGGATCATCGAATGTAAAGCTGTCGCTGCGTATGACAAGCCCTCCCAACAGCAAAATTGGATGACCCTATTATACCAGAAAATCTTCCAGCCATCGCAAGCTATCCGCTCAGCGACTGCAACGCCGAGCCGCGGAACCAAGGGGCCTGCTGCTGCCCGCAGCAAACCCCGCAGATGCGGAGACTAGAACATCCGTGCAACCGCATCGCTGCCCCGCATCCCCGGATGGACGCCAAGCGCTTCTGCCTCGTAAGTGACCGATTCAAGCGGCGCCTCCAGCAGCTCCCGGATCGTTTTCACCCCGGTTGCTCTGGCAGCCACAATGCCCCGATCCTTGAGCTTCTCATTCAACAAGGCCACATCCAGCGCGCCGCACATGATATAGCCTTTGTTTGTCGTGACAACCAGCAGCGTCGTCTTTGGCAGCTTCACCTCGATGGCAAGCGCCGTGCGCCCGGCGATCTCGACCGGCTCCATTCGCATCATTTTCAGCATCCCCTTTGCAGGCTCGGTATGCTTTCACTATATGAGGCCTTTATGCCGGGAGTTCACTTGCCCACACCCAATTTCCGCCGAATATTATGTAAAACTTGGAACGAATGCTATCAGCTACATGTTCGGAAAAAAACGTGGTATAATAATCCAATCGAACTAGGGAGGGCCCCCAATGGATAGCGAGAAAAATCCGCGCAAAAAGTTTTTATTCAAAGTCGATATTCTGATTGAAGAAGAGACCAATGGGCGCGCCCTGGAAGCGCTGTTGCATGTGCTCAATTCTAATAAATTCGAGGACTACCAGATCAAGGAAGGGATCGAGCTGGGGAAACAAATCGAAAAATCGCTCAAGGAAACCTTGCTGCAGCGTCAGTTTCTATCGCCTCAAGCTCCCGCATCGGCGAAGACAACTCAGACAGCTGCCGCCCCGGCGGCTAAGCCATCCCCAGGCTCCGGCGAGTCAACCGGCTCCCGCGACGAGCATCGCCAAATCTGGGAGGAAATGAAGCGTTTTCAATCAAGCAATACGCTCATTCGCCTGCATGTGATCAAAGCCAAGGGCGTCAAGCTGAGCATGCCCTGTCGAATCATCAACATTGACCCGCCCAGCGGCAACTTATCCGTCTATCATGTGGACGAGAAAAAAGTGTATCTGCTCAAAATCAACGAAATCGACGATTACGAGGTTCGTTAAATCCTCCGTCCGCACACAAGCGGCGGTTTACGAAGGCAGCCCGCGGGCTGCCTTCGTTTTATGCGGGTGACTGCTCAACAACTGCTCGGCCTTGTCCACCGTCAGCGGCGGACTGAAATAATAGCCCTGAATTTCATCGCACTCATTTTTATGTAAAAAGTTCAGCTGCTCCTCGGTTTCCACACCCTCGGCAATCACCTTCAAGCTCAGATGTCCTGTCATCGCAATGATTGTTGCGACAATCGCGGCGTCGTTCGGATCGTTCATAATATCTCTTACGAAGGACTGGTCGATTTTCAGCTTGTCAATTGGAAATTTTTTCAAATAAGACAACGAGCTATAGCCGGTACCGAAATCATCAATGCTGATTTTGACGCCGAGCCGCTTCAGCTCAACCATCTGTTCAATCGCGTAATCCACGTCCATCGTGCAGCTTTCCGTAATTTCCAGCTCCAGCTGGCTTGGCTCCAGGCCCGTCAAACTTAACACCTCGGCCACCCGTCCGATCAGATTATGCTGCAAAAACTGCCGCGTCGATAAATTAACCGAAACCGGCGGCGGCGCGAGCCCGGCATCCTGCCACGTTTTATTTTGGCGGCACGCCTCAATCAGCACCCAATCACCGATCGGTACGATCAGACCGCTTTCCTCCGCAAATGGAATAAACAGCCCCGGGGATACAAGGCCCCGCTCCGGATGCTTCCAGCGCACAAGCGCCTCGAAGCCGACGATCTGCTCCGATGCGATATCCATCTGCGGCTGGTAATGCAGCAGCAGCTCATTGCGTGCGATCGCCTTCCGCAGCTCCTGCTCCAGCGTAAGCTTCTCCAGCGATGCCGATTTCATCTGGCTGTTGAACACCTGGTAGTTATTCCGCCCCTTTTCCTTGGCACGGGTCAACGCCATGTCCGCACATTTCATGATCTCCTCGGCACTGCTCTCCTCTTCGGAGATGACGCAAATCCCGATGCTAGCCGTAATCGTCAGCTGGAATTGTCCCAGCGGGAACGGCTCGTCCAGCACGCTGAACAGCGATTCAGCCAGCTCCTTTACCTTACAGGAGTCAGGATTTTCTGACGACCTGGTGAAAAACAGCGCAAATTCGTCCCCTTCCGTACGGGCCAGAAAGTCACGCTCCGACAAGCACCGGGTAAACCGCTCCGCCACCTGCAGCAGCAGCATATCGCCGTAATCGTGACCGAATCCGTCATTAATCATCTTGAACCGGTTCAGGTCAACAAGCAGCACTGCGAGCTTCATCCCGTCAGCCATCGAGCAGAGTGATGCCTCCAGCTGCTGGAGAAACATTCTCCGATTCGGCAAGCCGGTCATGTCATCGTAGTAGGCCAGATGACGAATCTGCTCTTCCGAACGGATCGCGTAAGAAACGTCGTTGCTGATCAACACAATGGCTTCGATCCGGGACCCGTTCCGAATCGGCACAGCTGTGCTTTCCACATCGACGCGATACCCGTTTTTATGAATAAGCGCAGAACGAAAGGAACGCGTGGACCCTTTGGCCGCGACCTCGGCAAACATCGCAGTCGTTGCATGCAGCCTGTCCGGCATCAAAAAGCTCGTAGCAGGCTTTCCTTGCAGCTCGCTCTCCCGGTACCCGATGATCACCTCGGCCGAGCAGTTCATTTGCCGAACGAGTCCATTTGTATCCAAAATGACGACAGCGCTCGGGTTATGCTGATAAAGCGCCCCAAGCAAGGAATGCGGCTTCTGCACAACCTCCGCGGATGCCGCTTCTTCGGGCGGCAATACTTCCTGATCCCGATGCAAACCGATCGCAGGCGGCGAGGGCGCGGCCTCCCTCTGCCTGCTCCCCTGAAGCCCCTGCAGCAGCACGACAAGCAGCAGCGCTCCGCAAACAATTGACAACACAAGCTGCGCCAGCCATATGGACAGCAGCAAGCTGCCGGCTGCCAATCCGTAGACGAGCCATTGGTACCGCAGAGCTGCAGGTTTGCGGCTCAAGTCTGTATCTCTAGTCCCCTCCATGCGTATCCCCCTTTGAAAAACGCCTTTAACCTCATCATTCCTACTTAATCCGTTGGGGCTTTTGCAACTAAATTCTACGGAAACCGCACAATCTCCTGCATGTTGGCAAAAAATGAGTGGATTGTGTCGATTTACACAAAAAAAATCGGCATTTCTGCCGATTTGGTCATTTTTTGATGCAAATCTTCACACTTAACTAGGATTTTTTTCCACTCCACGCTGCTGCTGCCAGACAAACCCAGCCGAGCAGGAAAGCAACGCCGCCGATCGGCGTAATCGCCCCCAGCGCCTTGATCCCGGACAAGCTTAACACGTACAGGCTGCCGGAGAAAACAACGATACCTACCGTCATCGACCAGCCCGCCCACTGCAGCAGGCGGTGCCGTCCGAGCGCCAGCGAAGCAAGCCCGACCCCGATCAACGCCAGCGCATGCATCATCTGGTACTGCACGCCAGTCTGGTAGTTGGCCAGCATGTCCGGACTCAAGCTCGCTTTAAGCGCGTGCGCCCCGAATGCCCCCAACGCCACGGACAAAAATCCGAACAAGCTTCCAATCATCACAAAAATTCGATTCATGCCCTGCTTCACCTCCATAGGTTGTTCTCCCATTCTAAAGCATTGCGACGGACCATGCCAGCGCACTGCTGTCCTCGCAAAAAAACCGCCTGAGCGCGTCAGGCGGAAACGCCGTGCAGAGCATGAACCAGCTTCTGCACAGCCCATTTACATCAAGCCAATGTCATGTTGCCCGACAATCAGGGTGATCGGCTCCAAATACGCACGCAGCACAGCGGGCTTCTGAATCAAATCAATTTCAACATCGACGACCCGGAACTTATCATGCTTGCCTTCCCGTTTGTCAAACACAACTTCAAATTCCTTCAGACCAAGCTGGTAGGACACCACGCTCGAACCGATCGCCAGCGTCGGAATATCAAACTCCCCGTGCTCAAACAACGTTTCCGTAATAATTTCTTCATTCATGTCTACAATTTTAACAACTTGACAAATTTTGTAGTCCACAGACATCCTCCTCAGGTCAACTGCTTCTCATCTGCCATTGGTTAAACCGTCATTTCACCTGTTCTTACCTGCTACTATCTAAAATATTACGACATAACCCGTCAAAACTCCTGCTTGACAGCCTAAAAATATACGACCTTAGTCTCAGGGCAGGCCGTCTTCTGTTTCTCAGCACCGCATCGTCACTTCCGCTGATCTTTTCCGTCTATCGGCAACAGACGCGCCGCACCTAAGCGGGCCGCAGCACATACAATACAACACCAAGACGCAGGAGATGAGCGCAGATGAGCAAAGCGAAAAAAGCGAAAAAAAATGTCCCCGTCAGCTCCATCGACAAAACCAAATTTAATATGAAGGTCGTGCTGTCCGATACATGCGCCCGGTGCCGCAAGTGTGAGCGCGGTATCCGCTACCTAGAGCAAATGTCCGTTCCCGGCGCGGTCGGCAAAGGCGTTCCCTGTATACTGACCCGCGGCAAAGCTTATACGTAGCAGCCAAATTGTCAAGTAGCCACGGACGGCCGAAGACTTGTAACGGCTTCATGGACCCGAAGTCATTACGGCCAAGTAGATGCGCGTGAAAAAATCCCCGTCGGCGGCTCGCGGCTCGCCAATGGGGATTTGCTTTTACAAATTCGGAGCGTAGCTTGCGTTGACCAGCATCTGATTCACAATATGCACCAAGTCTTCATCTTCAATCAGATCGGCGCCTGCCTGAGCTGTGTTGTACTGAGCCGGCGTGTTCGAAGCCAGTTGACCGAAGTAGTAGCCTTCAATCGCCAAGTCAATCAGCGTGTATTCGCCGCTGCGGTTAACGTCTTCAAACCCCTCCACCAGCAAGGAATCCTCGCGGCAGTCCGTTCCATTCAAATCGTACTCGCTTTGCGTATCTGCCAGCCGGCACTTCAACGCGTCCACCTTGCCTGTCCCTTCAGCCTTGGCCTTCAGCTTTAGCTTCAGGAACGTTTTGTCTCCCGTAATGCCGTATGCCTGACCTTGGCTCGCTACAATAAACCGCAGCACGCCGTTCTGATCAACAGGTGTATTATACACCTTGTATCCTGGCACTTCCTCGAAGCCTACATAGTCGAATCTGCTCGGGTCGTAGCCTACGGTGAAATCCTCCGCATAAATGCCCGTTACATTTTTCAGCATCACATCGGCTGTGAATTCCTGCCCTACCCTAACTTTGTCTTGCGCAATCACAATATCCAGCACCGGATTGTTTGGCAGCGTCACAGACGCCTCGTTGGAATTACTGCTCTCTCCATTCGTGCTAATGGCCGTCACAACATAATAATACGCCGTTCCCTTCGTTGCCCCCGTATCCGCGTACGTCGTTCCCGTCACACTGCTGGCGACCGTTGTGTAAGGGCCTCCCGGCGTCGTGGACCGTTTGACGTTGTAGCCCGTTGCTCCGGTTACTTGGGTCCAACTGATATTAATCACTTTATCCTGTGTAGTCCCAATGCTCAACACCGGATTATTGAGAAGACTCATGGACGCCTCATTGGAATTACTACTTTCTCCGTTCGCATTAACTGCCGTCACGACATAATAATACGCCGTCCCCTTCATTACTCCCGTATCTGTAAAGGTCGTTCCTGTCACATTGCTGACTACGGTTGTGTACGGGCCTCCCGGCGTTGTAGACCGTTTGACATTATAGCTCGTTGCCCCGGTTACTTGGGTCCAGTTGACCTTGATTTGCTGCTGAGCGCCAACAGCCGTTACTGTAGCTGTGGTTGCCGGGGGTGTGGAAGCCTTCTCCATAAGCTCAAGCTCTTGAATACCTACCGTAGTTTCCCCTGAAAAATAAGCATTTAATACATTGAAGCGATAATATCGGTAAGCCTTACTGTTGTCAAACTCAGCCACTTGAGTTGCATTCGAATCAGGATGTGTCCCATTCGTTAGCAAGGTCCAGTTTTGATCGTCCGACGAACCGTAAAACTCCCACTTCCCTATTGTTCCCTGTCTACCATCTATCAAAAATGGAGTAATCGCCAATTTCTCTACTTGTTTCGTATTTCCATTGCCAAAGTCAACTTTCACGAAATGACCGCCTTGAGGGGGGGTTTGCCGAAATACATACCAAAAGTCACGATTATTATACGAAGTCGAGTTATCGAAAGCCCTCCAGCCCTCGTCATTGTTATAATGCCCGCTTTCTGAAATAACCACTGGCGCAGGCGCCGAATACCCCGTCATTTTGGGAACAATATCAGGGCCGTAGGATGCGGCGTGCACCTGATTTTGAATTTGAAAGGCACAAAATAGTGAAAATAGCCCTAAACCTGCTTTCATAGCAAAACTTTTCATTTGTTTTCACACCTTTACTTTTTTTACTCATAGAAGATAACATATCAAAATATTAGAAAGTCGTCTTATCAAATAGCGTTATTTATGGTAATTTTATCCTATTATAAAGCAATCTTTAGGAACAAGGATGCAGTTCATTTGATTCATAGATGATCTCTCCATCCCTACACTTTATGCCTATCCCTTGTACTTCAACAAAAAAGGTTATCCAGTAACCACTGGATAACCTAATCATTCGAGACGCCTCACTGCAGGGCACCTGCTGGCCCCAGCTAAACTGGCTGCTTATTCCTGTTCAAATTGATTCGTTAGGAAGGACATCTACGGTATCACTCTTCTGTAACGTTACCGTTTCTTGCGACACTCTCCCTCCCGCCCCGCTCCTCACTTACTCCCCGGCCAGTCTCGGCCTGACCAGCGGCACACGCCAATAATACAGCGCGATAAAAGCCAGCAGCCCCGCACTGAGCCAGACGGTGATCGAGGCATCGTAGCGGCTGGCGACCCAGCCTCCGATCAGCGGGCCAACCATGACGCCGATCCCTTCGATGCTGGACAGCACGCCCCAGCCCATCCCCTTTTGATCCGGAGGAACAAAATACGACATCAGCGCATTCCACGCAGGCAGCACCGCGGCATAGGAGCCGCCAAGCAGCGCCGCGATCAGCATCGTGGCATACAAATGGCCGGCGGAAAACAGCAAGCCGATTAATCCGAGCGCCAGCGCAGCGAATCCGCAGATAAGAAACCATTTATGCCCCCAGCGGTCCGACAGCCGTCCGAGCGGAATGAGACCAAGCGTCGTCACGACGCCTCCCGCGATCAGCACAAGCGAATATTGAGAATAGCTCAACCCGAGATGCTGGCGAGCGAGCGTAGGTAAAACCGGCACAAGCAAGCCGGCCGCCGCCGTCTGCAGCACCATCCCCGGCACGAGCGGCCGCATCGTCACCAGCTTCAGGCGAAGCTGGGCAAGCTGCTCGCGCACGGTCAAGGCAACCAGCGGCTGCAGCCGTTCATTCCAGGTCAGCGCGATCAGCCAGCCGGCGGCATAGATGACGGCCAGCAACCAGAAGGTCAGCCGGTACCCGTAGTCGATGACGAAATTGACGGCAACCGGCCCCAGTCCCAGGCTCGCCAGCCAAACGGTGTAAATCGTCCCCATCTGGGAGCCGCGCCGCTCCTCGCGGATTGAGCTGAGGCAGATCAGCCAAATCGGCGAAACGCCAAGCCCCATCAAAGCAGCTCCGGCAATAAGCGTCCACGACTGCTCGCTGAAGAAAGCAAGCCACAAGCCAATAAAAGCAACCGCCAGCGACACATGCAAAATCGCCTTGGGCGGGAAGCGATCGAGCAAATAGCCCGCCACGGCCTTAACCGCCGTATCCGCGACATAATGTACCGAGATGGCGAGACCGACTGCCGCCACCGAGATGCCGAGATAGTCTGCCGCATAAGCGGGCAGAAACGAGATGACGAAGGCGCTTCGAGCCACTTCCGTAAAAAATAAAATCAGCGCAAGACGTATAAAAGAAGAAGCAAAGATTGCCGTCCATTTACGTTCCATGCAGTCCTCCGTCGATCCGTTCTAGCACGCTTTCGCCCTGCCTTTCGCGGGCACGTGCAGCCCCTTGCAGCGTTTGGAGCACTTCGCGCACAATCCGCTCTGCGGCATAGCCGTTCTGCAGCAGACAGGCCCGCTCCCGCACCTGCTCCCGAATGCTTGCATTCCCCATGATCCGCTCCGCGTGACGAACCAGCTCGGGAATATCGCGCGCGATGAAGGCGACGCCCTGCTCCGCCAGAAATCCTGCATTTTCCTTTTCCTGCCCAGGGAAAGGCTTAAACACGATGATCGGCACATTGACGTGAATTGCCTCCGAAAGCGTAATGCCGCCAGCCTTCGTAATGATGCAGGACGAGGTGTTCATCAGCTCATGAATCTGCTCGACAAAGCCGTACAGCCGCACCCGCTCCTCCCCCGCAAAAGCAGCCTCCAGCTCCCCCTGCAGCTTCTGATTTTTGCCGCAAACAACCCGAATATGCACATCAGGCAGCCGCAGCAGCTGCTCCGTCAGCTTCTCCAGATCCCGCAGCACGCCGTAGGCTCCGGCCATAATCAGCACGGCTCGCTCCCGGCGGACCGGCCCGGCCTCCTTCGTCATATAGAACGGTTCGCGAATCGGAATTCCGCTTACGGTGATCAGCTGCGAAGGGACGCCGCGTTCCATCATCGCCTGGCGCAGCTGCTCGGTCGCCACGAAAAACTGATCCGGAATCGAGTAAATCCAGCGGTTATGCAGCACGAAATCGGTCAGAATGGTAAAGGTAGGAATCGCGATCCCCCGGCGGTGCAGCTGATCTGAAATGCCTCCGAAGGGGAAGGTGCTGATCAGCAAATCCGGCTGCTCGTTTAAGATGACGTTCATGAGCTTGTGAATGCCCAGTCCGTTCAGACATCTGGCGAGCAAGCTTTCCGCCTTCAAATCTCTCGTTAAATAATAGCTCCAGCCGTAATAGTCGAGACCGTATGCGGACAAGGCCCCGCTGTTCATATACAGGAACCTTGTCACTTTGTTCATCAGCGGGTGCGCTTCCTGAAACAGGTCAATAACCCGCACATCCCGGAAACCGTAGGATTCGAATTTTTGCTGCAGCACGCGCGACACCTGAAGGTGCCCGTCGCCGTAGCTGGCGGTGAGGATCAAGAGCTTACGGAGATTCGGCATAGCTCGACACACCTTTCTAGGGCTGCGCGACATAGCGATTCAGCAGTTCCTTCCGTGAGATCGCGATAATTTTCGGGACGAGCAGCTCGGATTTGGTCTGCATCCGCTCTTTTCCCTGAGGGTGCACCACGTACAGCAAAAGACGCAAATAAAGCCGTGTAGCGCGGGCGTACATCCCTCTCGGCAGGTCCAGTACGGTAAACCCGAACTTTCGCGTGCCGCGATGCACGATACTGATGCCGTACAATCCCTTGACGTTCCGGTAGGCCGGGTCTGTCTGCAGCAGCCGGATAATTTGCGGCATAAGCAGCTCCATGCGGCGCACCAGTTGAATCGCCAGATGGACAGAGCTGCTGGAGGTCGAACCAAGCTGATACAGCAAATGATTATCCAGATGCAGCTCCGCGATGCAGTCCCCGTGCTGAATCCGTTCGCCGTCAGTCAGTACAATCGGCTGCTTGCCGCGATATGCCGTAATCCGAAGCTGCAGCAGCGTATTGGCCGCGTCTACGGGCTGCACGCGCATCAGCCTGACGAAGCCGCGCTCCCATCCCATCCAAGCCTTCACCAGCACACGCTTGATCAGACTGGCGCGTACAGACGGAGCGCTGACCGTCAGCTCATCCACTCTCACGTAACGATAACCGCACGGCAGCAGCTCACGCATCACGCCCTCAAGCGCCTGCAGCATATAGCCCGGAGCATCCCGATCCGCGCCAAGCGTATCTCCGCTGTCGTGCAGCAGCACAATCGAGCCTTCGCGAATTTGCTGCAGCAGCACCGTCTTCATGCGGCTTACGCCGACATGACGCCGCCAATCCTGTACCATAACCGACCACAGCACAATCCTATAACGTTTGCGCAGCAGGTAGTCGGCCAAATTGATAATCCCCCACGGCGGACGGTAATAAACGGGCCGTACGCCCGTGATCGCTTCGATCACATCTGCCGAACGCTCCACCTGCCGCCGCTGAACAACCCAGGGCAGCATCAGCCAGTTGGAGCGATGATTATAATTATGTATCCCGATCTGATGGCCCTCGCGATGCATCCGCAGAATCAGCTCCGGATAGGCCTCCGCCTTCGAACCGAGCACGAAAAAAGTGCCCTTCACCCCGTAGCTGCGAAGCAGGTCCAGCAGCCGGGGCGTATAAACCGGGTCAGGCCCGTCATCGAAGGTAAAGGCAACCTCCCTCGCCCCCTCCCCCCGTCGAAACACCCCGATCCCGAATAGGCGGGAAAGAATCCACGGCACAATCGTATACAAGCCAAGCCCAAGCAAAATAATCGCCACAATAACCGACGCAACGCGATTGTCCATACGTGGAACCTCCTGAAAACAGCCTTCCCCGTTCGACAGGAAACTATTGCTGATTCAAGCATTGGCATATAAAGGTTGTCGGCGTTCCTGCCGGGCGGGGTCCTGATGAAGGCGAGCCGTGCCTACAATGGCATACAGCGCATGAATAGCCCCTTCTTTCATGGTACCCAGCTTTGCCATATTTTTCAATGCCGATAAGGAATTTTTATCTGTCAGCAGATGAAGCAGCAGGTCTTGCAGCTGTCCGGCCGTCTTCGCCTCAAGCGCCACCCCCATCTGGAGAAGGAAGGACGCGTTTCCCTGCTCCTGTCCAGGGATCGGCTTATACAGCAGCATCGGCAGCTCCATGGCGAGCGCCTCCGACACGGTCAATCCCCCCGGCTTCGTCACAATCAGATCGGCTATCGCCATCAGCTCGTGGATATGGTCGACAAAGCCGACGACGGTCACCCGATGCGACAGCTCGCGGAATTCATCCTCCAGCTGCAGCCGCAGCTTTTCGTTCCGGCCGCAGATCAGCATGTACCGGGCGGGAGCAGCAGCCTGCGACGCTTTAATCAAGGCGATCAGCTCCTTGCCGATCAGGCCGTGGCCGCCGCCCATGACTAACACCGTCGGCAGCTGGCCGTCGAGCCCGTGGCGCGCCCGCAGACGCTCGCGATCCTGCTCTTGACTGAAGGACAGCCGAATCGGGATGCCTGTAACCGTGATCGCTTCAGCAGCCACGCCATGCCCCAGCAGCGCGCTGCGCACTTGCTGGGAGCCGACCAGATAACGGTCTGTCTCAGGATGAACCCAGTAGCTGTGATCGGTGTAATCCGTCATCACCGTAACGGTCGGCAGCTCCGTCAGCCCATGAACCTTCAGCCAGGACATCGCGGCAGCAGCCGAAGGAAATGTGCTGACGACTACGGTTGGCCGAACCTCCTCCAGCAGCTTGAGCATTCGGGCAATATTAAACGATTTGATCCGCTTGAACAAATTGGACATCCGGTTCGGCGTCCGCGTCTTGCGGTACAAGTAGCCGTACATACCGGGCAAGCTCTTCACCCATTGCATATAGCAAAACTTGCCGACGCCGTGCAAATAAGGATGCGTCCACTCCAGAAAATCTACGGTGACAACCTCCACATCAGGACGAATGACACACGCCGCTTCAAGAATCGCCTTGGCCGCCTGGTTATGTCCGTCTCCGAGCGCGCCCGTCAGCAGTAAAATTTTAGGTTTCGTCGTTCGGTTCATCTGGAATCCCCTTTTCATTAAACGCCGATTCGGCCGAGTTGAATCTTGTACTATTAAGTTACCTTGTCAGCCGTCAGGAAAGTACGGACCGGCGAACTGTTTTTTGACTGGACCTAAGTCGGGTTCACCAGTCGTCAAACCGTTGCCGCGAATCGACAACACAAATAGACCTCTTCGCAAGGAAGAGGTCTATTTGTTCATGGTTTGAAATGAATGTTCGTCACAAAGCCTGTCCGGCGCCCGTCCAGGAGTAGCCGATGCCGTCCAGAAAAGCGCGCGCGATCACCATATGTCCGGTCAGATCGGGATGGACACGGTCCCAGGCAAAGGAAGCCGGGTACCGGTGCCGGAGCATCGGCTCCAAGGCCGCCTGTACGTCCACAAGCACAGCGCCGTGTTTGGCCGCCAGTTCTTTGACAACCTGGCCGTACTCATCCATCATACTCCGCATGATATCCTCCGGATTCGGCTCGATATAAAACGGCGTCAGCAGCACAAGGCCCTTGACCCCCGGCTTCGTCGCGGTGATCAGAGCGTCCAGCTTGTCGCGGTATTCATCCAGGCCGACATGAGATTCGACGATTTGCGGCTGGTCCAGCTGACGCCATACGTCATTGATGCCGATCATAATCGACACCCAGTCAGGCTCCAGGTCAAGTACATCCGTCTGCCATCTCGCTTGCAGATCGCGCACCGTATTGCCGGAAATCCCCATATTAATAATCCGGATACCAAGCTCGGGGTACGCCGCTTGCAGCAGCGCATTAACGGCGGACACGTATCCGGTCCCGTAAGCGTCATTTCGCCCCTCGCCGTGCGGACGCTTCCTACCGCAATCCGTGATAGAATCGCCGATCATAACCAGCTTGTCCCCCTGCGTCAATAACAAAGAAATCCTCTCCCTTTTTGCAAACGTTTACCCGCATTGTACACCTGTCGTCCCCGGCATTCAACCCTAACCTATGAATTGTGCTACTGAGCTCTGCCAGTCACGCGCTACGTCCATGCACTCAGAACAAATGGGCGATCTGCTGATACACCTTATCCGGCTCCGCTTTGGTACAACAGTGCCGCTCCGTCCCGAGCCACACAAAAATCCCCTTTCGCTTGCCCGCCGAAGTCCCGATTAACGGGCACTCCTGCACAGGCAAAGCGAAAGGGGATGATGAAATTGGCTGATCAGCCGCAATCTTTACTTGGCAGCAAGCAGCTTCAGCACAATCGTTACCGCTTCGGCACGGGTGGCCGATGCGGCCGGAGCAAACTCGCCGCCGCTGCGGCCTTCGATCAGCCCTTGCTTGCGGATCGCCTCGACAGCGCCTTTGGCCCAGGCCGGTATGTCAGCATCATCGGCAAAGCCGGTGCCAGCGCCAGCCTGCGGCTTTACACCCAGTGCGCCTGCGAGCATAACCGCCATCTCGGCGCGGCTCATCCGGGCAGCAGGTCGGAATGTGCCATCCTCATAGCCCTGGATGATTCCTTTCTGAACCGCTTGCGCCACAGCAGGAGCGGCCCAAGTCCCGATCAGCTCCTGATCGGCGAACCGGGTAGCCGGAGCTTCATCCGGCAGCTTCAATGCTTTCACCAGCATTAGCGTAAACTCGGCGCGTGTCACCGCACCGTCCGGCTGGAAGCTGCCGTCCGGATAACCGGCTACAAGCTCCAGCGCAGACGCCCGCTTCACCGCTTCCTCTGACCAATGTCCAGCCACATCCGTGAAGTTGATGACCGGCTTTTCGACCGGAGCAGCTACGCCAAACACGGCGAATTTCGTAAAATGATTCACTTCAACCGTCACCCGGCCGCCGGATACTTGACCGATGCCGACCAGCTTCCACGATTTGTTCGCTTCATCGTAATAGAAAATTGCAGGAACTTGTCCAGGCTTCAGCTTCGTCCCTTCGAAAGGCAGCGTCAAACTGATCGGCTTGTCGAAGTTTTCGCTGAAGTTTTTCAGCAGTTCAAACACCGGACTAAGCAGCACTTGCTCCTGGCTAACGAGCGCAGCCCCATTGTCCAACTGCTGCACGGACAGCTTGAGCGCCTGCCCCGTCGCCCCGGCCGGAATCCGAATCGTCACCTGCTTGAAGTCAAAGCTTGCGCTTTCTCCAGCTGCAGCCGTCCATTCCTGCTTCTCTCCGCCAGTCGGCGTTACACTGCCAGCGCCTGTACCTGACCCTGAGCCGCTGCCGCCTGAACCGCCATTCGAACCGGACGAGCTTATCGTCGTAAATGTGCCGGACAAAGCAATGCTTTCGTTGCCCGATTCGTCAACTGCCTTCACTGAGAACGTGTAGAGGCTGCCCGGATTCAGCCCGGTTACCCGATAGCTGTACACATTTTCATACACGCCGCCGTACACGCTCGTCTGCACGCTCACCGGAGCTCCGTACACGGCAGCGCTGATCGTCGCCAGCGGCAGATTGTTGCCGGAGTCATAGACACGGTACTTGCTGACGCCGACGTTGTCCTGCGCCGCAGGCCAGGCAAGCAAAGCGGTTGTTTCACCAATCGCCGATACATCCAGCTTGATGCCGGACGGCCACACTGGCGCTTCCTTGTCCACCGCAGAGACAGGCTTCATCGCAATGTCCTGGTTGCCTACCCGGTCGAAGTACCCTTGGATCGTCTTGAAGTCGGACGAGAACGCCAGTGACACGGCCAGCAAAATCCGGGCGTGCTGCGCATTCAGGCTGTCCCCGGCAATGATGCCGTTGCCGCCGCCGTACATCGTGCCCGACCCGGTCCGGGTTGTCGTGACGAACACGACGCCCTGCTGGATCGCCTTGCTGCGCGCCGCGCTCATCTTGGCGGACAGCCCGCCTGCGCCGGTACCCGCCGTGACGATCCCTTTTACACCGTCCTGAACAAACTGGGTGATAGCTCCCCCGCCTGCATCCTGGTAAGCATAGGCGATTTCGACCGGCGGCAGCTTATCCTTCGTAATGGTCGTCAGATCAAACGGCGTCGCCCATTCCGGCGTTCCCGCCTTCAACGCTCTGGCCGTCAGCCGGTACATGCGGATATTCGTCTCGTCGATGTAGCCAAGCGCTCCCAGCATCGGGGTGTTGAACGTGTCCATCCGATGAGCATTGCTTTTGGTCACATCGCGGGCCGTGTGTATGACATCGTTCAGCATGATGACGGTGCCGTACGACTTCGTTTTGCCGCTGCCGGCCAGCTTGATTGCATTGTACAAATTCGCCGGGGCATCCGTTCCGATCACGTCCCATGGACGCATCGCGCCGGTTACGACGACCGGCTTCTCGCTGCGCACCGTCAGATCGAGGAAATACGCGATTTCCTCCATCGTATCGGTTCCGGTCGTCACGACCGCGCCGTCATATTCAGCGAGCGCCGCGTCTACCGTCTGCGACAGCTCGTACAGATCGGCCAGCGTATAAGCGCCGGAGCCTTTATTGCCGAATTGGGCTGTAGCCACATCGGCAATTTTTGTTTTATCCGGCAGCTGGCCGACCAGATCGGCGATCGGGAACGTCCCGGCGCGGTAATTTTGGAAGCTGGTCGCATCCGTCGCTTTGCCGGCCAGCGTTCCGCCCGTCCCGATGACGATGACGTTCGGCAGCGCGGATTGCTTGAACTCCTCCGTCAGCGCCGGAAGCGGAATGGACGCTGCCGGCGGCTTCGCGGCGGGCTGCTCCGCCTTAACAGCGGAGGGAGCCGCGAGCAGCGTAGACGCTGCTGCAAGCAAGGTGAGCAGAAGCAGGGGAACATATCGCCGCTTGGGAGTACGTGGGCTTGTGTGAAGCGTCATGAGTCTCAACCTCCTGCCTGTCAGGCCCCCAGGGGCCCCACATCTTGTGTGCCGTAAGTGGCGAACCAGTTTTTGATCGTTGTGAAATCACTGGAGAAAGCCATCGACAAAATCAGCATTACCCGCGCATGCTGGGCGTTCAGATTATCCCCGGCAATCACGCCGTTGCTGCCGCCGTACATCGTGCCGGAGCCCGTTCTTGTCGTCGTTACGAAAATGACGCCCTTCTTGATCGCTTCGGAACGAGCCGCGCTCATTTTGGCCGACAAGCCGCCTGCGCCGGTACCTGCGGTGACAATACCTTTGGCTCCATCATTTACAAACCCGTTAATGGCTCCTGCCCCGGCATCCTGGTACACATAGGCGATTTCGACGAGGGGCAGCTTGTCCTTCGTAATCGTCTTGAGGTCGAACGGCGTCGCCCATTCCGGCTTGCCTGCTTGCAGCGCCCGGCCCGGAGCACGGTAGATACGGATATTTTTCTCATCAATGTAACCAAGCGCGCCAAGCATCGGCGTCTCAAACGTGTCCATCCGGTGCGCATTCGACTTCGTAACTTCACGAGCCGCATGAATGACATCGTTCAGCATCAGCACGGCGCCAAACGAGGTTGTTTTCCCGCTGCCGGCCAGCTTGATCGCATTATACAGGTTCGCCGGCGCATCCGTTCCAATGACGTCCCACGGACGCATCGCGCCTGTAACAACGACCGGCTTCTCGCTGCGCACAGTCAGGTCGAGGAAGTAGGCGATCTCTTCCATCGTATCTGTGCCCGTCGTGACGACAACGCCATCGTATTGGGCCAGCGCCGCATCAACCGTAAGCGAAAGATCAAACAGCTCGGCAAAAGTGTACCCGCCGGAGCCTTTATTGCCGAACTGGTACGTGGACACATCCGCGATTTTTTGCTTGTCCGGCAGCTGGCCTACCAGATCCGCCATCAGGTACGTGCCTGCGCGGTAATTTTGAAAGCTCGTCTGATCAGCCGCCTTGCCTGCCAGCGTGCCGCCCGTCGCCACAACAAGCACATTCGGCAGCGGAGATTGCTTGGCTTCCTCCGTCAACGGAGGAATCGGAATAACCGGATCGGCGGCGCTTGCAGCGCGAGGACCGGCAACTAACGACATCAGGCCGCTTACAAGCGACAAAATAAGGGCGTAAACCAGCGTACGTTTCAGTGACATGCTGCGAATCTCGATCATCATCATACATTCCTCCACTTTCCCATTAAGTATGTAAGGCTTTTGCTTCCCCTAGCATAATAAATGTCAGAATAATTAACAATAATAACGGGGTATTTTTGTGAAAATGACAGGTCCCTATGTAAAATAAACTAAAAAAAGCAATAAACATAACATATAAATGACATTAAAATCCGGCATTCACCTCTTCTCCGGCTGCTTATTTAATGACATGACTAACCCAGCCTCCTCCCGCCACAATTCTTAAAACCTTTAAGTTTCGCACATTGAGCCTGCGCCCCTTTTCAGGTATGATGAAAGATGGCGTCAGCCCTGGGGGCCGGCGTTCGACAAATTATAGGATAAGCGAGTTGGATGCGATGAATGCCAAAGAACTACACTATACAATGCCTGCTGAATGGGCAACCCATGAGCGCACGTTTATTTCCTGGCCGGTTCAAGCTTCCATGGTGTACCCGGAAGACTACGCAACCGTCACTCAAGGCTATGCGGACCTCATCGAGGCCATTGCCGAGTTTGAGCCGGTAACCGTCATCGTGAATCCGTCTGACGCCGAGCTAGTCAAGGCGCGGATTACAGCCGCCAACGTAGACTATCTGGTCATCGAGCATAATGACGCCTGGTTCCGCGATAACGGGCCGACCTTCCTGCTGAATGGCGAGCGGCAGCTTGCGGCTGTCAATTGGAAGTTCAACGCCTGGGGCGGCAAATATTCGCCGTGGGACCGCGACGATGCGGTTGCCCCGCAGCTGCTGGAGCATTACGGCGTGCAGCGCCTGGATGCGCCGCT
Source organism: Paenibacillus sp. sg306046 (assembly GCF_059821225.1). NCBI lineage: Bacteria > Bacillati > Bacillota > Bacilli > Caryophanales > Paenibacillaceae > Paenibacillus > Paenibacillus sp. sg306046. The sequence goes on from NZ_JCAMRT010000001.1 coordinate 205,717, forward strand.
TGTGATGGAAGGCGGCTCGATTCACGTGGACGGCGAAGGCACCCTGCTGACGACCGAAGAATGTTTGCTGAACACCAACCGCAATCCCGAGCTGAGCCGGGAGCAAATTGAAGCGCATGTGAAAAACTTCGTTAACGTTGAACAAATCATCTGGCTGCAGCGCGGCCTGGACGGCGACGAAACGGATGGCCACGTCGATAATATCGCTTGCTTCGCTGCGCCTGGCCGCATTATTTTGCAGGTTTGTCATGACCCGGCGGACGAAAATTACGCGATCACCCAAGAAAATCTGCGTATTTTACGTCAGGCAACCGATGCCAGAGGCCGTTCGTTTGAAATCATCGAAATTGAGCAGCCGCCCAAAACGTTTTACGAGGAGCAGCGGCTGACGCTGAGCTACTTGAACTTTTATTTCGTGAACGGCGGCATTATTCTGCCTGTCTTCGGGGGCACCGCCGAATCAACCGACCGTGAAGCGATCCGCGTGCTCGGCGAAACTTTCCCTGACCGCCGGATTCGCACAATCAACGGCATGTCCATTATCAAGGAGGGCGGCAACGTCCACTGCACCACTCAGCAGATGCCTGCCAGCGCCAGAGGCTAGTCCGGCGGGCGCAGCGGCACAGTTTTCCATAGAATCCCCATGAAGAGGTGACTTCCATGAGAGTCGTAAAAGTAGCAGCAACCCAGATGAGCTGCTCGACCAATATCGAGGACAACATCCGCAAAGCGGAAGCGCTCGTCCGCGAGGCGGCCGCACAAGGAGCTCAAATCATTTTGATCCAGGAGCTGTTTGAAACGCCGTATTTTTGCCAGAAGGAAAAGTCGGACTATTACAGCTACGCAACCGAGCTGGAAACAAACAAAGCGGTCAATCATTTCCGCGCCATCGCCAAGGAGCTGCAGGTGGTGCTGCCGATCAGCTTCTACGAGAAAAAAAATTACGCCCGCTACAACTCACTGGCCGTCATTGATGCGGACGGCGAAGTGCTCGGCCTGTACCGCAAAAGCCATATCCCGGACGGTCCCGGCTACGAGGAAAAATTTTATTTCAATCCCGGCGACACCGGCTTCAAAGTATGGCATACGCGCTACGCCAAAATCGGCGTCGGCGTCTGCTGGGATCAATGGTATCCCGAAGCAGCGCGCTGTATGGCGCTGATGGGCGCCGAGCTGCTGTTTTACCCGACAGCCATCGGCTCCGAGCCGCAGGACGGCTCGATTGATTCGAAGGACCACTGGCAAATGTGCATGCTCGGCCACGCCGCGGCCAATCTGATGCCGGTCATCGCCTCCAACCGGATCGGCAAAGAAGAAGACGAGGAATCGAGCATCAGCTTCTACGGCTCCTCCTTTATCGCCGGACCGCAGGGCAACAAAATCGCCGAAGCGGGACGTACGGAAGAGGCCGTGCTTGTCGCCGAATTCGATCTCGATCAACTGGAAGTCCAGCGGATCGAATGGGGCATCTTCCGTGACCGCCGCCCGGATTTGTACAAGGCCATCGCCACCTACGACGGCAAGCAGGTGCTGTAAGCCTCTGCTTTCTTTTGCAGGCAAGCAACGCAGTCAAGCTCTCCAGAACGATCCGGGATCGTTGGGAGAGCTTTTTTATTGCCTATTTTTTGGCATAATAGTGTTATCTGAACATGACGGAGGTGCCAGCCATGCAATGGGAAGAAGTTCGCCGGATTTATCCGGATCAATATGTGAAGCTGCAAATCCTCGCATCGCATACCGAAGGAAATACGAAATACGTGGACGAGGTTGCCTTGATTAAAGCGATTCAAGACCCTAAAGAGGCTACTCAGGAATTACTTCGCTCAAAGGATGGCATTATTGTGTCCCACACCTCGAACGAAGAGCTGAAAATCGAGCTCCGTACACTTCGAGGCTTACGGGGAGTTGTCCAATATGAAAATTGAGCTCGTGGATGGACTACTGCAATCTTCGATAACCACTTATTACTAATGGACACTCGATCACCATAGACAAGCTAGTGATTGATACTGGCGCTTCTCATACACTGTTATCCGCCGATGTTGTAGCTGACATTGGTGTTTACTTTGAAACCGGCAACGAAATTGTCAGTGCTTTTGGCATCGGCGGTGAGGAAAGCTGTTTTAGAAAAGAGTTCGATTCTGTTATTTTGGGCGATTTCCAGATTGACAACTTCAAACTTGATGTTGGTGCGCTGCATGAAAAGCTTGAAATTAATGGGCTTCTCGGGTTGGATTTGCTCATGAAGGCAAATATTGTTTTAGACTTATCGGAGCTAATCATGTATTCCACCCCATTGAAATCTAAGTAAAAACCACCCAAGGGCGGTAAACTGTAACCCGTAAGACGGACACTTGAAACAAGCGGCCTCTTACGGGTTTAGTATTTTAATCCTACTATCGAGCATACTCGCCCCCCTTCGCGAAAAATAGGCACCCCGCCTGTTCACATATCCCCATCCCGCTTGAATATATGTAGTAACAAGCCCTTTTTTCATCTAAAGGTACCGCCAGGAGGTGTCCCGTATAGTGAAACCGTTATTTACAGTATCCCGCGAGGATTGGTCGCTGCACCGCAAAGGCTACCAGGATCAAACACGGCACCAGCAGAAGGTGCGCGAAGCCGTCAAGCAAAACTTGCCTGATCTCATCACCGACGAAAGCATCGTCATGTCCGACGGCAAGCAAATCGTCAAGGTGCCGATCCGCAGCCTCGACGAATACCGCCTGCGTTACAATTACAACAAGACCAAGCATGTCGGTCAGGGCGACGGCGACAGCCAGGTAGGCGATGTGCTCGGCGTCGATCCGCAAGCGGCTGCCGGTCCCGGCAAAGGCGAAGGCGCCGGCGACCAGCCCGGCGAGGATTACTACGATGCCGAAGTGCAGATGGAGGAGCTGCAGGCGATGCTCTTCGAGGAGCTGGAGCTGCCGAACCTGGAGCAGAAGGAAAAGGACACCATGATGAGCAAGGAGATTTTGTTCAACGACGTCCGCAAGAAAGGCATCATGTCCAACATTGACAAGAAACGGACGATTCTCGAAAACCTGCGGCGCAACTCCCGCGACGGAGACCCCGGCATCCATGGCATCAGCCCCGACGACCTGCGTTTCCGGACGTGGGAGGAAATCGTCACTCCCCAATCCAACGCGTTGATTCTCGCCATGATGGATACGTCGGGCAGTATGGGATCGTTTGAGAAATATATCGCCCGCAGCTTCTTCTTCTGGATGACCCGCTTCCTGCGTTCCAAATACGAGCATGTGGACATCATCTTTATCGCCCACCATACGGAAGCGAAGGTCGTTACGGAGGAGGAATTTTTCACCAAAGGCGAAAGCGGCGGTACGATCTGCTCCTCTGCCTATCAGCTTGCTGTCGATCTGATCGACAAACGATATCCGCCCGCGCGGTACAACATCTACCCGTTCCATTTCTCCGACGGCGACAACCTGACCTCCGACAACGAGCGGTGCGTCAAGCTGATTGGCGAGCTGATCAAGCGCAGCAACCTGTTCGGCTACGGCGAGGTTAACCAATACAACCGCAGCAGCACCCTGATGTCGGCCTACCGCAATTTGCATGACCCGAAATTCGTCCACTACGTCATCCGGGAGAAGGGCGAAGTTTATAAGGCGCTACGCACCTTCTTCCCTAAGCAAGCGGAAGGAGGGCTGGCTCGATGACCCCCGACGATATGAACAAGCTGCAATACGCCATCGACGAAATTACGGAGGTCGCCAGCGGCTTCGGACTCGACTTCTACCCGATGCGCTACGAAATTTGCCCGGCGGATATCATCTACACCTTCGGCGCTTACGGCATGCCGACCCGCTACAGCCACTGGTCCTTCGGCAAAAATTTTCACCGGATGAAAATGCAGTACGACTTCGGCCTGAGCAAAATTTACGAGCTTGTCATCAACTCAGACCCGTGCTACGCCTTCCTGCTTGACGGCAACTCGCTGATTCAGAACAAGCTGATTGTCGCCCACGTGCTCGCCCACTGCGATTTTTTCAAAAACAATGCACGTTTCTCCAAAACGAACCGCAACATGGTCGAAAGCATGTCCGCCACCGCCGAGCGCATCCGGCAATACGAGCTGGAATTCGGCGCTCAGGAGGTCGAGCAATTTATCGACGCCGTGCTTACCATTCAGGAGCATGTGGACCCGATCATTTCCAAGCCATACCGTCAGGGCAAGGAGCAGCATGTGCCGGCCCGCAGCAGTCGGACAGACCGGACGGAGCGCACGTTCGGCTACGAGGATTTATGGGATCTGGACAAAACGCAAGCCGAACGCGAAAGCAAAGCCGCCGCCGACAAAGGGAAGGACGCTCGTTTTCCGCCCAGCCCGGAGAAGGATTTGCTGCTGTTTATCGAGGAGTACGCCCCGTATCTGAAAGAATGGCAGCGCGATATTTTGACGATGCTGCGCGATGAAATGCTGTACTTCTGGCCGCAGCTTGAGACGAAAATTATGAACGAAGGCTGGGCGTCCTATTGGCATCAGCGCATTATGCGGGAGCTTGAGCTGACCGAAGACGAAACGATCGAATACGCCAAGCTGAATTCGTCGGTGGTCGTGCCGTCGCGCCATACGCTGAATCCGTATTACCTGGGCCTGAAAATTTTCGAGGATATCGAGAAGCGGTGGGATCAACCGACGGCCGAGGAGCGCGAACGCTTCGGTCGGGAGCCTGGCCGCGGTCGCGATAAAATATTCGAGGTACGCGAATTTGACTCCGACCAGTCGTTTCTGCGCAATTATATGACGAAGCAGCTTTGTGATGAATTGGATCTGTATGTATTCGAGAAAAAAGGCCCCGAGTGGAAAATTACCGATAAATCCTGGGAAAACATCCGCGATCAGCTTGTTTACTCCCGCGTCAACGGCGGCTTCCCGTACATTGTCGTCGTCGACGGCGACTACAACCGGACCGGCGAGCTGTATCTGCAGCATATTTATGAAGGGACGGAGCTGGATTTGAAGTATGTCGAGCGGACGCTGCCCTACATTCATCAGCTCTGGGGCAAGCCGGCGCATCTGGAAACGCGGATCGAGGAAAAGCCGGTGCTGTTCAGCTACGACGGCAAAAAGCATCAGCGCAAGTTTCTATAGACGGAAGCGCTTGAGCCAGAGGACGCATGCGCCAGCCGTTCCCACTACCTTCTGGCAAACGGGAACGGCTGCCGCCGCATGAATCCCTCAAACAGACAATTCATACCCCTTACCCGGGCTATATACGCAAAAATTGCCCCGACCATAAGGTCGGGGCAATTCGTTAGTAAGCGAAGCTTACAGTTTTACAACGTTCTCAGCTTGTGGACCACGGTTGCCTTGAACAACGTTGAACTCAACGCGTTGGCCTTCGTCCAAAGTTTTGAAGCCTTCGCCAGTGATTGCGCTGAAGTGAACGAATACATCGTTGCCGCCTTCAACTTCGATAAAACCGAAACCTTTTTCTGCGTTAAACCATTTAACTGTACCTGTTTGCATGGGAAATTCCTCCAAAAGTTTATTAACATGTTCTTTTTATTCCGCATATAGCAAATAAAAAATTCACACATTGAAAAAGGTTCCATAGCACAAATGATAACCCTTTGCATTATGTGAATTCGTTTTCTATTCGATACTTTGTATATTAGCACACCCCGAAAAGAAATGCAACTCCGTTTGCTCGTAAAATCTGAAATTTTTCGAAGCGCGCTACCGTCCAACGGCTATTTCATTTTTTCCCTAAATTTTTTCAGCATTTCAAAGGGATTTACAAATAATCGGCGAATTTATCTTCCATATACAATTTTCGGTAAATCTCATCAAGGGAGTCGTCTAATGGTTCAACACTGGCACGGGTACTACAACGTTTATCTGATTGCTTCCTCCTACTTCATTTCCGTCTTGACCACATATTTCGCCCTCGACCTGACCGTCCGGATTAAACAAGAAGAGCAGTCCGAGCGGGCAGACCGCTCGTCCCGTCCTGTTCTGATCGCCGGCGGAGCCTTATCCATGGGAATCGGTCTGTGGGCTGTTCAATTTATGTCCATTTTGGCTATGGAGATCAGCGCGCAAGCCCGTTACGATGTGGGGCTGACCTTGCTTTCCCTGCTATGGCCGGTGGCCGCTTCCTTGGGAGCGCTGCTGCTGCTGACGCGCAGGCAGGCGAAGCTGCCTCATTTTTTAGGCGCGGGCTTGCTGCTGGGCAGCGGCATTAGTCTGATGCATGTGACCGCGATGAACGCGATCCGGATCGAAGGATTAGTCCGGTTTGAGCATTTTATTGTGATCAGCTCTACCGGCGTCACCTTGGTTCTTTCGCTGGCCGCCTTTATTTTACGCCCTTTATTAGCGAACGCGCGGCGGCCGTACTGGAAGCTAACCAGCTCGGCGATCCTCGGCATTGCCATCTGCGCTATCCACCAGGTGGGCATGGAGGCGGCGGCGCTGAGCGGAGCGCGAACGGGCCACACCCCATCGTGGTCATTTGCGATGTCCCCGACCTTGCTGGCAATCGTTATGGGGATCGCGACCGTGATCATCTTTTGCTTCGCTGTCCTATTCGCCACGATCGGCAAGCAGCTGCGCACAAGCCAAAGCCATCACCAGTCGTTATTTGAGCACAATCCGGATATGATTTTTTCCGTTGATCCCGCAGGAGCTGTTTTGAATACGAATACCTCTGTAAAGACGGTGGCCGGTTACGACAAACCGGATTGCGTCGGAAAATCGTTTATGGACTTTGTCGTCGCGGACGATCGTTCACGATTCCAGACATTTTTCCTGAAAAGCGTCCAGGGCGCGAGCTTCGAATTCGTCATACAGCTGCTCCATCTGGACGGCACGATCCGCGATGTGTTTATCCGTACAGTACCGATGAGGGATGAAGGCGGCCTACAGGGCATCTACATTATCGGACGTGACATTACGGAGACGAAGGCAAGCCGGGAAAAGTTCGAAGCGCTTAGCCGGACCCACTCGCTTATTCTCAACAGCATCAACGAAGGCGTGTACGGCATCGACGCCCAGGGGCGGACGATTTTCTGGAATGCGGCGGCGGAGCGGATGACCGGATTTACCTTTGCGGATATGGAGCAGCATCTGGTCGGGGATTTATTCCAGCCGCTGAAGCTTGATGGAAGCCGGTATACGAAGGCGAATTGTCCCATCAACACTTCCTTGAAGACCGGCATGCCGGCTCACGTCGATGAAGACTTGCTGCAGCGTAAAGACCTGACTACCTTTAACGCCGAATACCATGTGTATCCGGTTTGGGACGAACAAATGCGGCTTGGAGCCGTCATTACCTTCGCCGATATTACTGAGCGCAAGCGCACGGAGGAGCTGATGCTTGCCTCCGAGAAGCTGTCGGTCGCCGGTCAGCTTGCGGCTGGCATCGCGCATGAAATCCGCAACCCGCTGACTGCAATCAAAGGTTTTCTGCAGCTTATGCATGCAGGCGCGGCCAAAAAAAGCTATATGGACGTTATTTTTTCCGAAATGGACCGGATTGAGCTTATTATTACCGAGCTGCTTATTTTGGCCAAGCCGCAGCCGTCCAAGCGGGAGAATAAACCGATCATTCCGTTGCTGAATCATGTCATCACGCTGCTGGAAAGTCAGGCGAATATCCATAATATTCAGCTTGTCAAGGAATACATGGAGCCAAGCCCCACGATTTTATGTGACGAAAACCAGCTCAAGCAAGTGTTTATCAATATGATCAAAAACTCGATCGAATCCATGACGGACGGCGGCAGCATCTTTATCCGGGTAAGACAGGTTCCGAAGGGCGGCTTCGCCATCGAGGTGGAGGATCAAGGCTGCGGCATACCGCCGGAGCGTCTGGCCCGGATCGGCGAGCCTTTTTATTCAACGAAGGAGAAGGGAACCGGCCTTGGTCTGATGGTCAGCAAAAAAATATTGGCGGCCCACGGCGGCATCGTTTATATTTCAAGCGAGGTGTCCAAGGGGACGAAGGTCGAGGTGCGGTTTCCGAACGAGAAGTCAGTTCCGCTCCAAGAGCCGGCAAGCACGGGGTAAGCCGCGCCTGCCGGTTTTTTGTCGTTTGTTCAGGATTCCTTGAAGGTCAGCAGCCTGTCGTCAGAAGCGCCTGCCCGCCCGCGGCCGTCCGTATTGTTGGTGATGACGTAGATGTTTCCGTTCCGCACCTTCACATCGCGCAGCCGACCCTCGTTCTGCAGGACGATCTGCAGCTTGCGATCCTTGGGGTCGAACCTGTAAAGCGTCTCCCCGACGAGCGTAGCGACGAGAAACCGGTTGCCGGCGTCCGCAGCCATCCCGGAGGGAGCAACGGCCCGTTCGCCGGAATGATACAGCGGCGGCACCATGCCCTCCTGCTGCGCATCCCCGATGACCAGCGGCCAGCCATAATTGCTGCCGGGCTTGATCAGATTCAGCTCATCATGCCCGCCCGGCGAACCCGATGGACCGTGCTCCGAGCTGTACAAGTCGCCTTCCTTGCTCCAGGCCAGCCCTTGCGGGTTGCGATGGCCGTACGAGTACACATAAGAACCCGGAACCGGATTATCCTGCGGCACCGCTCCCTGAGGCGTCATCCGCAGCAGCTTCCCTGCCAGACTTGTCTGGTCCTGGGACGAGCTTTGCGCCTGCGCATCGCCGGTCGTCACGTACAGCTGCTTATCCGGTCCAAAGGCCAGCCGTCCGCCATTATGGTACATCGAGCCGGGAATTTGCTCCAGCAGCGCCTTGACCTCCTGCCAGCCGTCTCCCGTCTCCTGCAGCAGCACGACCCGGTTCAGCGTCTTCCCGCCTTCCTGGTAGGTATGATATGCATAAGCGTTACGGGTTTGTCCGTAATCCGGCGCGAGCACGAAGCCAAGGAAGCCTCCCTCTCCGCGCTGATGTACAGCCTTCGACAGCTTCACCTGCTGACGGATCGTCTGTCCGCCGGCCACCTTGACGATCTGTCCCTCACGCTCACTGATATAAATCGTGTCCTCATGAAAGTCGATCGCCCAAGGCGCCTTCAGCTTGTCGGCAACCGTGCGAATACCTGATTCCGATGATGCCGCTCCTGTCCCGCCCGTCTGCTGGCTGCTGCTGCCCGCAGGCGTCCCCGGAGCAGGCTGCACCGGATCAAAGCATCCGGCAAGCGTCGCCCCTGCCAAAGTTAATGTCGCAAATAGACCTGCACGTTTAAACATGACGATCGTCCTCCTTGCTGAGCTGATTTCCTTGATTCTCCTATTGTAGCATGATTCTCCTCGCAAACGGATAACGACAGCAGGCGGGGGCAAGTATCGCGCTGCTCAAGCGGTTACTCTGCCGTTTGGCCTGCTCTGCGGCCAATACCTGAATAAAGCCAGAGCCAGACCAGCCGCCGATGGTGCGGCTGCTGTCTGGCTCTGGCTGTTCGTGTGCTCTTGCATCGTATACGGGCCTATTCCTCAGGCAGCTGCTGCATCGCGGCTTCAACCAAGGCGTCGAACAGTTCGTCGTCTTCCTCCAGTCGCGCTTCCACTGCGTAAATGTCCTCTTCCTTGCCCGACTCTCTGGCAAAGCTCAAGCTGTAATTCCAGTCCCGCGAGTTTTTGCTTTGCAGGGTCAGCTCGAAATGAACTGGCTTGTCCTGCCATTGGAAAATGACCTTCCCCAAATAACCGTCTTCCTTCGAATGACTCATTGCAGTTTCAATGATATGTGCGTCCATGATTGTCTCCCCCTTCTGTCGTGTCCGTACGTAAGATCCGTCTGCGCACCTCATGTAGGGACGGCTCATAAGCTTCGCCGTATTGCTTGAATTTATACCCGACGCCGTGAACGTTGAAAATATATTGCGGGCAGGACGGGTCTGGTTCAATTTTTTTACGCAAATTGCTGACATGTACGATAATAGTCCGGGTGTCGTTGAAGATTTCCTGCCCCCATACTTGCCGGAACAGCTGCTCGTGCGTGAAGGTTCGCCCCGGATTGGCCGCCAGCACATACAGCAGATCGAATTCCTTGCGCGAGACCGGAACCGGTTCTCCGGCGATTTTCACGACCCGGCTCCAGCCGTCAATAAACAGCGCCCCTACCTCAATTTTGACCGAAGGCATCGCGGCCTGCTGCTCATCCTTACTCTTACTCAAATACGGCCTGCGAAGATGGGCGCGCACCCTGGCAATCAGCTCATTGGGCGAAAATGGCTTGGTTATATAGTCATCGCCGCCCAAATTAAATCCGGTAATTTTGTCTCCTTCTTCCTTCAGGCAGCTTAGGAACAGAATCGGCGCCGAGGAGATTTCCCTCAGCTCCTGACAAACGACAAAGCCCGTTTTGCCGGGCAGCAGCACATCGAGAATGATCAAATCCGGCTGCTCCGCTTTCATCAGCGTAAGCGCCTCATCCCCGTTATCGACCGCGACGACCCGGAAATCATTTTTCTCCAAATAAAGACGGATGATGTCTCTGATCTCGGCGTCGTCCTCAACAACCATAATGGTTTGCAGCGTCATGTTTGTTCCCACCATCCAACTGATCTTGCCAGCTCTGGCATTAAGATTAGAATAGGCATCCGGTACTCCCGGCGTCAAGCGTTTTCTATAGGCAAAGCAAAGCAGATGACCGTTCCGCGACCAGGGACTGTCCGCTCGATCCAAATCCGCCCCCCGTGAGCTTCAATAATTTCCTTGGCTATGGACAAGCCGAGACCCTTGCCGCCTGTGTTCGAATTCCGCGATGTGTTGCTAGTATGGAAGCGGTCGAAAATAAAGGGCAGCTCGTCTGCTGTAATCCCTTGACCCGTATCGCTGATCCGGCACGTCATCTCCACGCCGTCATCCTTCATCTCCACCTGAATATGGCCTCCGACTGGCGTAAACTTCATGCCGTTATAAATCAGATTGCTATATACCTGATGCAGCCGCTCCAGATCGGCCAGCACCTCGCCATACCGTCCGGCCCTCCCCCCGGCTTGCCGCATAACCAGCTCGTACGTCAAGCCCGCATTGCGGACATCCAGCTCGTAGCGCTGGAACAGCAGTCCCATCAGCCGGTCGGAAATGATTCGCTGCTGCTTGAACTCCACCACCCTCGCCTCCAGGCGCGACAGCTGGAACAAATCCTCGATCAGCCGGTCCATCCCCTTCACCTTGTCGTGAATGATCCGCAAGTACGCTGCCCGCTGCTGTTCCGTATCGGCGATGCCATCAAGGATCGCTTCCACATGACATTGAATCGTGGTCAGCGGCGTGCCCAAATCATGTGAGATGTTGCTGATCAGCTGACTTCGCGACCGCTCCAGCCGCAGCATGTCCTCATTGCGTGCCTGAAGCGCGACGTTGGCTTCCTCCAGATCGGAGGTCCGCTCCCGGATCTTCGTCTGCAGGCCGTCGTTCAGCTCCGCAAGCGCCGCCGACAGCTTCTCTTCATTCACGAAGGCATGCGACAGCTTATCGGACAGCAGCACCGCCTGAAAAAATACAAAAATCAGCAGCGCGAAAGCCGACATTCGGTCCGTGGAGTGAACAAGCTCATGCGCGTACAGCATATCATTTAGCGTCGCCACGCCCAGCAGCATACAGGGGACCAGCAAAATAGCCGCTTCTTCGCGCTTGCGTACGAAAGCCAAAGCAATCATCACCAAAATGTAGGCGACGCCTACGGCCACAAGCAGCTGCAGCGCCCATAATCCACGGGTAAACACTTCGGTTGGCAGCATCAGCAGCACGACGCAATACGCCAGCACACTGCCTGTCAGCAGCCGGTTCAGCCATCGCGAGCTTTCCTTCGGATACAGACAGGCGAAAAATGCAGTGAAGGTCGGAAGCGACAGTGCCGCCGACATATATTCCAGCACCAGTGCCAGCTCCCAGCTGAAGCTTGGGAATACCTTGATCAGCAAAATTTCGCCGAGCAGCGACATTCGAAGCCCGAACAACAGACAGAAGATACCGAACCACAACGTCGAACGTTCCTTGGTCCGGGACGTAAACAGTCCGATATGGTATAGCCCCATAATGAGCAGGCTGCCGATCACCAGCGTATCGAAGCCAACCGACAGCTCCTTCTCCCTGGCCACGGCATCAAACCAGCCCAGCTCCAGCGGCTGGCGGACGCCGCCCTTCTGATGGTCGAAGTTCGACACCTGCAGCACAAGGTCGAGCACCTCTTCACCTGATGGAGTGCCTGAGAGCACAGGCATATACTGCGGCAGCGAATCGCTGGCCGACATGCCGACATGTCCTGCCGCGGCAACCGGACGGCCATTAATCCACAGCTTATACGCCGTATTAATCGCCGGCACCCTGACCGCCAGCTCACGCTGCTGCTTCGTCAGCAGCACCCGAAGCCGGTAAGTGGCATAGCCGTCTCCGCCTAAAACCTGATCGCCGATCCGCTGTCCGTTCCACGGCCCCGGAATAAACGCGTACCCGTCGGATGGCCATGCACCCGCACCGACGGCAAACTCAGCCGGCTTGCGCAGCTGGCCCCAATAGAATTCCCATTCGCCGTTTAATTGAACGATAGGCTGCTGCTTCCATTTCCACTCGCGCAAATCCAGCAGCCCTGCCGCAGCTGTCGGACCTGCCGCCTGCAAAAAAAGATGCCTGCTTCCTCCTACAAACACAAGCAGCAGCAGCGCCAATAGCAGAAACGGAATCATCCGCATAGTTAGATGTCGGCTCACCGTGTTTACTCCTGGCTCCGGGTTTGACCGGTTCAATGTTGTACCTTGATCATTCGACAGCAGCGGCGGCAATTCCTTCGCTGCTATTGATGAATAAATGACAATGCCGCGTCCAGCTCGCCCTTGCGCGGATGTTCCAGCAGCAGATCGCTTCGATGATTGCCGTCGGCATCAGCAACCAGCAGCCGGGACTCTTCCGCCGAATCTCCCCACGGACCGAAGCCGGACAGCAGCTTCCAGCCTCCGTCGGCCGTACCCAAATACACGGTGCCGATCATCTGCCGTTTATTCCAGCGAAGCACATCCTCCCGGCCATCCCCGTTGAAATCGCCAAACCGCAGCGTCCCCGTCTCATTCGGCAAATTAAACTCAACGCGCCGGGACGCCCATTCCAGCTTCGCCGGATCGGGGCTGAACTCAACCCCTTCCGACGCGCCCTCCTTCGAAATAAACAGCGTACCGATCCCGCCAAATCGCGGCTCCGGCTCGGCTCTCAGCTCGCTGCGGAATTTATAAGGCTTAAGCGGCTTAATCTCATCCTGATGAACAAGCCAGCCGTACAGCTCGCGGCGCTCCTGCGTCAGCCCAGCGATCAGCGTGTCTCCACCAGCCAGCGGCAGCGCGTACAAGCTGCTCCACGCTCTGGCCTCCACGTTCCAGCTCTGCTTGAGCCGAAAGCTTCCCCCGTCTGCCGCGTAGCGCTGCAGCTTGCCGTCCGGACCTGTCGTCCACAAGCTGCACGGACCTTGCCGATCCGGCCCGCTGACCGCGACAGCCGCTCCTTTCCGGTACGCCGTCTTGCCCCATTGAACCGGCTGTCCGGCCGGCGTATTACGCATCTCCCGGAACTTGCCCTGCTCCACGTAAAGACTGCCGTCGCTTTCGCGCCAATAAATCGCGTCCAGCTGGCCGTCTCCATCTGCATCACCCAGCAGCAGCTTGGCAGGAAGCAGCTCCGCTGTTGTTTTCACATGATGCGCGGGCGTGAAGGGGACATAATCCTGAATCGAATAAAACGTATAGCCCTTCGCCTTCAACCCGCTCACCAGCCGCTGCAGCACACTTTTATTCGCCCCTGCATACTGGTACACCGGAATCCCATCCCGCAGAAGCCCGTTTCCTTCCTCATCCACGATCGGGGTCAGGTGTTTGAACTCCAGGAACGGGTGGTAAAAGAAAGAAGGAATGTGCTCGGACTTGCCTATGCGGTCCAGAATTACTTTTTCATCCTTATTGTAAGGAATATAATCATACGGCGTCGGCACGTAAGCCGCACCCAGCGTCTGCTCGCCGTAGCCCGTATTCCGTTTGTTCAAAAATAACGCGTCCGGCGCATTGCGGTGGGCTTGCGCCTCAGCCTGATAGTTCAGCCCGAAGTACGAACGGAACACTTCGTCCTGTGCGCCATTTGTATGATAATGCGGAGCCTCCCAGAACTGCGGGGTCAGCCCGGCATTTTTCAGAATAGCCAGCCCATCCTGCAGCCGCTGCTCGGCGAACGCCGGAGTCAACGTGGCCGCAACATCCGGCACATCAAACTCATTGCCGATGCCGGACTCATGATGCCCGTCATCCCGGCGGCTGCTGCCGACCTGGTGCGTATAACCGTGCATACCGAGCGTTGCGCCCCCTTTTGCCACAGCATCCTGCAGCACCTGGCGGAACGAAGCGGTGTACGAATCAGCCGGCTGATCCAGACGCACATCATACGCAGGCCCATCCTTCGGATAATCAATCCAGCGCGGGATCACCCCGATATGATAAGCGACACCTTGCTCCTGCAAATAATCGAGCACAGCCCGCAGCTTGCCAAGCTGCTCCAGCGACGCATATTGTCCGCCGGGACCGATATCCTCCAGACGCATCATCACAAACGGACTGACGCGTGCCTCCCCTTGCACATCAGTCAGATGATAGCCGGTTACGAGCGAGCCAAGCACGACCAGCGACAATACGAGCCTTAACCCCTTCATCTTGAGCTTGCCTAACTTACGAATAACCTTCATAACTGATGCAGCCCCTTTCCTCGCTGAAGACATCCTCTGATGCAACGGGCGCTGCCAGTTCATCCCCTGCCGCATTGGCTATCCTTAGAAGCGCTTACATTCATCATTAACTTGCCAAGGAAACGCGTTCATGGGTAGTTGTACCGACACAAACCTTGTTTCACTGTCGAATCTATTATATGACAGATTAATAGAATTGGTAAGTTGTCAGGAGGAGAAAAGTTTGGAAAATCAGCTTCAATCCATCACGGCCGAACTGCTCGCTCTTCATCGCAAATATTCATTCCTTGACGATCGCTTCCGCGAGCTGGACAAGCTGCTGAACACAGTAGAGGATCGCATGTCTGGCCTGGAATCCAAGGCAGCCGAGCTTGCCGTGCTCACGCCTTGACCTGGGTCAGGCCTGACCGGGGCTCTTCTACCGACTGACTGGCTGAATGTAAGGTTAGTTGAGGCGGAATTAACAACCGATCTTTTTCATAGGGTCGGTTTTTTACCGTTCGCCATTTTACATTTATTAACATATAAATTAAACTTAAATATAGCTACTTTGTGCATAAACGACCACCCGGAGGTATAAAACTTATGAACAGCTTCTTCCCTTCCGAAAGTTACCCTTTCATGCACAATAACACGGAAATAGGCACCTTCACTATTGATTGCGACAGATGGGGATGCTATATGTACCGTATTGAATTGAATTCTCTAGCTCAGGGGGTAAAGCTCCCTTGGGCTTTGCGTGGTTTGGATGACAAGTTCGTAGACCCATCAAATCTGGATTTACACCATGCCTTGGTGTCAAACTGGGTAGAAGAGCGTATATTTCCTGAAGAACGGCATAATGCGCGAGATCTGTTAGACACTCTTGGTTTGGGTGAATACGATCAATTGTCCGTTCTCAAAGCTACGCGTTTGAGCAGTAGGTATGACAGCTTCTGGATAAAAGTAAGATCGGACGATACCTATGAAAATGCAGCTCTTGTCAGGAGGGGGATCCATGCTCTATGAAGAAGATCTCATCCGGTTAGACGATTCATCGTCTAGCGCCGGGGTTATCATGAAATGGTATGACCGTAACACCCACGACTATATCAAAGCTTCAGCTTACAATAACACCAAGTCAACCTTTCATATTGAAGCGGTCATGGAGTGCATCGCCTACGAAATTGGCACTTTATTAGGGATAAACATCGTCCCCTACAGCCTTAACGAGCTGCGTTTGGCTTCTGGGCGTACGATACCTGTTTGCGTCAGCCCGGATTACCGCACCAACAAACAAATCGTGGACGTGATATCTGCAAGAACGCTTCTAATCAAACATGGTTTTGATTTTAAAAATTGGTCTGATCGTTATACAACGATAGTGAACATTTTTCCACATACGCGGGAAAGCCTGGATCAAATGATCGCGTTTGACTATTTAATTGACAATTATGACCGACATTTACGTAACTTTGAGTTTTCATTGTGGCGAGATGATCGAGTAGGTTTGTCTCCGTTATTTGATAACGGTTCTTCTTTACTTGCGGATTGGACTACGGAAGAAGACTCAGAGGACTTGAAATCGGATGAAGAACTATTCACTGAACATATCATTTATGCGGAAACACCTTCAAAGTGTTTCTCGCACCAGCATAATACAGAGATTGGTCTTATTGATAAACAGAGTCTAACATCTCTAAATCGAAATCTGACATTATCAGATTTTAAAAGTATATTAAGCAAGTACACTCAGCACCTCAGTCCCTTACGGCTGGAGTTGATTTTACTGCTTCTTGCAACGAGATATGAAAAACTAATGAAAAGATTCAATAACGGCCTTTGAAACCTTAGAAACAAAAAGAGATCTACATCAGCCTGGGTGTCAAGCCAGCCGCCTCGTTATGAGTCGCCGGGAATCCAGGGGGTTCAACGTTCCAGCCCGCCGCGGATCGTCTCCTGTCTTTATCCACACCTGGAGCCTCCTGGTCCTCTGCCTTGATTTGCAGAGGACTGGAGGCTCTATTTCTTTTGCTTAGGCGACCGTTATCCGGACACCGGTTCATGGCTCACCAGCCAATGGCATTGCCCATCTTGCGCGGGAATCGGCCCACTTGTTTTCGTTTGAAGACGATCCGGCAGCACATCGTTACAAGTCGGCCTTCTGCGAATACCCGCCGCCTTCAGCTATTCAACCATTTCTTTTAATCGCACAGACACGCAGCCTGCGGTAATCCGCTTCCCAATCCGTTCCGTTGTACAGCGTTGGCCGAACGGCCTGCACACATTGATCAACAATGTGTTCCTGCTGCTCGGCAGTCAATCCGGCAAAAAACGGGCCGGCAAATGCCGTCAGCCAATGCCGCATGCCTGCATCCCCGTCGCTCAAGCGTGTAGGGCGATCCAGCAGCTCGGCGTACCGAACCTCGAAGCCCTGCTGCTCCAATACCGATGTATATTCGGCAATCGACGGAAAATACCACGGGTACCGTTCTCTCCAGTCGATCCCTGCCTGCTCCAGTTCACGACAGATCGCTTCAGCAATCGTCTGCACATTGCCTGCACCGCCAAACTCGGCCACAAAGCGGCCGCCCGGCTTCAACGCCAGCCATACCGACTCAGCCACCTGCTCCGGCCGCTTCATCCAATGCAATGCTGCATTGGAAAAAACCGCATCATAGAGCTGTTCACCCGCCTCCAGACGAAATTGCTGTCCATCCGCCTGACGAAACTGCAGCGACGGATACTTGGCTTGAGCCTGATCAACCATTTGCTGTGAAAAGTCAATGCCGACACAGTCCGCGCCAGCCTGACTAATCTCCATAGCCAGATCCCCGGTGCCGCAGCCCAGATCAAGAATTCGCTCACCCGGCTGCGGATGCAGCAGCGCAACAACCCCTTTACCCAATTGGGAAACAAAACTGATCTGCTCGTCATAGTGCTGGGCGTTCCATTGGTTGGTAAAACCAGATTCGGGCTTAGCTTGGTTCGTTGACATCGCGTATTCCCCCTCTCGATTAAGCTTAGTATGACAGAGAAGGGTTTATTGGGGAAATATATAAAAATGATAAGATTTATAGTTACAAACAATAAAACAACAGACACTGAGCCTTATGGTTCAGTGCCTGGTTGTATAAAAAGACGATTAGAGACCTAGCTTTTTTTTCTCTTCTGCCTTCCTGGCTTCATATCCCGCACGAAGCTCTGTCACCTTATCTGTTGTATACTTATTAGAAGTCAGCTCAGCGGACAACTGGTTCATCCACCCATTGAATCTGCTGTCGAATTCAGCCAGTTGGGCCTTTGCCTCTTTAATCGTATCTTCGTTCGTTGGATCTACTAAGTAACGGGCAAACACTCCAACAAAATACGTCTCAGCTTCGGATTGGAGTCCAGCAATTTTCTCTAGGTATGGGGCAACGATATCATTTTCGGATTTGGACGTATTCGAAGAACCGCCGCTACCGCCAGATACACCGCCCCCCCCAGTGGCTGGCGTCGTTGCCTTGGCATCCGCTGCTTTTTTGGCGTCCTCGGCTTTTTTCACCTCAGCAGCCTTCTCCGCCGCCGCTTTGGCAACCGCCTCCTTATCGGCTTTCTCCTTCGCCGGAGAAACGGCCGAGATCGTGTAGCTCTTGTCGTTCCAATCAATTTTATGGCCTACAGACTCGGAGAAAAAACGGAGCGGCACATAAAGCTTATTATCAACAAACAAGCCGGGAAGCCCGTCGCCAATCTCCTTTTGCTTGCCATCGAACATATACGTGACCTTCTCCTGATAGACCTCAATCGAATTCGATACTAATTTCGAAGCATCGAACTGCTCACGCAGCTTCCCTTCACGAACCTTCGTGTTTAGATTAAAGTCGGCGATCTCCACTTTATCCTTGTCCTTCGGCTCTTCCACGGAAACCGTGTAGCTGTCTCCATCCCAGGCCACCGCCTTATTGAGCGAATAGGAAATAAAACGCAGCGGCACATATGTGCTGCCTTCATAAATAAACGGCTGCTGATCATCAGGCGGAGCCATCTGCTCCCCATCAAATACAAACTGAAGCGGCACCGGATACACATCAACCTTTTGTGAGACTTGCGCCCCCCATGCCGTTGACGACATGCTGGACATCAACAGCGCCCCAGTCAACAGCGTGGCTTTGAATCGTTTCATGACATACTCTCCTTTACATCACCCGAATTCTTGATCAAGAACACTACTTCGAAACTGCTTTACGCACCGCATCAATCTCCGCTTGCGTGAACTTGGAATAAGCGATCTTCTTCAACTCCGCCTTCTTCTCGGCGGTCAACTCCCCGCTGGCCATTTTCCTGATGTTGTTGATCTCCGACGCGGAGAATCGGCCCATCACAAATTTGACGGCTTGCTGCCGATCACTGAATTGCGGACCAGGCTGCGAGCCATCCTTACTTCCAGCGCCAGCAGCTGAAGACTGCCCGGCCTGTTGCTGAGCTTGGCCCTGATTCTGCGAGCTTTGGTTTCCTGCCGTCGGCCCTTGTCCCTCTGTCAACTCAGGCTTCTGACCGTCAGTAGCGGGTTGTCCGGCATTCGGAGCGGCATCTGTAGGTTGTCCTCCGCCTGTTGCTGCTTGACCCGGGTTGGCGGTGCTGCCAGATCCTGCACCATTCGCCAGCTTGTCCAGATCGACGCCTCCCAGTCCACCCTGGGTATTCCCCGCAGCGATCAGCTTATCCAGCTCAGCCGAAATCTCTGGATTTTGGGCCAGCTCCTTCGACAGCTCAGCCGCAATCTTATCCGCCGCCAAATTAAGCGCGTAATGATAGCCCGCATATCCACCACCAGTGAGTACCGCGGCAACGATGACTAGAGAGAGTAGTTTTTTCTTTTTCAATTGCCTCACTCCCGCTTCTTAGATCATAGTTTCATTCGCTTAAATACTCCTTGATAACTTCACAGACAGTCAGAATATCCTGTTTGTCTAGATAGGGATGCATAGGTAACGATAGTACAGTCCCGCATAATTTATTGCTTACTTCAAAATCATTATCATCATACTCCAACTCAGAAAAAGCTTGCTGCTTATGCATTGGCTTAGCATAATAAACCATGCTAGGAATTCCTTTTTCTTTCAATCTTCTCTGTAAAGCATCCCTTTCTTCAAAGTTTCTTAGTTTTATAGTATATTGTGCAAAACTTGATATGTAGCCATCAGGAATAAACGGGACTTCTACTGCAGATTCAAGTTGATCATTGTACATTTTATAAATTTTGTTTACATCCGCAAGTTCATGTTCAAAAAACGCTTGCAGCTTAACAGTCAATATAGCTGCCTGAATAGTGTCTAGTCTTGAATTAACACCAACTCTAACGTTATCATACTTATGATCGCCTTTGCCATGGTTTTTTAAAGAGTTAAGTAGATCGGCTAGCTGGTCATCATTTGTAAATATTGCACCACCATCCCCATAGCATCCTAGTGGTTTGGCAGGAAAAAAAGATGTTGTAGCTGCATGACCAAAACTACCTGCCATCTTGCCATTAATACTGCCACCGAATCCTTGAGCAGCATCCTCAAGAATTAATAGGTTATACTTTCGAGAAATTTTTTCAATTTCAATATAATTTGCTGGTAATCCGAATAAATCTACGGGAATAATAACTCTTGGCGTAAGCTTACCCTCTTGAAGCACCTTTAAAATGCTTTTCTCCAGCTTATCTGTATCCATATTAAATGTCTTCGTATCTACATCTACAAATATTGGGGTGGCTCCTCTAAAAGAAACAATTTCCCCTGTAGAGAAAAAAGTAAAGTCAGGAATGAAAACAGCATCTCCCTCTTTAATCCCCCAAGCCATCATTAGGAGAGTCATTGCCTCAGTTCCATTCGCACAAGTAATACAACTTTTAACACCTACGTACTCCGCGAGCCTTTCTTCAAGTTGCTTTACTTGTTCACCGCTAATGAAATTTGCGCTCGTTATAACCTCTTGGATTGCAGAATCTATTTGACTTTTATACGTTCTATATTGTGCCTTTAGATCTCTGAATTCCATAACAATCACTCCGTTCCTGACGAATGCGCTTTTTGAAGTTTATTTCCCACCAAAATGTAATCCCTTTCACATTCTAGACATGAAAGTTCATGCTTTAATGTTGCTCCGCACTCACATACCCATCCAATTTGTTTCGCTGGTACCCCTGCCATGAGTGCGTAGTCTTGAACATCCTTAGCTACAACAGCTCCGGAAGCAATCAAAGCCCACTTTCCGATAGTATGGCCACAAACTATTGTAGCATTAGCACCAATCGATGCTCCGTATTTTACAAGTGTTTTTTTATATCTTTGCTTTCCTTTTGGGTACTTACTTCTTGGAGTCAGATCATTTGTAAAAACCATAGAAGGTCCACAAAAAACATAGTCTTCTAATACTACACCCTCGTAAATAGATACATTATTTTGAATTTTTACATAATTTCCAATTTGTACATTATTCGATATATTTACATTTTGCCCCAAAGAACAACCTTCACCCAAAACCGCACCAGATTGAACATGACAAAAATGCCATATTTTAGTGTTCTCACCTATTGTTACATTGTCATCTATATAACTGCTTTCATGCACAAAATAGCTCATGAATGAAACCTGCCTTTAAAATCTAGTGTACTACACTTTTCCATTGGTAATTTTACAGAACTACCCTCACTGGCTGATTTGTAAATGGCTAGAACAAGCTCAAGAGCCCTTCTTCCATCTTCCGCTGTTACATAGGGCTGCCTATCATTTTGTATGGCATCAATCACATCGGCGTAGAGTGGACGATGACCAAATCCATAAACGTTAGGAGGATTTTCTTGGTATTCCTCTTTGATTAGTTGCGGATCATCTAACCTATCTTCAAAAATCCATTCTTCAATTAAATTAACTGATTTCCCACCGGCTTTAATCGTACCTTTTTCTCCAAAGATATATAATGTTTCTTCAAGATTTTTAGGAAAGATATTTGTAGTACCTTCTATCATTCCATAACTGCCATTTGAAAATTTAATTAAAGCCATGCCAAAATCCTCTGCCTCAATATAATTATGTGTCAAATTATCTGTCATACCAATAACTTCCGTAATCTCATCACCCATCATCCATCTTAAGAGGTCAATATTATGAATACATTGATTCATAAGTGCCCCTCCGTCTTGCTCCCAGGTTCCTCTCCAAGGGGCCTGTTTATAGTATTCTTCTCCTCTATTCCATCTTATATGAGCTGTTCCATGCAGAAGCTTTCCAAAGCGCTTAGCTTCGATCGCCTCCCTGATCTTTCTTATTGATTTATTAAATCTATTTTGATGGCATGGACTTACCTTAACATTTTTTTCTTTAGCTTTTGCAATAATCAAATCTGCTTCTTCTAGAGAAAGTGCTATAGGTTTTTCAATAATTAAGTTGATTTCTCTATCTATACATTCAATAGCAATTTCCCCATGGGAACCACTTTCAGTACAAATAGCGATCAAATCTATTTTTTCGTTATCTAGCATCTCAATATAACTAGTGTACTTCCTAACGTTTCCTAACATATCAAAATTTTTAGCAACTTCCACAAATCTAGATTCTTCCAGATCGCAAATTGCAACAATCTCTAAATTATTTTCCAAAGCTGCAGCAATATGATTCGGAGAAATTCTCCCGCATCCGATAAGGCCAAACTTTAAACTCAATATAAACCCTCCCTATAATAATTCAATATTATCCCTAACGAGAATATGTTTCATTGCATTTTTTGTATCAAAAATGACTCTAGCATGTTTTTGAACCAGGCTGTAGTCAACATTTGTATGGGCAGTAGTAACTATAACAATATCAACACTTTCTATAAGTTCAATTGTCAATGTTTTCTCGCCCTTTTTCACCTCGCCATGCTCGCAGTATTCGGCAACGAATGGATCATGAAATAATATTTCTGCGCCTTGTTTTTCTAATTCTTCAATAACTCTAATAGCAGGGCTTTCTCTATAGTCTTCAATATCCTGCTTGTAAGCTACACCTAGAATCAATATCTTTGATCCATTTATAGCCTTTTTGTACCTATTAAGAATTTTACTTGTTCTTTCTGCACAATATTCTGGCATCCTATCGTTGACCATCATTGATGATTCTATCATTGAGGTATGAAACCCATACTCGCGGGCTTTCCATGAAAGATAATACGGATCAAGCGGAATACAATGTCCGCCAAGGCCAGGCCCGGGATAAAAAGCCTGAAATCCATAGGGCTTTGACTTAGCAGCTTCAATAACTTCCCAAATATTTATTCCCATTTTGTTACATAAAATCGCTAATTCATTTACAAGACCAATATTTACATTTCTATAGGTATTTTCAAGTATTTTTTCCATTTCAGCAACCGCAGGAGATGAAACCTGATGAATAGGAGCCTCCAATATTGTTTCATACATAGTAGCTGCAAGATCTGTACAAATCTGTGTTATACCGCCTACAACTTTAGGTGTGTTTTTTGTCTTATAAATTAAATTACCGGGATCTACACGTTCAGGAGAAAACGCCAGGTAAAAATCTTGGCCACATACCAGCCCGGATGACTCAAAAATTGGCTTGAGTAATTCTTCTGTTGTTCCAGGATACGTAGTAGATTCTAGGACAATTAGCATATCTTTGTGCATATAAGGAACAATACTTTCCGCAGAAGCTTTCACATAGCTTATGTCTGGTTGTTGATGTTTATCAAGAGGCGTTGGCACACAAATACAAACGCAATCTGCGGCAATTACCTGGGCAAAATCGGACGTTGCGGAAAGCAATCCTGTTTTTACTATTTGCTTAAGATCTTCATTGACTACATCGCCAATATAATTTTCCCCAGCATTCACCATATGTACTTTTGATTCCTGGACATCAAAACCTATTGTATTAAATCCAGCTTTGGCCTTCTCCACTGCTAATGGCAATCCTACATAACCTAGACCTATTACGCCTAAAGTCGCCGTCTTATTTATAATTTTTTCTTTCAAGCTAGTCATTTTTTTCCTCCAACATTAAAGTTTTCTTTTTAATCAGTTCGATATATTTCAACGCAAGCCCAGAATTAATATGTGTTCCTTTCTTAAGAAAATATCTAATTTTCATTCGAAATGTATATACCCCAAACCAACCTAAATCGTCATTGAGAAATGACCTAATAGAAAATATATATATCCGTAATCTATCCGGAATATTTCTTTTAATTCTTGACATAATGCTCATTTTTTCAATTTTAGCTTTCGATATTTCAAAAACATCTTTCTGGCTACTTTCAACATATCTAAAAAATAACTCTCTATTAATTCTCAGATTTATCGGTACAGTACCCCAGAATTCCATAAGCCGATCATCCCATAAAGGTAATCGCCATTCAAATCCAAAAAACTCGTAAACCCGAATTGAATTCACGATAAATTTTGACTGTCGTTCTCTCCAATCCCAGCATTCAAACTCATCAGCGATTTCTTCCTGAGAATATTTATCTTTTATAGTTACTTCACTTCTCAGCTTATTAACGATATTTACTTTCACACGCTCATCTAAATGATCAAATTTCCATAAATTATAATGCTTACCGAGTATAGAATTGATTAATTCTTCAGAAGAAAAATGAGCGTTTTCGCCGAACTTCACAGGAATATGGCTTCCAGCTATAAAATCATAAGAATGACCCGGTATGAATACTGAATCTTCATGAATCAATCCCTTTTCTTTAAGTTCCTGGACTGCCAAAAAATCTTGTATGTGAGCAAGTGACGCATAATTACTCGCGAAGTCTAAATACTCCTTATATAATTCACTTTCAGAAAAATCCTTCCATTTCCTTTCATTATATTGTACAAATACCCATTTGAATCCTAATTTATCCGCAATATATTTGGAAATCCTACTTTCCTTATTATTACTTTTCCCATAAGTAAAGCAAATTACATTTTTATAGTTTAATCTTTTTATCATTAACGCGATGAGTCTAGAATCTTGTCCACCACTTAATGGAATAACTAATTGTCTATCATTGATCGTATTTAATAATGTTTTAAAAACTTTTATGTGCAGCTCATCTAAATTCGAAATGAAATCAACCGACTGCTTCACCAAATTATTATGTCTAAACTCAAAATAAGTTATCACACTCAGCTTTTTTTCTTGTTCATAAAATACTAAATACTCACCAGCGCTTAGCTGCTTAATTCCTTTTAACAAAGTGTCTTGTCCGGTAACATACCCTGTGAAAACAAACTCTTCTGCCGAAATAAGATCAATTTCATAGCTGCCAATAGCAGCTTCAATTTCACTCGCACTATCACTAATATAAAAATTTTGATCATCAAGATAATAAAATAGTGGGATACTTCTTAACTTATCTACCGCTGCAAGCAGCCTTCCATTTCTATACTCTACAAAAGCGAAGCATCCATTAACATTATTTAATTGCTCGGGAATTGTTACACTACTACCATCACGTTCCTGAGATATAAGCGAGTTATTGATTCCGTTATTCCCCGCTACATACCCTTTAAAATACATTTGATTTTCAGCATTCCATTTAAATGCCCTATTATCTTTAAGAATAATTTTTATCAAGTTATCACCACAGCCTCAATCTGCCTAATTTATTAAGTAAAAACCCATGTAATTTTTGAAATTCATCCCGATTTATTAGGAAAAATTCTCTCATTGAAAAACTTTCGCTGCGTATAAATAAAAAAATATAGACACAACCATAGAAAAAATACGAAATAACCGAAGCCACAGCAGCTCCCATCATTCCAAAAAAAGGAATGAACAAGATATCTAAAAGAACATTAATTAGAAAAGCAAAAAAAGTAATTTTTAAATGTATATTGGGGCGTCCCTCAGTGAAAAAATACGCATATGAAACTTTACCAATTGAGGCAAAAATAACACCAATAAACAATACGAAAGTTACTTCAGAGGCTTTACTGAACTCTTGACCAAATATAAATGGTATTATTGGCGTAACAAGCATACCTAAAATTGAAATTATTGCAGAAATATAGAACGTATATTTCACAGTCAATGCTGTTAACTTTTTTTTGTCATAGTTATCTTTGTTTATGTTATACAACCGACCAATTAATGCGGATGAAACACTAGTTGGCACCAAAAATGCAAGCTCAGCTAAACTGACAGCTACCGAGTATATTCCCATGGCATCAACCCCTAGTAAGAGTTTAATCAGGAATTGATCTATTCTATAGTTTAAAAAAATAAACAGTGCTGACAGATAGGCGATGAATCCAAATTTCATTTCTTCTGAAATTATTGATTTTCTAATACTGAAAACATATTTAATGGACATACCCTTTATTAAAAATACTGTTCTTAACAACGAAGCTAGTATAAACACTACTAAGTAACTATATATAGTTACTTGATAACTAAAAGACAACGCTGCTACTGCTACGAATATAATAAGTTCACTTATGAGTAAATATTTATTTATTTCATAAATTCTTTCACTACCTACATAAAACTCCTGAACACAAGTCATAATAAAAATAATTAATACATATAAAAGACCTAGAGTAATTAATCCGATAGAATATTCAGTAAACATTAATGAAATACTTCTCAAAGAAAATACAGCTAGCGCAATTAAAATAAAAATCATTAATAATGCACTAATGTTATTTCTATAGATATCTTCCTTACTATAATTTGATTTTTTATAGAAATATGCGGTAGCATTATTTAAACCCAGATGGCCATAACTTCCTATGAAACCGAAAATTAATATAAAATAAGAAACATAACCTTTTCCTTCAGCTCCAAGTCCTCTTGCTATAAATACACTAGTTATAAAAACAAGTATTATTCGGATAATCTGGGCTACGAGATTAGTTGCAATATTTCTTCTATAACTCATTCGAAACCCACTTTCTGAGTTACTGCATATTTATAAACGACTACCACATCCCTATAACTATCCATACATCTTCCATAAAATTTCAGATATTTTCTGAGAAGCATTTCCATCGCCGAAAAGTAATTTTTGTTTGATATGTTGCTCAGGTTGAGAATTTTCAACAGAATCCACAATCTTAGATGCTTCGATTTCACAAAGCGTATTCCAATTACCACTCAAAGTTTCGATCCATTCAGTTTCGTTACGCAAAGTTATGCAGGGTTTGTCTAAAAAGTAGGCTTCTTTCTGTAATCCACCGCTGTCAGTAAGTACCTTTGATGCATTTGAAACTAATAAAAGCATTTCAAGATACCCGACAGGTTCCTGTAGAATAAGATTACTCATATTATTTGTTAAAACAATTTCTTGAACTATACTTTTTATTCTAGGATGCACTGGAAATAAAACGGGTAAATTTAATTTATTAAAACCAGCTAATAGCTCTTGAAGTTTTCCAACTTTATCAGTATTTTCGGCTCTATGTATTGTAGCCAAATAATAGTTAGATGGAGTTAAGTTGAAATCAGACAGATAATCACTGGCATTTATCTTTTGATTCGCTAACTTTGAGAAAAATATAGTTGAGTCTAACATCACATCCCCGACATTAAACACTCCATTCACTATACTTTCCAACTTAAGGTTATTGACGGCTGTTTGAGTAGGACAAAAAAGAATTTCTGATATATGATCAGTCAATATCCGATTTTGTTCCTCCGGCATTTTTTTGTTAAAACTTCTTAAGCCAGCTTCTACATGAACTATTGGTACATGAAGTTTACTAGCAGCTAAAGCACCCGCTAATGTAGAGTTTGTATCTCCATACACAAGCACGCAATTTGGATTCTCTTTAATTATAATCTCTTCAATAGCCCACATCATTTCACCAGTTTGGCGTGCATGAGACTTAGAACCGATTTTCAGGCTGTATTTAGGCTTCGGGATACTTAACTCATTAAAAAATATATCTGACATGTTACTGTCATAATGTTGTCCTGTGTGTAAAATAATTTCTTCATGTTTTTCCATTAGGCCTCTTGATACTACAGCAGCTTTAATAAATTGAGGCCGCGCCCCAATAATAGATAGTATTTTCATATTCCATCACTCACTTAATTTTATTTTAAAAAAACACTTCATGTTAATCTATTCAATGCTTCTTATTTAATGTGAATTGCTGTCATCGCCACCAAGCTTATGATGTTTGTCGTTATACACATATAATATTAGGATGAAAAGTAACAAGCCGTTATTAAGCATGTTTGTTAACAAACCAATATTAGAAAGGGAAAACATGAACAGAATGATAAATGCTTTTGCTAATATGTCTTTAAATTTTGTATTTGACAGTGAATCAATTACCCTTAAAACGATGCCAAGTATCACTGAAAAAGCAAGCATTCCATAAATCCCGAAATTCATATATGCATCGCCTAAATATCCAGTATTTGGCCAATTATTTGAATAGTAGATTTGTCCTATTAATTTAACCGGATGAATGGAATAGATTGGTTCTGAAAAAGCAAAGCTAAAAATTGAATGAGATAACAACATTAAACCGTTTTGAGAAAAAAACTCGTAGTACTGAAAATTAATTTGAGCCGGTAAAAAGAAAATTCTACTGATCAGCATTGAAGGCAAAGTTATACTCCCACTAAATTCAAATATAACTAATGAAATTAGTATTCCTAGAATTGAAAATAAAGTAGCTGAGTACTCAATTGGTTTTTTACCGTTTTTAAACAACATCATTATTACTAAAATTGCCAGAGGATAGAACAAAAAAGTCTTATGAGAAGTCAGCAAATATAAAACAACCTGCAGAGCAGTCATTAAAATGAATACCTTTTTATTTCTATTAAATGCAGCAATAATAATGATAAAAACATTGATTATTGTTCCTTGCCAGGGCACTAGATATTTCATAAATTCATATCCATAGTTAATTTCACTTCTTATGTTATAGACCTCATCGAAATCAAAAAGTTTAAGTGTTGGTAATCCGTTAAATCGTACTAATAATCCATAAACTACAATAGTAAGAATAAAAAAAACGAAAATTAACATTCCATTTAAGGAATATCTTAAATCAAATGAAAATTTCGGGAATTTATTCACGATAAAAACAAGTAAAATAAATGATATAAAAACGGAATAACAGTAAAACCTTGATTCGTTTTTAAGTGCATAAATGGATAATATCGGTAAAATCATTAAAATATTCAAAACATTCACAGCTACGTTTGATGGAATACTTTTATTAGGTAAGGAAAAAAAGATAAATAGCAAGATTAAAGTGGCCTCTACATACTTTGCGAAGCTAAAATCTAGTGTAAATCCTAAATAGTTAAACGTCGGATTCAGAAAATAAATATAACTGATATCAAGTACTGATTTAAAAATAATTAAAAGTGCTAAATACTTAATACTTTTACTAATATTCATCCATCTCCTTCGTATCCATTACTCAGTTAAACCGGTAGTTCTTTTAGGTACGATAAATTTTCAATAAGGATTTAATATTACTTTCCCAATAATATTTCTCTTTATTTCTAACCATATTTTCTTTAACCTTGATGATTTCATTTTCATTTTCAACGATTTTTGATAATACTTCCAATAAACTTGTTTTTAGATTTTCAGGATCAACACTCCAGCCTAATGATTGATCATGAACGATACTACCAAACTCTGAATTTTGATAAGCAATTATAGGAGTATCCGTTACCATACTTTCAAAAAATTTGTTCGGAAGGGAAATTTCAGAATCTTTTGATGGGTAAACTAAATAAGTAATATCTATTTTCGAGTACAAGATTTCTAATTGTCCGATCGTATACTCACCAAAAATAGTAACATTATTGTATTTATTTATTTCTATATGTTGTTTGATTGCTTCTAGCTTAGTTCCCTTTCCAGCAATGAAAACTTCAACCATTGGAAACTTACTGGAAACATCAATTAAAACTTTTAGTTCTTCAAAATATCGAATTACACCTATAAATCCAATAACTACTTTCTCACGCTTTTCTTTCACAATAGATTTAAACGATTCGCGCAATGGAGCATTGGTAACTACTAAACAATTAGAATACTCTTCATATAATTTCTGCATATTGGGTGTTACTACAATGTGATAGTCAACTCTTTTAAGCATTTGCCGTTCAAATCTTTTAATAAAAAATGCGATCAAATTATTTAGTATCCCGCCTCGACCTTCAAAATAAAGATAAAATAAATCATGTTCATCATAAACTAGCTTTACTTTGCTTTTGGCAGACTTTAAAATGAGACCAACAACTAACCCATCAAAATCGTGGCAATGGATAAAATCACAAGTTGTTTTCTTTAAATATGTTCCGCATTCTTTTATAAACCTAACAAAACCCAGCAATTGATTTATACCAGAACCGTACTTTCCTTCAATAAAAAAGCGTTTAATTTTAATTCCCTCAATAATTTCCTCAGGTTTCTCAACATATTTTCTCTCTCTGTCCCATGCTAAAATTTCAACATCATGTCCACACTCTACTAATGACTTTGCTTCTTTGAAAACTCTTGGATCTGGATCAAAAGCATTTGTTAATACCATTTTAATGTACATCTTTTTCTCCTTGTATAATCGGCATTATAACGTTAAGCAGTGTTTCTAAGATAAATTATACTAGTTTTATTTTCCTATATTTAAAAATAGATTTATAAATATGACTAGCCGTATAGAAAACTGACATAGCAGAATTTATTCCAACAAACCTGTAAACTTTGTATGTCATTTTCAACGTTTTTGATTTATTTCCAGACTTTGATTTTCGAGAAATTCTATAGGTCAACAAAGGTTCATTAATTCCATGAGCAACTACTCCTAATTGTAAAATTCTCAACCAAACTGCAAAATCCTCATGCATATCATCTTTTTCCATTTTAATATTTTCAAAAAAACTTTTTTTCAACAGAACAGAAGAACAGGATATAACATTTTGCCTTAACAGCTGTTTATATGAAACCATAGCAGGAACCTCGAAAATTCCAGTATACGGCTTGTTGTCTTCATTAATGTAAGTAACACCTGTAAAGAGAAATTCAGCATTCTCCTTTTGTATACGGGCCATTTGTTTTTCAATTTTTGTATTTGCCCAAATATCATCACTATCTAAAAATGCAATCCAGTTTCCAGATGCAATAGAAATTCCTCTATTTCTTGTGGCTGACACACCTGAGTTTTTATCATTCTTAAAAAACTTAACCCTGCTGTCCTGCTCACTATACTTTTGAATGATCTCTACCGTGTTATCTTTAGAACCATCATCAATTACGATTAGTTCCACATGTGCATAGGTTTGTTGTAAAACAGAAATGATTGCATCGTCGATATATTTTTCGCAATTATATGCTGGCATAATAACGCTAACTAGTTCATCCTTCTTTAGCATAAATATAGCTCCCCAAATTCACTTGTGTTTCATTTTAATTCTGTTCGCTTTATTGATTCCTCAAATGTACATGTCTCATAATCAAATTTCTTTCCATCTACTTCGGTTCCTGGTCCGCCTAACATCTTCATATCATAAACCAATGATCCGAAAACTTTTCTAAAGGTCTCCGACATCCGCAAGCCTACATGAACTCCCCAATTGAAAAGAAACGTTGTCTCAAGTTTCTTTCCATGGACTTTAGCAATGAGTCTTACAAGCTCTGTTGTGTTAACATAATGTTTGTTTTGTGGAAAAAATATTCCTCTACAATTATAATCAACGACAAGCCTTATAAATTCCGATAGATTATCAATAAAAATCATACTACGGTAGTTTTTTATATCTACAAAGAATGGAAATATTAAGGGCAGTTTTGCTAATTTAGGATAGTTACCTCCACAGTTTTTGCCATACACCATCGGAGGCCTAAGCACAGCTACCTTAAAACTTTCATCTTCGATATCAAATAGAAACTTTTCAGCCTCCAACTTCGATGCAGCATAAGGTGTTATTGGAGTTGGATTTGTAGCAGCATCTATGTTTCCAGTCTCAGATCCATACACCGCCATCGTACTCAAAAAGATAAAAAGCTTAACGCCATCATTTTTAGCTTTTTGAGCGATTTCCATAGTTAAGTCCCGATTTACTTTGAAATATTGCTCAGTATCACTTTCTTTTATATGAACAATAGCAGCTGTGTGACAAATTACATCATATTCTTCAAATGACCGATCTTTCCACCGGCCATCTCTAACATTTATGCTCTCAACAGTATAATTACCAGGCCATTGATCCATCCAATTTTTAAGTGAGGTTCCAATGTAACTACGAGAACCTGTCACTAATATCTTCTTCATATCAAGCTTGTCCCTTCCGAGAAACTCCGATCAATCATGAATTGCAGTGTTATTGTCCTGACTGACATTCTTATTTCTATCATTTACACCTGTTCCAACGATTACATAAGTAACAGTTTTCAACAATATCATCAAGTCAAAACAAAGGCTCATTTTTTGAACATACTCACCATCATATTTACCTTTTAGCTCATTGCTTATTTCATCCCTACCATTTATCTGAGCCCAACCAGTTAGACCTGGATATATCGAGTTCACCTTGTACTTGTCTCTAATGGCTATAAGATCGGATTGATTCCAAAGAGCTGGCCTTGGACCAATAACACTCATCTCGCCCATCAGTATATTAAAAAGCTGGGGCAACTCGTCTAAGCTCGTTTTCCTCAAAAATGAGCCGCTTCTGGTAATGTAACTTTCAGAATTAGATAACAAATGAGTAGCTCGATCTTTAGGTGCCGTAGTTTTCATTGTTCTAAATTTAATGATGTAAAAATGTCTTTTGTTTCTACCTATCCTTTTTTGTTTGAAGAAAATGGGACCTCTGGAGTCAATTTTTATAATAACTGCGATGACTATCATTACAGGCCACAGAAGTAACAATGAAACTAGTGCAACAATAAAATCAAGTATACGTTTAAAGCTAAAATATAACTTCATGGTCACACCCTCATAGTAATTATTTTCAAAAACCAAGACACCCCTGTATTAACAACTAGGTGCTGCATACACACTAAGTGAAATAAAGAAGGTGCCTTTATTAGTTTCTTTACTGGGATATAATATACAATTTAACTCACATTCAAAAACGTCGGCACCATACTCTTCAAGCTCTCCCGAATCAGCGCCCGATCCCCACTCAAGCTTTTCTCCAGCATCTTCAGCTCCAGCTCGAACTGCGCCTGGTTGACCAGTGTAGGCTTGCCAATGAAAATCCGGTCGTGAGTCGTAGAGCCGATCCCTTCCTCATCGGTCAGCAGCTCTTCATACAGCTTCTCGCCTGGACGAATACCGGTAAATTCGATCTCGATATCCTCATACGGCCGGAAGCCGGACAAGCGGATCAAATCTTCGGCGAGCTGCACGATCCGTACGGGTTCGCCCATATCGAGGATGAAAATTTCCCCGCCCTTGGCGAAGGCTCCAGCCTGAATGACAAGTTGAACCGCTTCCGGAATGGTCATGAAGTAGCGGATCATATCGGGATGCGTGACGGTAACCGGGCCGCCCATAGCAATCTGGCGTTTGAAATGCGGGATGACGCTGCCACGGCTGCCGAGTACGTTGCCGAAGCGGACAGCGACAAATTTGGTTTTGCTTGTTTTGCCCAGCGACTGAACGATCATCTCGGCGATTCGTTTAGTTGTCCCCATAATACTTGTCGGGTTAACGGCTTTGTCGGTCGAGATCAGGACAAACCGTTCACTGCTGTAGCGATCGGCAGCCTCCGCAACATTTTTGGTGCCAAACACGTTGTTTTTGATCGCTTCGGCCGGATTGCGCTCCATCAGCGGTACGTGCTTATGAGCGGCGGCGTGGAAAACGACCTGCGGCCTGTACATTTGGAACACTTCGTCGATTCGTTCTCTATCTTGTATATCGGCAATAACGGTCTCGATCGGGAGTGCCGGATATTTCCTGCGCATCTCCATTTCGATATTGTAAATGCTGTTTTCACCATGCCCGAGTAAAATCAGACAGGCTGGCTGGAAGGGCGCAATTTGGCGGCATAACTCCGAGCCGATCGAACCGCCGGCTCCCGTGACGAGCACCGTTTTATTTTCAACATAATTGGCAATGCCTTCAAGATCGGTATGTATAGGATCGCGTCCGAGCAAATCCTCGACTTCAACATCGCGAATTTGTCTGACCGTTACCTTTCCATTAATCAAGTCATTCAGGTCCGGTATAATTCGCAGCTTGGCCTTCGTCTTTTTGCAAGCCTCGATAATATCGGCCGTCGCCTTACGGGACAAAGAGGGAATCGCGATAATAATCTCATCAATGTGCATAGCCGCTGCAGCCTCGACAATCTGTTGTCGTGAACCGACAATAGGCAAATCATGTACACGCTGCCGCTGCTTGGCTGGATCATCATCAATAAAGGCAACCGGGTACAGCTCGGCGTCCAGTTGGCTGAGCATTTCCTTGGCAATTAAGGCGCCGCAGTCTCCTGCTCCATAAATCAGCGCTTGCTTTTGTGTCGGAGGCTTCTTGAGCAGAAAACGGTCGCGCACAATACGCCAGCCGAAGCGTGACCCGCCGATGCAAAGCAGCAAGGTTTCATAATGGCGCAGCAAGATCGACAAGGGTACCCGCTCCCACAGGATGACAAACGTTACGGCGTACGACAACACAACGCCAACCGTGACTGCCTTGAACAGGGCAATCATTTCTCCGACGCTGGCGTACTGCCATACGCGATTGTACAGCTTGAAGTAACGAAGCGTAAGAAAACAAATCGCACTGGAAATTGCTCCATAAATAATGGCTTGGCCGATAAAGGAGGATGGAATGTTCCCGTCAAAGCGAAGCACATATGCGGTTAAAATACTAAACCATACAATCGCCATGTCCAGGATCACCAACAGCGAATGCCGTTTCTCGTAACTCATGTCCATCCTCCATCACCTGATCATCCGTTATTTTTTGGGCTCATTGGCCCCGTAATAGTAATAATAGTAAGACTCGGCATTTTTGCGGTCCATGTTGTTTAAGACGACACCCAAAATACGCGCCTTCACATGATCCAGATTGGCTTTCGCTTTAATCGCCATCTCCCGCTTGACCTTGCCTGCATCAACGACCAGAATGACCCCGTCGCATTTGGTAGCAACAATCTGTGAATCGGTTACGGCCAAGGTCGGTGGAGCATCAATAAGAATAATGTCGTAGGATTGCTTCAGCTCATCCAGCAGCGCCGTCATCCGCTTGGAAGCCAGCATTTCCGACGGGTTAGGAGGAATCGGACCTGAGGTGATCAGAGCCAGCCCTTCCACATACGTGTTCTGCAGCACATCGCTCAGCTTCGCTTGCCCGGACAAAATGGAAGTCAGCCCGAACCGATTGGTCACGGAAAAAGTATGATGCATCGTTGGCTTGCGCAAATCGGCATCAATGACGATGACCTTCATATCGGTCTGTGCATAAGCGACGGCCAAGTTCGTAAGTGTCGTTGACTTGCCTTCACCCGGTCCCGCCGAGGTGACCATAATAACCCGCAGCTCTTCGTCAATCGCAGAAAATTGAATATTTGTTCGCAATGTCCGGTAAGCTTCGGAAATTGGAGATTTCGGATTTTCGTGCGTAATGATCGGTCTACGATTTGGAGTGGATGGAAGCACGGTTTCGTTCACCTACTTGTTCTGGTTTTGATGGAGTAGCGCCTGCTTTGCTCCCCTGCAAATCCTCTTCCTTGATCTTGGCAATCATCGCCACAGTCGGCAGGTCCAAATATTGCTTGATGTCTTCTTCCGTCTTGATCGAGTCATCCAAATATTCCAGCAAAAACGCAAGTCCGATCGCAATCATCAGAGAGACGACCAGGCTGATCGCAATATTCAGCTTGGGATTAGGTTTAACCGGGGTCGGATTTTCCATATAGGTCGCTTCGTTCAGCAGCGATACATTATCAACCTTCATGATGGAGGGGATTTGGTCCTGAAATACCCTGGATACGGCATTGACGATATCTGCAGCTTTATTATAAGAGTTGTCTTCTACGATAAGTGTCATAACCTGGGTGTTGTTCACAGAGCTAACTCGAACTTTCTTGATCAATTCATCTGCACTGAGATTGAACTGCGGATAATCCTTGGCCACCTTATCCATAATTCGAGGTGTTTTGATGACCTCTTTATATGTGTCAATCAAGCGAATGTTTAAGTTGACCGAATTTATATCGACCTGCTGCAAGCCCTGCTGTTCATTTGACTTGTTCACGATCAGCTTCGTAGAAGCTTCATACACAGGCTCCATAAAAAAATAGCTCACGATACCCGTAGCCATCGTACAGACCAGTACAAAAGCAAGGATTAACCAGATCCGCTTGCGGATGATCTTGATATAATCCTTCAAATCAAGTTCCATGATGCTCCTCCATCCTATAAAAACAAATCCTCAAAGCTGATACCCCCCCTCACAAGGAGAGGAGGTATCTCGGAGTAGGCTCGCTTATTTGTTCAGCAACCGGTAGATCACGACAGCAGCTTGTGCGCGAGTCGAATTGTCATTCGGGTTGAACTTGTCGCCGTCTTCTCCAACGATGATGCCTTGGGAAGCCGACAGAGCAACGCCGGATTTCAGAGAATCGTTGATTGCAGCAGTGTCTACGAAGCTTTTCAGCGCTGCATCCGCATCCTTCACCGCTGCAATGTCCTTAACCTTGGTCAACGCACGGGCAGCAATCGTCGCCATTTCAGCGCGCGTTATTTGGCCGTTCGGCTCAAATTTGCCTTCGGAGCGACCGTTAACAAGACCATTTTTGACGGCAGCAGCGACATAAGGCTGGAACCAGTCGTTGTCGTTAACATCGTCGAAGCTTTCGGATGCATTTGGCGATTGCAAGCCAAATGTATTTACGATCATCTTGGCGAACTCAGCGCGCGTTACCGTTGCATTCGGCACGAATTGCTTGTCAGCCCGGCCTTCCACAATCCCCTTGGCAGCCGCTACCTGGATTTGACGCCCAGCCCATGCTTCAACTGCAGACGTATCGTCAAAGGAAACCTTGTTTTCAACGACCGTATAGGTCGAGAATGAGCTGCGTTTTTGCGACAGCTGTTTCGTTGCATTGTCATACTTACCAGCGTAAAACTCCAGCTTGCCATCAATAATCTTGGCAAGTGTCAGCAGCTCCGCATCAAAGCGATTCACATTGTCCACCGGTAAGCTCAATGTAACTGGCTGCGAGAAGCTGGTCACATTACGTCCGTCTACCGTAAATGTAAATTCATAAACTTGCGAAGCAAGCGGCAAATCGGTTGCTTGCGTGGCTACCGAACCATTCTGCGTCTGAATGCCCAGCGTCGTGTCCGCATTGAAAGCGGCCGGATCAAGCGCTACGCCAACGCCATTCACTTGAATCGCAATTTGGCCGATACTGCCGTTGCGAGCTGCATCCAGCACAGACTTGTCAAGCGGAACCGCAATGGACGCTGCACTGATGGTGCCGAGACTCAGCTTCAGCTCCAGCTTGTCTGTCAGACTCGCTGGCGCGCCCAGCTTGTCCAGCTTGTCAGCAAGCTGCTTTGCCTGATTCAGCACATTTTGCACTTGCTTGACCAGATCAGCAGCAGCCAGCTTCAGCTCGGCTTTGCCATCGGTTACGACAATTTTATTGGACAGGTCCAGCGTGGCTGCCTTCGCTACAGCTTCCTGCGCTTTGGCGGCCAGCTCGTTCAGGAAGGCGTCCTTAGCCGCTCCCTCCAGGTTAGCCAGTTCAGCTGCGGCGTTGTCAAGCTCCTTGCTTACTGCGTCAACGGCCGGGTCCGTGGAGTCAGTAGAACCGCCACCGCCCCCACCGCCGCCATTAGACGAGGATTTTTCTTCTTCTTTGGCAAGCGTAACAGCTTTCTTGATGATCAGCTTGTTATCCAGCTTCGTACTCGGCAGGTTTATCCGCCCTTGCAGCTCGCCTGTTGCGGTCGTGCCTGCGGCCGAGATGCTTGCGGAAAGCGTGCCTGTTGCGCCGTTATAGCTAGTCACAACCGCTTTATTGGTAGAATCAAAGCTAACCTTGAGCAACGCTTCAGGAATGGTCAGGCCCGCTACATTAAACTTCACGCTGTAAGCGCCGCTTGTGCCTGAGGTCACCTCGTTGCTGTACGATTTATCAATTTTATAACGCAGGGCGCCCAAGCCGAGGCTGTACACAGCTTCATGCTCCGGGTCCACCGCAGCGACAAAGTTTTCGGTTGTATCGGCGATGTCCTGCGAATCAATATGCAAGCCCTTCAGCATCCGGTTGAACGGATTCGTCAGGTCGCTCAGCACGTTATCCGCCGCTTTCTTGACCAGCTTTTTCAGCTCAGTCTGGTCATTGGCAGCCAGCTTGCCCAGCGTCACCAGATCAGCGCCATTAAGCTCATTGAATAAAGCCGTCTGGAATTTGTAAGCATATTGAATGACATCATCCGTTTTAATTTCGCCCTGCTTCAAATCTTCGCCCGAAGCGGCTTCAAGCTGATGCAAAATGCCGCGCACAGCCGGCTTGTTCAAATAGTCAACCATGCTCTCCTTGGTCGTATCAAAGAACGGGGTAAGCTTCGTAAACAGCTCTAGCACGCCGTAAGCGTCCACTGGACCCGTGATATCCTTCAGCAGCGGATCAACGATGGCTACATCGCTGTTCGTCAGCGCCGCCAGCTTGGCGTCAGCTGCGACAATAGCGTCCTTCTCTCCGGCTTCCCACAGATACGATTCGAGCAACTTGATCTTATTTTCCACATCATCAAGGCTGGCAGCATGAGCAACGCTGCTGATCCCCATTTTCTCAAACAGTCCTTTTTGGCTAAGCGGCAATCCTGCAAAGGATGCAAAGGTCAAGCTGGCAGCGACAGTAGTTGCAAGTAATTTTTTCTTCACGATTCACATTCCTCTCCTTTTCAAAATCTATTATGTATAAAATCTAGAGTTTAGAAGAAAGCGGTTCTAGTTCGTCAGCCATCGTTAGCAATAACGAACAGCCGCTCACTCTTCTATGTCTTGATAAACACAGATTAAATCCGCCTTTTTCTATAGCTTACTTGTGGAATGTTACATGAATATTAAGAAATGGTCAAATAAATAGCTCACTTTTTTCCATAAATAAAGAAATTTTAATGTATTCAACCAAGAATCATCTATGACAGCCCGAATGCTACCAAATTCTCCACCAAGGCTTCTTCCGGGCTTGCGTCAACGCAAGCAGTGGAATATCCTCCCGCTCCAGCAGCCTGCAGGCATTGTCTTGCAAGTATTGCTGCATCGCTCCGCCGCAGGCCTGCCCGATCGCCTCGTATGCCTGTTTAAGTCCAAAGGCCCGGCCTTCCAAATTGTGCGCATCAGATGATACGAATTGAACGAGTCCCTGGTTGCACCAATCGAAGCCTATTTTTTGCAGCTTACGTCCAAATGACCCATTGACAGAGTGCGAGGTTAATTGAGCCAGCGCGCCTGCCTCGATCAGAGCCGCAAGCTTGTCAGCGTCGGCGGCCAGTTCGGCATTGCGCTCCGGGTGAGCAATAATCGGAAGCCAATTCCGAATCCGCAGCTCGTGAATCATCTCCAGCGTATACGCTGGAACCTCGGCCGTCGGCAGCTCCAGCAGCAAATACGGCGTATCATGAAGCCCGATCGTGCCGCCGTTCTGCAGGTCGTCAAGCAGCTCGCGGTTAAGCCGCACCTCTTGCCCCGCCAGCACGTTTACGGCAACGCCCTCGGCCTTCAGCAGCCGATTCAGCATCTCCACATCATGGCGAATTTGCGGACCTGGATTGGAAAACCTGCCGTTCGCATGATGAGGGGTCGCAATCAGCGTGCGAATGCCTTCCCGTTCGGCAGCCTGAGCCATCCGGACAGCAACCGTCTCATCCATAGCGCCGTCATCAATGCCTGGAAGTATGTGCGTATGTATGTCGATCACCTTGTCGTCTCCTATCCTTGCAATCTCCCATCCTTGCCAACTTGAACAATGCATCTTAACTAAAATTATAATGAAAACAAAGTGATTTGTCATGAGCCTAATTATGTGAACTTTACTACGAAAATCTAATTCCAACGGTTCCCGCTTCATTATCATTTACTTCATATTTCGACAAGCGCTATAATAGGTTAATTACGTAGCATGAAATGAATGGATCGACATACGCGGAGGCTGTCCTATGTTTGTTTTTCTTGCAAGCTCCCTGTTTATCATCACAATGGTCTTCATTATTTGGCAGCCCCGGGGGCTGAGCATCGGCTATCCGGCAGTTGCAGGCGCTGTGATTGCTTTGCTTCTCGGCGTCGTAGACTGGGCCGATGTGCTGGAGGTCACCCGGATCGTCTGGAACGCCACCTTCACGTTTATTGCTCTGATCGTTATTTCGCTGGTGCTGGACGAGCTTGGCTTCTTCGAATGGTCGGCGCTTCATATGGTACGACTGGCCGGCAACAACGGCAAACGGTTGTTTATGCTCACGATTATACTTGGCGCCGCCGTTGCCTGTGTATTTGCCAATGACGGAGCGGCCTTGATTTTGACGCCGATCGTGCTCGCTCAAGTCCGGTCGCTCAAGCTCGGACCGCCTTATATTTTGGCCTTTGTCATGGCCAGCGGATTTATCGCCGACACGATGTCGATTCCGCTTGTCATCAGCAATCTGGTCAACATCGTGTCGGCGGACTTCTTCCATATCTCCTTCGGGGACTATGCGTCGGTCATGCTGCTGCCCACCGTGTGCTCGCTGCTCGCCAGCATGGGCATGCTGCTCTGGTTTTACCGGAAGCAAATTCCGGGACAATACGACGCAAGTATAGCGAAGCAGCCGAAGGACGCGATCCGGAGCCTGTTTTTATTCCGTCTCGCCTGGGTCATGCTGCCCGCCCTGCTGATCGGCTATTTGTTCTGCGAGCGGCTGGGTATTCCCGTTTCCGCTTGGGCGGGGACAACCGCTGCCATACTGGCCATAGCGGCGCACCGGACTGGCGTCATGAAAATTCGGCGCGTAGCCAAGGAAGCTCCGTGGTCGATCGTTTGGTTTTCCATCGGCATGTACGTCGTGGTGTACGGCTTAAAGAACGCCGGTTTAACCGATTGGCTGGCCGGGTTGATTGAATGGTTTTCGGCATACGGCGTCTGGGCGGCAAGCCTTGGCATGGGCATGCTGGCCGCC
Organism: Paenibacillus sp. sg306046; assembly: GCF_059821225.1. Lineage (NCBI taxonomy): Bacteria > Bacillati > Bacillota > Bacilli > Caryophanales > Paenibacillaceae > Paenibacillus > Paenibacillus sp. sg306046. Next base: position 246,482 of record NZ_JCAMRT010000001.1, read on the forward strand.
GTGATGTCCTCGGTCATGAATAACCTGCCTTCTGTGATGATCGGCGCGCTGGCGATCGACGAGACGTCAACAACCGGCATCATCCGGGAAGCGCTTGTGTATGCGAATGTCATCGGCGCTGATCTGGGGCCCAAGATGACGCCGATCGGCTCGCTGGCCACACTAATCTGGCTGCATGTGCTGGCGCGAAAAGAAGTTTCCATCGGATGGCTATATTATATGAAAGCCGGCTTCATTCTGACGATTCCGACGCTGATCTTCACCTTGATCGGACTTGTCATCCGCCTGCAAATTTAGCTGGGACAGGGCTGACATACGTGTTATAATGAACCGAATGTGACAGGCAGGTGATTTCATTTTATGCAAAAAATCCCAGTTGTTCGTGACAAAAAAAGCTCGTCAATTTTGATCATCCCGTCCGATGAAGTTGTGAAAATCGAATGTATCCGCGACAAAGAATATATGATTCATACGGTGAACGACAAGTTTTATTGGGCTGCTTCGCTGGAAGCCTTCGAGGAGTGGCTGTTCGAGGAGGGCTTTCGGCTTATTGATCAGATGAATGTAGTCAATATGAACCATGTAACCGCCTATGAACCGCGCAAAGGAATCGTCAAGCTGCAGACCGGACCCGATTCGCCTTATAAAACAGCATCGGCGGCCTGGATTCACAGTGAGCATATTACGAAGATTATGAGCCTGCTGCTGAAAATGAAGGAGCTGGATCACGGCATTCCCGAAGACGGCGATGACTTGTTCGAATCTGTGCTGGCCCAGGAAGAGGATTATCGTTTCGCGCGCTCGTACGCCATGATTCAGGCTTTGTACGAGAAACGCAAAGCGGAAATTTTGCTGGAGCAAAGCGAGCTGCGATATAAATCGTTATTTGAGCACAATCCGGACCCGATTTGTTCCTTCAACTTAAACGGACAGTTTACGAGCGTCAATCCGGTGATGTTCGAGGCTACCGGCTACTCCGAGCAGGAGCTGCTGAACAAAACCATTGATGTGCTGCTGTTTCCGGAGCAATACACAACCTGGTCTTCCAACTTCCAATCCACTCTGGACGGCGCGCCCACCCACTATGAGATCGCCTTCCGACACAAAAACGGCAGCCGGGTCGAGCTTAGCCTGCATAATTTCCCGATTTTCGTAGGCAAGCAAATTGCCGGCGTATTTATGATCGGGCAAGATATCAGCGAACGCAAACGCGCGGAAGAAATGCTGCTGCGCTCCGAAAAGCTGTCGATCGTCGGCCAGATGGCGGCCGGTGTGGCGCATGAAATCCGCAACCCGCTGACCTCGCTCAAAGGGTTCGTCCAGCTGATGCAGTCACGCGTCGATGGCTTCGAGCATTACTTCAATATTATGCTGGAGGAGCTTGACCGAATTAACTTCATCGTCAGCGAGTTTCTCGTCATTGCCAAGCCGCAGTCCGTTGTGTTCGAGCCTAAAGACCCGGATGCCATTCTGCAAAATACATTGCTGCTGACCGGCTCCCAGGCGATGGCGCGGAATGTTCATATTGTAACGGAAGCCGAGCCGGATTTGCCGCTTATTAACTGTGATGAAAATCAGATCAAGCAGGTGTTTATCAATATATTAAACAACTCGGTGGATGCCATGGCTGACGGCGGCACCATTACCGTACAGTTCAAGCGGCATGACGACGGCCGGGTGCTGCTCCGATTCGAGGATCAGGGCTGCGGCATTCCGGAGGACCGGCTGCCCCGCTTGGGCGAACCGTTTTATACCACGAAGGAAAAAGGAACCGGTCTAGGTCTGATGGTCACCTTCAAAATTATCGAAAACCACGGAGGCCAGATGAACATCCACAGCCGGCTCGGTCAAGGCACAACGGTTGATATTTTGATGCCGCCCGTCCTGTCCGGTCTGAAGCCATCGCCGTAGACACCGAAAATACGGAGCCGTCGCTTGCTGTGCGACAAGATAATTAAGAAGCGCAGTGCCTCTGAAGCACTCGCTCTGACAAACAAACCCCGTCAAACCGCTTATTCGCGATTTCGACGGGGTTTTTGCGCTTGCACCGTGCAGGGTACGACCCAAAGTGAAGGTCCACGGCGGATTCGCTCCCGGCGCTTACCGGTTAAGCAAACTGCCTACGTAGCGAAGCAGCTCATTGGCCGAGGCCGTCGTATACCCGTGCTCCTCGACCAGCCGCTTAATCACTTCATTGATCCGCTTGAGCTGATTTTCATCCGGCGTCTTGGTTGACGTTGTAATTTTGACGATATCCTTCAAGTCAGTAAACAGCTTCTTCTCAATCGCTTCCCGCAGCCGCTCATGGCTGCTGTAGTCGAACCGGCGTCCCTTGCGGGAATACGAGGACATGCGGATCAAAATTTCTTCGCGGAACGCCTTCTTCGCATTTTCGGAAATGCCAATCTGCTCCTCGATCGAACGCATCAGCCGCTCATCCGGGTCCATTTCCTCACCGGTCAAGGGGTCCTTGATTTTGGTCCAGTTGCAGTACGCCTCGATATTGTCCAGATAATTGTTAAACAACGTTTTGGCCGACTCGTCAAAGGAATACACAAACGCCTTCTGCACTTCCTTCTTGGCCAGCTCGTCATATTCCTTGCGCGCGATGGAGATGAAGTTCAAGTACCGCTCCCGCTCCTCCTTCGTAATCGACGGATGCTGATCCAGTCCATCCTTGAGCGCGCGCAGCACATCCAGCGCATTGATAAACTCCAGATCTTGGCGGATCAGCGCGCTGGATATGCGGTTGATGACGTAACGCGGGTCAATCCCGGTCATGCCCTCCTCCAAATATTCGCTCTGCATTTCCTTCAGATCGGCTTCCTTGTAGCCCTCGACCTCTTGGCCGTCGTACATCCGCATCTTCTTCACCAAATCCATCCCCTGCTTCTTGGACTCCTTCAGACGGGTAAGGATGGAGAAAATCGCTGCGGCCCTCAGCGAATGCGGCGCGATATGTACGTGCTTCATGTCACTTTGGCCGATAAGCTTCGTATAGATTCTTTCTTCCTCCGACACCTTCAGGTTATAAGGAATCGGCATGACGATCATTCGCGACTGCAGCGCTTCATTTTTCTTATTGGCGATAAAGGATTTGTATTCAGATTCGTTGGTGTGGGCGATAATCAGTTCATCGGCGCTGATCAGCGCAAACCGGCCGGCCTTGAAATTGCCCTCCTGGGTCAGCGATAGCAGGTTCCACAAAAACTTCTCGTCGCACTTGAGCATCTCCTGAAATTCCATCAGCCCGCGGTTCGCCTTGTTCAGCTCCCCGTCAAACCGGTAGGCGCGCGGGTCCGATTCAGAGCCATATTCGGTAATCGTCGAGAAGTCGATGCTGCCGGTCAAGTCGGCGATATCCTGCGACTTCGGATCAGACGGGCTGAACGTCCCGATTCCCGTGCGGCTGTCCTCGGAAATAAACACACGTTCCACGGCGACATCCTCGATGCGGCCGCAGTATTCCTCGCGCAGCCGGATTTGGCAGGAGGGGCATAGGTTGCCCTCGATTTTCACATGAAACTCCCGTTCAACCTCCGGACGCAGCTCGTGCGGAATCAGATGCAGCGGCTCCTCATGCATCGGGCACCCCTTGATCGCATACACCGCACCATGATCTGTACGTGAAAACTGCTCCAGCCCCCGCTTGAGCATGGTGACAAGCGTCGACTTGCCGCCGCTCACCGGTCCCATCAGCAGCAGGATGCGTTTACGCACATCCAGACGCCGGGCAGCCGAGTGGAAATACTCCTCCACCAGCTTTTCGACCGAAGCATTCAATCCAAAAATTTCCTGTTCAAAAAATTGATACTTCCGATGCCCGCCCTCATCCGTAATGCCGTGAGAAGCGATCATTTCGTAGACCCGCGCATGCGCCGTCATGGCGAGGCGAGGATTATCGCGCAATTTCTGCATGTATTCGGCGAAGGTGCCGGACCAGGCCAGCCTTTCCGTCTCCGTGCGATAATCGGCGATTTTTTTGAATATATTCATGTTACTTACCTCCTCCGGGCTTTGCGCAGCAGGCAAAACCAGCTTTCAAGAATGTCGGCACTAGCTAAGGGCGGCTATGCATTGTCAGGCAGCGGAAGCGCTCGTCTGAAATCCGAAGTGTATTAAATACCTATGCAGAAACTCGTACGAAGTTGCCCGATATTTTAATTTTGCCTATAATGTGAGTACTTGTAGAAGCGGAACAATGCGATGTGCGGCAAGCAGCCGTGTGAAAGGAGGAAGCAAGATGCCGATCAAAAGCGAAACAGAGCTGTACGCGCCGGTCAAAGCCTATCTGGAGCAGCAGGGCTATGAGGTTCGCGGAGAAGTGCGACACTGCGATCTGGTCGCCCTAAGGGGCGAGGAGCCGCCTCTGATCGTGGAGCTGAAGCGTTCCTTCTCCATCCCCCTGCTGCTGCAGGGCATCGACCGGCTCCGTCTCACACGGTTCGTCTATGTCGCCTTCGAGCGGCCAAATAAAGGACGCGCGCCGCATGGCGCAAGCTGGCCGGAGCTGCGGCGGCTGTGCGGGATGCTCGGCATTGGCTTGATGACGGTGCAATTTTATCGCAGCCGGAAGCCGCGGGTTGAGGTGGAATGCCATCCGCCGGATACGCCGCTGGCCGGCGGCTCAGCAAGCGGACGGGCGCCACGGCGCAGCAAGCTGGCGGCAAGCAGGCTTGAGCAGGAATTCCGCGAGCGCGAGGGCGATTACAACGTGGGGGGCAGCACCCGGCGCAAGCTGGTCACCGCGTACCGGGAGAAGTCGCTGCAGCTCGCCGTATTGCTGCAGGAGCACGGTCCGCTGTCGCCGCGCAAGCTGCGGGAGCTGTGCGGCAACAGCCGTGCAGCAGGCATGCTGCAAAAAAATGTGTACGCGTGGTTTCAGCGCGTCGAACGCGGCATTTATAAGCTGACGCCTCAAGGGGAGGAGGCGCTGCTTGCATTCGCCCATGTCGTGGAAGGACAGCGGGCCAGGCTGCTTGCGCCCGCTTCTGCAGCGGCCATCGCCGGACAGGCCGCCGCTTCTTCCGGCTCGGACAGCCAGCCGAAGCTGGGGCGGCATCACAACCACGACGGCATGCCAAACAGCCGGGCTCATCAGAGCCCGGCTCCCTCCGGCCAGCAGCGCTAGAGGCGGCGATCAAGCAGCCACTTGTGCATCCAGATAGCCGCTTGCGCTCCCTCGCCCATCGCGATCACGGCTTGCTCCGCGTGAACGCCGATATCGCCGGCCGCCCAGACAGCAGGCACATTCGTCATTTTCGACCGCGGGTCCACGACAATATGCCCGTTCTCCAACCGCTCGATGCCAAGCGGCACCGCCCAGTCGGAGTTGACCTTATTCCCGCCGAAGGCAATAAAGCCCAGGTCCCCTGCGACAACCGTGCCATCCTGCAGCCGCACGCCGGCAAAAGCCGCAGGACCGGACTCAGACGGATTGTCAGCCGACAGCACCTCTGTAATTTCCATCCCGATATAGGCAATCTCGCGTTGCCCCAGCTCTATGCGCGTATTGTAGCCGAAATCACTGTTCGTATGGTCAATATAAACCAGATCCTCACACCAGCGGCTCAAGGCCAACGCCATCTCAGCGCCCGCCTTCCCCGCGCCAAGTACAAGGGTACGCTTGCCGATCGTCTCATAGCCGTCGCAATCCGGGCACACATAGATGCTATGGCCCAGCTTTTCCTCCAGTCCGGGCAGCGGCGGGTAATTGTCCCGTACGCCGGTAGCGATCAGCAGCGTGCGGCCATACTGCCTTCCACCGGAGGCCAGCAGCACCTTGAGCTCGTAGTCGGCATGAACAGCCTGCTTCACCTCGTCATCGAGAAACTTGACCCCGTACCGTTCAGCCTGCTGCCGTCCAAGACGCCGCAGCTCTGTGCCGGACACCCCATCCGGCCAGCCGATGATATTATGGTAGCCGCCGCATATGGTGGAGCGCCCGTAACCCCGATCCACGACAAGCACCGAGCGCTGATAGCGGCCCAGCTGAATGGCAGCCTGAAGTCCGGCAATCCCGCCTCCGACGATCAAACATTGAACCATCGCAGCTCTCCTCCTCTCGTCAACAGCTTGGTCAGCGCGAAGCTCATGCTGTGCTCCAATTGGAAGCAAGCTGTTTTGCCTTCGTCTAACATCCTATATACAGTGTCCCCCCGGCATCGCCAGAACCATGCATTTGTACAAAAAAGCTCCATACCGCTTCTGCCCCTGCATCGTCAGGCCCGCTCCCCTCCGTTAGCCGCCTGCCGGATATCCGGCTGCCCCGCCGCCGGACTGCGCTCGATCAGCGAGACCATGGCAAACTGCAGCACAGCCGTCGTCAAAATAATGGCCGGCAGCAGCTCGAAGCCGTACTGCTGCGTCAGCGCCACGAAGGTGAAAATCGACACGACACGTCCGATATTCATAAAAATTTCACGCAGCACAATCGACTCTACACGCAGCTCGCCCCGCAGCGGCAGCTCTCCAATCAGCCCGTAAAAGTAAGAGGTGGCGGCATTGCCCTGCAGCGGCGCGCATATGGAATAAATAAACATAAACAACAGCACGGTCATCAGCGTCATCTCCGCCTGCAAGCAAAGCGAGCCGATGACAAAGCCGACAGCTGTATATAAAATAAACGCCCGGGTGCGCTCCTCCGTGCCGAAGCGAGAAATAAAAAATCCGGCTCCGATGCTGAGGGCGGCCAGCAGCACGCCGAGATAGCCGACAATATCTTCACGGCCGACGATCCGGTAAATTAAGATGTTGGGCAAAAACAGCATCAGTCCCTGCAGCAGCCCCAATGTGAAAAAGGAAAACAGCGATTTGGCCCAGCGCCGCTGCTTGCGCAGCAGCAAGCTTGTATATTTCAAATAATACGCTTTATGCCGGGAACCGGTCATTTGAATACGCAGGCTGCCGATGGTCGCGATCAGAAACATAACACAAGCGATGCCAAACACAAACGTATACCCTTGCAGTCCGTCGTTGGAGCGAATGAGAAAGCCGGCCAGCGCCGGTCCGATCAACCCTCCGAGCGTAAACGTAATGGTATTGATCGCCAAATAACGGATGCGGTTGCGGTCGGTGGAAACATCATACATCAGGGTCAAAAAGCCGACCCAGTAGAAGGCGCTGGCGATGCCGTTGCATATCGCAAACAGGACATAAAACGTCACCACATACTCTCCGGCGAATACAACGGCCAAATAAAACACCGCGTTCATCGCAATTCCGAGCCGATATACGACCATCTGGCTTCTGCGCTTGATCAGCCAACCGCCTACAATAAAGGCAACGGCTACCGCCAAATAGTTGACGGCATAATAAATGCCGTTAATCGCCATACTTTGCGTTAGCCGCCACAAATACAAGGTCAGGAAGACGCCGGACATCGAAGCCCCAAATTGAAAGCAAAAATGAATAAACAGCGAGATGCCCGCTTCCTTCGACAGCTGCTTATCAGGCGGCACCGCCGCCCTTCTCGCATCCAGCCAATTCGCGAGTCTACCTCCGAATTTCACACCCATCCTCCACCATTCCGCCTCTCTCATCGCCCAAGCTGACTGTTGATGCAATTAGCTTCATTGTATCAATGCCGAATCCGCTTGCAAAACGGCAAAATCCTGCTTTAGGCACGTATCGGTTCATAATCAGGCGTGCAGGGCGTTCTTTGCGGGGCAATGCCACTATATGCCGAATTTCTCGCGGAAAGCAAGCGAAAGCGCCGCCCTGTTTGATTCGGACGGCGCCAGCCGGAGCAGGCTTATTTTTTCTTCAAGCTGTTCCACGTATCCTGGAATTCGATAAACATTTGCTCCTTCGTTTTTTGCTTCGCGGCATACGCCTGCATCGTGGCGGCAAACTTCTTGCTGGACGCTTCGCCGCCAGGGAATTTGAACCAGTTCCAGCTGAGCGTTTTGTTCTCCTTGCTGTACTTCATCAGGTCGGCGGCCAGCGGCCCCAGCACGCTTTCATCAGCCGGGATCGACTTGAAGGCCGGGATAAATTTAAATTCCTTGACCATGTAGTTTTTCCCCATATCCGAGGTGACGAGCCAGTTCAGGAACTTTTTCGCTTCTTCCTTGTTCGCCGAATTTTTATTGATGACCCAGTTATTCGGCACGCCGACCGGCAGCTTGTCGTTCGCCGCGGCGTCATCGCTGATCGGCATCGGCAGGAAGCCGACCTTCAGGTTCGGATTCGTTTGCGTCAGCTGCAGCTGCGTCCAGTTGCCCTGCTGGGTCATCGCCGCTTTACCGATTGCAAAGTCGGTCACCTGCGTCTTGTAGTCGGTTTGCAGCGGGTTTTTATTGCCATATTGCAGTTGAAGGTCAAACAGCTTCACCCAGCTATCAAACACGGCATTGCCAGGAATTTGGGCGGAGCCGTCGTTCAGCTTGGCGATAAAACCGTTCGGGTCCGCCTGGTAAGCAAACGGCAGGTTGACGAAATGATTGCCGAGCACCCACCATTCCCCGTAGCCATTCACAAATGGCGTAATGTTTTTCGCCTGCAGCTTTTTCGCGGCCTCCTCCAATTGGCTCAACGTCTTGGGCAGCTCGGTAATGCCGGCTTGCGCAAACAGATCCTTGTTGTACAGGAAGCCGTAGCCCTCCAGATTAAGCGGCTGGCCGTACAGCTTGCCGTCCTTGGTCATCGGCTCCTTGGCGACCTCGACAAGGTCCTTGACCCAAGGCTCGGCCGACAAGTCCTCCAGATGCTCGATCCACTTGTCCAGATCGGAGAAGCCGCCGTTGTTGAAAATATCCGGTTTGTCGCCGGAGTTAAACTTGGCCATCAGCGCAGCGCCGTAATCCGCGCCCCCGCCGACGGTGTCGATTTGAATCTTCACGCCCGGGTTGGCTTTCTCGTATTCGGCGGCAAGCTTGGCGAGCGGCTCAGCAATTTCCACCTTGAACTGGAACATTTTCAACGTCACCGTTTTGGCGCCGCCGGAAACTCCGCCTGTCGCGCCGCCTCCGGCTGCCGGCGTTTCCGTTTGCCCGGCGCAGCCGGCAGCGGCTGTCATGGCGAGTGCGGCGACCAGACCGAGATTTACGATGTTTTTTGCTTTCATAATGAAACGACCTCCCTCAATGTTGGATTACCCTTTAACCGAGCCTGCTGTAATACCTTCGATAATATATTTCTGCATGGCCAGAAAAAACAGGATGATCGGGATCACGCCAAGCACCAGCGCAGCCAACGCCAAATCCCACTGCTTCGTATATTGCCCGAAGAATGAAAAGGTCGCCAGCGGAATCGTTCGCAGCTCCGGACTGTTCAGCACAAGCAGCGGCAGCAGGAAGTCATTCCAGATCCACAGGCTGTTGAGCAGCACAATCGTCACCGACATCGGCTTGAGCAGCGGGAACACAATTCTTGCGAACACGCCATACGGCGAGCAGCCGTCCACTCTTGCCGACTCCTCGATTTCGCGCGGAATCGACTTGATAAAGCCATGATACAGGAAAACATTCAGCGATACGCCAAAGCCGAAATAACAGATAACGAGGCCAAGACGGCTGTCCATCAGGCCGACCTCGCTGGCGACCTTCACCAGCGGGATCATGATCGACTGGAACGGAATAACCATCGCCGCGACAAACGCCAGAAACAGCAGGTTGTTAAACCGCGACGGGTGGCGCACCAGACGATACGCGGCCATCGAGCTGATCAGCACCAGACCGAGGTTGCTCGCCACCGTAATAAGCAGGGAATTGCTGAATACCTGAGGAAACTTCATGATCGTCCATACTTTGGCATAGTTGGCGAAGCTCAGCGACTGCGGCAGGTTCGATGTGTTCACCAGCAGCTCCGCAAATGTTTTCATCGAATTCACGATGACGAAATAAAACGGTACCAGAAACAGCAAGCCAAGCAAAATCCCGAGTACTTCCAGAGAAAATAGACGAAGCCGATCCAGTTTGGCCGTTTCCATCACGCTTCCACCTCCCGGCTTTTCGTCATGCGCACCTGAATCATCGTAATGATTGCCACGACGAGGAAAAACAGAAAGGCTTTGGCCGTACCGAGGCCGTACCGATTGTTTCGGAACGCTTCCTCGTAAATGTTCAGCGCGACGGATTGGGTTGAATTGAACGGCCCGCCTTGCGTTAACGAGACGTTCAGGTCATACATTTTAAACGCCCATGAAATCGTCAAAAACAGACAAACCGTAACGGACGGCATAATCAGCGGCAGCGTAATTTGACGGAGCGATTGCCAGCGGGTGGCTCCGTCGATGGTGGCCGCCTCCCGCAGCTCCCTGGGCACATTGGCCAAGCCCGCGATATAAATGACCATTAAGTATCCGGCATGCTGCCAGACGCTTACAATAATCAGCGCCCAAAACGCTGTCGGCGCATCGCCAAGCCAAGGGAGCTGGAAAAATGCCAGGCCGGTCAGCTCTCCAATGCTTGCGAAGCCTTTGACAAAAATAAACTGCCAGATAAAGCCGAGCAGCAGCCCGCCGATGACGTTCGGCATAAAAAATACGGTACGCAGCATGTTGCGTGTTTTCAAGGCTTGTGTCAGCAGCAACGCCAGTCCGAAGCCGACAACGTTGGAAAGCAGCACCTCCGTCACCGTGAACCGTGTTGTGAACCAGAACGATTTGTGAAAATCTTTGTCGCTGGCGAGAATTTGCCGGAAATTGTCCAGACCGACCCACTTCACGTGAGCGGTTACCCCATTCCATTCCGTGAACGAATAATACATGCTCATGAGGAAAGGAACGATCACGATGACGCTGAAGAAAACAACCGCCGGTCCGACAAACACAAGCTGCTGCAGCGCGGCGGAAAACCGCTGAGTTGTTCTCACGCCAACCCTCCCCTTTCTTGAAGCTGTGCTATGCTTGGTTCATAAAGCTTACCTTCAGTATAAAAACAAGCGGCGCTGCTTAACACCGATTCTTGTGACGTATCAGGTGGATAATATTGATGAATGTTGCTACAATTAAAGCTTACCTGAAGTGGGAGGAGTCGTCCGCATGATCCGCAACAGTATCCGCAGCAAGCTGATTTTATTCCTGCTGGCTGCGACGCTGCTGCCGCTGGGCACCTCGATGATCGTTACGTATGTCGTCACGGAGCGGCAGATGATCCGGGAGTCGATTCAGACGAACTCCAACCTGATTTATCAGGGCAAAACGAATCTCGCCAATTATATGGAAGGCATCAAGCAAGCTTCGCTGCTCGTTTATAATGATGCTTCCTTCTATACGGTCATTGAGGAAAACGTCCCTACGTACAGCAGCCGGGGCGAGATTGTCCGCGGTCTGCAAAGCATCACGAATTCCGTCAAGGAAATTCATCAGGTGTTTCTGTACCTCAAGCGTACAGACAAGGCGTACCTGTATACGAAGGGAGCGCTCACGTCCGGCCGCGAAGGAGAGCAGGCGCATAATCCCGATATCCACAAAGGCGATATCCGGGTCGAACCGACGCATCCAAGCCATACGTATGGCGCAGAGCCTGTGAATGTGACGGCCCCCTCTCCCGTGCTTACGCTGCACCGTTCGATTCTGAACTCGCTCACAATGGAGGAGCTGGGCACGATTTCGCTCGATGTCAATATCAGCTTCCTGCAGTCGATCGGGGAGCAGCTGTACGCCCAGGGCGAGGAGCTGTATGTGCTTGATGCCGATGGCATCGTCGTATACGGATCGGACGCAGCCAGCCGCGGTCAACGCCTCGACCAAGGCTGGGTGACCGAGCTGCTGGCGCGCCCGGCGGACAGCGGAAGCTACAGCTGGAGCGATGCGAGCTTCAAGGGTATCCACATCTACGAGCGCATGGACGCGCCCTGGATGCCCTGGACCATCGTCAAGCGGATTCCGAATGAGCTGCTGTACCAGCATGCCAGGCAGCTTACGTTTGCTAATGCGATGATTCTATTGTTTTTTATGATTATCGTCATCGCGGGCACCGTGTTTGTGACATTCCGATTCACCGCCCCGATCAAGCTGCTGCTCGGTTACATCGGGAAAATCCAGACCGGCAACATGGAGGTCGATATTCACGTCAAAGGCAATGACGAGCTTGCTATTTTGGCGCATCGGTTCCGGGTCATGATGCAGACGATCAACCAGCTGATCATGAAGGAATACAAGCTGGAAATTGCGAATAAAACCCATCAGCTCAAAGCGCTGCAGGCGCAAATTAATCCGCATTTTCTGTACAATGCGCTGCAATCCATCGGTACCCTGGCCCTGCAGCATCAGGCGCCCAAAGTATATTCGCTGCTGTCGGCGCTGGCCAGGATGATGCGTTACAGCATGGATACGAGCGAAGCCTTCGTGCCCTTGAAAAAGGAAATCGAGCATGTCCGCTCGTATTTGCAGCTCCAGCAGCAGCGCTTTACCAGCGATTTGCAGGTCAGCTTTGAGGTGCAGGAGGCCGCAGCCGACGCGCTGATGCCCAAGATGATTGTCCAGCCGCTGGTGGAAAATTACTTCAAGCACGGCTTCGACCCGCGTACCCAGCCGGGCCGGATTGCGATCTCGGCAAGCTGCGACGCGGAGGGCTGGCTGCTGCTTGACGTGTCGGACAACGGACGAAGCGTTAGCGCGGAGCAGCTGGAGACCTTACAGCGTACGCTGGAGCTGCCTGCGGAAGTGCTCGGCGCAGGCCACAGCATCGGTTTGCACAATGTGCGGGACCGACTCAAGCTTTATTATGCGGAGGATATTCAGATGCGGCTGGAGCGGTGCGGGTCATTGGGCGGCTTCCAGGTCCAGCTCCGATTTCCAGCCCGGCAGAAGGAAGTGGATGAACATGATCGCGCTGATCGTGGATGATGAGCAGCACGTACGCGAAGCGATCAAGCTGCTCGTGCCCTGGACGGACTTCGGCATCCACACGGTGCTTGAAGCGCAGGATGGCGAGGAGGCGGTAAAGCTGATGCGGGAACGGCCGCCTCAGCTCGTTTTCACCGATATGATGATGCCCCTGATGGACGGCAAGGAGCTGATGGTATGGCTGCATGAGCATTTGCCGTCCGCCAAAACGATTGTCGTCAGCGGTCATGAAGAATTCGAGCTGGTGCGACATGCGGTCAAATACGGCGGCGTCGATTATATCCTCAAGCCTGTCGACGCCGAGCAGCTCGTCGAAACCGTAGCCCGTGCCGCCGGGCTGCTGCTCAAGGAGCAGACACAGCGCAGGCAGCAGCAGGAACGCAATATGGAGATCAACCAGATCAAGCCGGTATATTGGGATACCATTTGGTCCAACCTCGTCTCCGAGCCCAAAACCTTTGACAAGTACGCCCGCGAAATCGCCGACATGTACGGCATCGGCGCGCAGACGCAGCTGTGCAGGCTTGCCGTGCTCAGCCTCGACACGCTCAGCGGCAAGCTGCGGGACAGCTTCTGGTCCCAATGGGACCTCGTTTATTTCTCGCTGATCAACGTATGCAATGAGGTGCTGATCGAGCAGCAGGACGGGCGGGCCGGCGTAGCGTTCCGTTACTGGAACAGTGACAACGAGATTGTGCTGCTGCTGCTTGGCGCGCCGGACCAGTCGGAGGCTGTGCTGCGGCAGGTGCAGGCTTGTATCGCGCACACGTTCCAAAGCTCGCTTGATATCGGGGTGAGCGGGCCGCTGCCCTTCCCCGATTCGCTGCGCGAGGCGTATGCGGCGGCCAAGCTGGCGCTAAGACGGCGCAATCTGCTGGTGCTGGACCAGCGCATCCACCATTACGAGGACGCCTCCGCGCTGCCTGTGCCGCGCTTGTCGCTGAACGAGCATGCGGAGCACATTCGGCTGGCAGTCCGCAGCGGCAGCGAGGAGCAGGTCCGCAAAGCCGTAGCCGCCTGGATGGCAACTGTCCGCAGCCTGCAGACACTCAGCAGCGAGCAGCTTGAGCTGTGGTGGCATGAATACAACGGCTACAAAAACCGCTGGCTTATCGAATGGTTTGGCGACAGCCCGCCGGCCGATCAGCCGCGTGACGAGGCTTCGTTTCATGTGCCAACCGATGATGCCGGACGCCTTGCCGTCGATCTGTGGGAGCAGCAGCTTGTCCGCAGCCTCACCGAGCTGTCCCGTCAGCTGCTCCAGTCGCAGCGCCAGGACAGCAATGTCATGTTTGACATCGCGGGGTATATGCAGCAGCATTATCACCAGAACATTACCTTGCAGGAGATTGCCAACCATTTTTACTTGAGCCGTGAATACATTTCCCGCAAATTCAAACAGGAATTCGGAGAAAACTTATCTGATTATTTGAGCGGCATCCGGCTGGACAAAGCGAAGCTGCTTCTGCTCAACCCCCATTTGCGGATCGCGCAGATTGCCGCCATGGTCGGGTACGAGGATGAGAAATATTTCAGCAAGGTGTTCAAGAAAATGGAAGGCGTCTCTCCGAACGAATACAGGAAGGGGAGAGAGTCTTGAATACTCCGATTCAACCGTCAACCGAAACAGCCATACCGCAGCGGCCCAGCCGCGGAGACCAGCCGCGATCGCGGACCAAAACCTACATCGGCTTGCTGATCGTCTGGGCGCTGCTGATCGGCTTGGGAGGCTGGGGAGCCAAAGTGTACACTGACCGCCTCCAGCAGCAGCTGAAGGCGGATATCTCCGCGCAAAATGCAGCGCAGCTCGCCACCATTCAGGAGCAATACCAATCCCAGATCGGCGAGCTAAAAACGCAGGTCAGCGCTGATATGAAGCAGCTGCAAACGAAAATTGACGCCGTTAATGAGCTGCTCGCCTTCACCAAGGACAGCGCAAGCAATAAAACAGACAACAGCAACCAGCTGTACACCCAATTGGCCGATGTCACGAAAAAGCTCGACGAGTTGAAGAAGCAGCTCGACGCGCTGCAGTAAGGAGGACGTATGAATCCGAATCCTGTCCAACGGATCAATCGTCTGCTGCTGCTCACGATTGCGCCGTTCCTCGGCGTGCTGGGCTGGCTGCTCTGGCAGCCGCCTGCGGTCCCGCTTGACCCGCCGTCCGCCCGGCCAGCCGTCAGTCTGGAGCAGCAGAGCATGCTGCAAACTGCCCTCAGCAAGCTGGATCGCGCAAGCAGTGACGCCGTGCTGACCCGCGCAACGATTCAAAAATATAGCGAGCTGTATGCCAAAAGCGCAAACGAGGCTGCCAGCATATCCAAGCTGGCTGATGCGGCGGTCGCACGCCCGGCGGCGATTTTCGATCAACGCGTCGCCACGAAGCTCGGCGGCAAGACGACTCGTTCCGCCAATTCCGGCAATGTCGATTTGAAGCTGTATACGTTTCAGGAGGAGCATTACAAGGGCTACGCGCTCAAGGTCGATCTCAAAACGGATAAAGCGATGAAAATGGTGCTTGGGGATGACAAGGTGGGAGGCAGCGAGACGACGATGCAGGCGGTTCGCCGGTACGGAGCTGTAGCAGGGGTTAACGCCGGAGGCTTCGCCGATGATAACCGGACCGGCAAGCGTTATCCGCTCAGCACGACGGTCGTCGGCGGCAAATATGTATATGGCTTCGAGCCGTCCTTCGAAAATTTGACGTTTATCGGGCTGAGCACGGACCGCAAGCTGATCGGCGGCAAGTTCAGCAGACAAGAGGAGCTGGATAAGCTGCAGCCGTCCTTCGGCGCGACCTTCGTTCCGATTTTGCTGCAGAACGGCAAAAAAGAAGCGATTCCGGCCCCATGGACCACCTCGCCGGCGCGGGCGCCGCGTACTGTAGTCGGCAATTTCAAAAACGATCAGCTGCTCTTTATTGTGACGGACGGGTATGATGAAAAAGGCAATTCGGGCGCTACGCTTGCCGAGCTGCAGGACAAGCTATCCGCGCTTGGCGTCAAGGATGCTTACAATCTGGATGGAGGCGGATCATCAAGCCTGATTTTCGACGGGCAAGTGATCAATCATCCATCGGACAACGGAAAGCTGCGCACACTCGCCACTAACTTTTTATTTTTCAAATAATGGAGGCGTATTGACCTCACATTTTTATCGTTTTCTTTTTGCAACAGGTTGGTTATAATACAGGGTGGGAGGTGCTGCACATGTCCGCTACATTTTGGCTTATTGTCGTCGTATTTGCGATGTTCATCACAGCAATGCTTACCGCATCCTATAACGAAGACAAAACGAAGGGCTTGTAAGCTCATTGTGACAATGGATGGATTGAACGCGCTCAGGCTGTCTTGGCATTCCGGGACCTTGCGTTCAATCCGTCACTGAGCGCGAGTCTCAGCGTTCCTCGCATCCTTCTTGATACATTTTGTATCAAATATCTGTGCACACCCAGCTGTTCCTCTGCCTACGTTTCCTCATCATCGTTTTCATCTGCTCGCGTTGGCTTGTCTTTGTCCACGTCACCCGAACTTAGCGTTCTCCATCGCTCAGCGTCCAAGCCCAATTGCTTGATCAGCACATAAACATCCAATTCAATAGGGGGTTGATTGGCCGTAGTCATTGCGGTATAGTCCCATCCTTTTTCGAGGGCTTAGATTTTACTCGAAATCCCTTTATTGTGAATATTACCATAACACCCGTTACAGAAAGGTTACAAATTCACTATTATTTACGCAAAATGGTTTGATTTAGGTTGGGAATCCAATATTTTTTTGGTATACTTTCTTGAAACCTAGTCCTATGATCCTAGCTTTACTTTTGACCGAATGGCACAGGAGGACTTTAGGCTTATGTTCTTTTCTCTTAGCGGTTACCAGATGTACTATGAATGGAGCCTTCACCATGATCCGGCAGCCAAAACGATTGTGCTCATTCATGGCGCAGGACTATCCTCCGCCCTCTGGCAACCGATTATTCCAGCTTTGTCCCGGCACTATTCGATCTTGTCCTTCGATCTGGCTGGTCATGGACAAAGCGAGGATGAAGTACGGCTTTCTTCCTTTGAGTCCGCGGCTCAAGATTTACATCTGCTGCTGCAGTCGCTGGAACAGCCGCGTGTTATTTTGGCCGCCCATGATACGGGAGCTTTCGTCGCGGAACGATTCGCCTTTCTGTACCGGGCAAAGGTCGAGTGTGTCATTATGCTCGCGCCTGTCTGGCCGGTGCCGCTGGCCTCGGTGCATCAGCAGCTGCACGCCAAGCTCAGCCAGCTGGACCTGTCCGCGTCTATGCAGGATTACGCGCGCTGGCAGCTGCCGGCACTGAGCGTCGGCAACGGGATCGCAGCCTGGGCCGGCAGCGCCATTATGGAATCATTCCAGCGCGTAGCCAAGCCGCTGTACCGGCGGACGATGGAAGCGGCGGGCAACGAAAGCGCGCTGCCGCTTCCCTCTACCTTCCATCGGCCGCTGCTGCTGATGGCCGGCGAGCTGGACCCTGTCTTTCCTCCGGCGCTTGCCCAGATGGTCGGCAAGCTGGCGGATGCAACCTCAGTGCTCATTGTACCGGATGCAGCCAACCTGTTTTTTGTCGATCATCCTGAATATACAGCGGATTTCATGCACAGATTCATCCGGCGACAGAAGTGCGACGAGCCGCGCAAGCCGACGCTGGTGGAGCTGGAGCTGAAATCGACCTTCCGCGCTTACTGGGAGCAGACCATTTCCCACGCGTCTCCCAGGAGACACCGTATCCGGCTTCGCGGGATCGGTCAATTCGAGGTGATGATCGGCAACCAGGTGCGGCAGCAGGGCTGGAATACCCGCCACGCCAAAAGCTTGCTCGTTTATTTGGCGGTCCATCGGAGCGCGACACGGGAGCAGCTGTGCGACGCCCTGTTTTCGAATACCGACTTTCCGAAGGCGATGAGTAATTTGCGGGTGTATCTCAGCCATTTCGCCAAGCTGCTGGAAACAGAGGACGCCGACGCCCCTTGTCTGACGATCGACCGCAACCAGGTCAAGCTGAATTACGATGTGGATTTTGACCTGGTTAGCCTGCTGAAGCAGCTGCAATTTGCGCTAGATATGGAAGATAACGCTTACAGATATTCAATGTGCCAGCTTTTGCAGGAAAAGCTGCAGGGCAAAATTTTGCCAGGCTGCTATGATCCATTCTCTTTGCAGCAAAAAGAAACAGTCGAGCAGCTCTGGGAAAGCTTGTCACTCTGGGCCGCCGATTATGGCTGCAAGCAGGGCTTGTATGCGGAGGCAATTTCATTTCTGCACAGCGGATTGCAATATTGCACAGGGGATGAGCTGCCGGTCTACGATCGGCTGATCGCCATCTACCAGAAAATCGGAAACCGTAAGGAAGCACGTAAATGGCAGCGGCTAAGGGACAAATTGCTGTTTTCCTGAGGCAGGCTCTGCGCTTATCGCCGCGAAGCAAACAGGCTTGCCCGGTCTTTAAGCCGGCAAGCCTGTTTCACGCAGGCCGCTTAAGCCTGTGAATCGCTCGGTCTGAGGTGATACATCTCGCCCAAGCACTCCGCACAAATATGTCGTTCCTTGAAATCGCTGACCTGCTCCATCGAGCCGCAAAACACACAACGTGGACGGAACCGCTCCAAAATAATATGATCGCCGCTTACCAAAATTTCGACGGGATCTCCTTCATTCATCTGATACCGCTTACGCAGTGATTTTGGGAGCACGATCCGGCCGAGCTGATCGACTTTGCGTACAACGCCTGCTGGTTTCATCATTAATTCACCTCGCTTGAACTCATTTATTTACACCCTGCATCACTACTGGGTAAGAAGCTTAATCTTCTGTTCGTAATGGATTCGACGTTCTTATGAAAATTCCTTCCGCCCGCTGTCTCTTTTTCTTTCCATTTTTATCCGGTCGCCTTCCCTTGGATACCCGGCATGGAAAAGCAGAACACAACAGGCTGCTGTCTCGGTCTTGCTTTCTCCGTCTACCGCAAGCCTGCGAAGCCGGTTTGCCGCAAGCCTTCATATAAAATAACGGCCGCCGCATTGGACAAATTCAGCGACCTGACGTCGTCGGTCATCGGCATACGCATCAGCGCGTCCGGATGCTCGGCCAGCAGCTGCGGGTCCAGCCCCTTCGTTTCCTTGCCGAAGACGAGAAAGTCGCCATCCCGAAACTCCCAGTCGGTATACAGCTTGTCCGCTTTCGTGGTGGCGAAGAAAAAACGGCCGTCCGGATAACGGTCCTTCACCTCCTGGAAGGAATCATGATACTCCAGCTTGACGGCGTGCCAGTAATCCAAGCCGGCCCGCTTGAGCGTGCGGTCATCGGTGTCGAAGCCAAGCGGACGCACCAGATGCAGCCAGGTGCCGGTTGCCGCGCAAGTCCTTGATATATTACCGGTATTCGCCGGAATTTCCGGCTCCACCAACACAATATGAAACGCCATTTCCGTAACATTCCCCTCAGATTTTACACTCGGTTTACTCTATCTTAATACTTGGTTGATAGTCTCTTGCGATAATAAACACAGAGAATATCACTCTGCAAACTAGCCATGAAGCTACTAAAATCATAATCGCAAGAAACAAGATAATCAACCCTTCTTATTTTCCACTGGCCGCCCGTCGCATCCAGTAACCCGCAAAGGAGATTTTTAAAATGATGAAGAAAAAAATATTGGTTGTGGATGACGAACCTTCCATCTCAATGCTGATCGAATTTAACTTGAAGCTGGTAGGCTTCGAGGTGCATTGTGTGTATGACGGCGAAGAAGTGTTTACCGCGATCCAAAATTTCCGACCCGATGTCATCGTCCTTGACCTGATGCTGCCCAAAATGGATGGCCTGCAGGTATGCCGCAAGCTGCGGAGCCAAAACAATATGGTGCCGATCGTCATGCTGACCGCGATGCAGGATTTGTCCGACAAAATCGCAGGGCTGGATAACGGCGCCGACGACTATATGACCAAGCCGTTCAGTCCGCAGGAGCTGATTTCACGCATCCAGGCGATTTTGCGCCGCATTCAGATTTTGCCCTCGGCCGCGGAAAATGCGCCGGTCGAGATCGGGCATATCGTCATTCAGCCGGACCAGCGCGAGGTCAAGGTGAAGGGCGATCCGATCGAGCTGACGCCGAAAGAATTCGACCTGCTGCTGTTCCTCTGCAAGCATCGCGGCAAGGTACTGAGCCGCCAGCAGCTGCTGCATGGCGTGTGGGATTATCATTTCCTCGGGGATACGCGAATCGTCGATGTGCACATCAGCCATTTGCGTGAAAAAATTGAAGTGAATGCCCGGACGCCGGAATTTATCGTGACCATCCGTAATGTCGGTTACAAGCTGGCCGAGCCGCGGGCCAAGGAATCGCTGGCTTAACCGCGGGTGTTTCCCCGCGGGACACTCGGACAACGCAGACGCACGAAAGCAGCCTCTCCAGCAACGTAGAGACGTTCTGGAGAGGCTGCTTTGTGCATGGCGCTGGCCGCGCTCTACGGCTGACGCACGGCGACGCGCCTAAGCCGCCCGTGAGCGGGCCGCTGGCTGACGAGCTTAGCCGTTGCGCTGCTGGAAGTCGCTCATGAAGGCGGCGAGCGCCTGACAAGCCTCAAGCGGCACAGCATTGTACGTGGAGGCGCGAAGCCCGCCTACGTCGCGATGTCCTTTCAAGCCGACAAATCCGTGCTGCTCGGATTCCTTGACGAATTTCTTCTCCATCTCTTCGCTTTCCATGCGGAACGTAATGTTCATCAAGGAACGGTAAGCCGGCTGCACGACGCCGCGGTAGAAGCCGCCGCTGCGGTCGATCGCATCATAGATCAGGCTTGTTTTCTCCTTGTTGCGCTTCTCCATGACCGCTACGCCGCCATGATCGCGAATCCACTTGAGCACCAGATTCACCATGTAGACGGAATAAACCGGAGGCGTGTTGTACAAGGAGTTGGCCTTCGCATGCGTATCATAACGCAGCATCGACGCCAAATGCTTCGGCGACTGCTGGACCAGCTCATCCTTGGCAATGACAACGGTAACGCCTGACGGACCGAGATTTTTTTGCGCGCCTGCGTAAATCATCGCAAATTTCGATACGTCAACCGGACGACATAAAATGTCGCTGGACATATCGCCGATCAGCGGCACGCTGCCGGTATCCGGATAGTCGGCATACTGGGTTCCTTCAATGGTCTCGTTGGATGTGATGTGCAGATAAGCCGCGTCATCGCCCAGCTGAAGACCGCTCAGGTCCGGAATCCGCGTATACTTGTCCGCCTCGGAGCTGGCTGCAATCGCCGCCTCGCCAAACAGCTTCGCTTCCTTGATCGCTTTGTTCGCCCAAGCGCCGGTCTGGACGTAATAAGCCGTCTTGCCTGGCTGCAGCAGGTTCATCGGAATCATCGCAAACTGCGTGCTGGCGCCGCCTTGAAGGAACATAACCTGATAACCGTCGGGAATGGCGTACAGCTCCTTCAGAAGACTTTGCGTTTCTGCATTCAGTTGTTCGTATTGCGAGCTGCGGTGCGAAATTTCCATAATCGACATGCCGATGCCCTGGTATTCGACAAACTGTTCCTGCGCCTGCTGGAGCACTTCCAGAGGCAGGGCAGCCGGTCCGGCGTTGAAATTATAAGCGCGCTTCGTCACTGGCCTCACACCTTTACTTTTCATAGGATATCGCTATGATAGCAAAGGTTGCGGCGCCGATTCAAGTATTAGTTTCGGCAGCGGCAAATCGTCCTGCCGCCGCTTGCAGGAAGGGGCTGTTGTCAGGATAGACTGAAAGAGGTAATGAGGGAGTAAATGATCTAGCGCTGCAAATCGCAGGCATGATCCTCTTGGTGGCTGTCAGGGAGAGCCGCTTCGCCCAATGGCTCCAGTTCAGCGTCAGCCTTGCTGCCGGAGAGACTGGCGAGTAACTTCATCGCCTTCGTCGGATTTACCCCCATTTGCCTCAACATATGTCTGATGTCCAATGATATGGTTGATTCCATAATTACCTCTCTCTCCATTCCTGATTCAAAGCTGACCGGATAAACGTCTTCTGCTTGTTATGTATTTTATCGGGTATGATCACATTTTTTGATAGTCTGAAATAGCTAATTTCCTGTACATAAAGATTTCTTTAGAATTGAAAATTCCCCCCAGTTTACTCATTGATTGTCACGTATTGTCGCATTTCACCCAGACGCCGCTTCATCGTCCTGCTCACTGGGCATGCTCGTACGATAACGGCTCACGCGACTTGAGCTGCCTGACGATCCGTCGCAAAGAATCCTTGCTCAGACCCAGCTCGTTCAGCTCCTGAATGATCTGCACCCATTCCTGATCCAGCTCCTCCTGCTTGTCTGTACCCTCGTGAAGAATCAGCGTCTGCACGTTCACCCCAAGGACTGGCGCCAGCTTGCGCAGAAACTGAATGGAAGGATTCGACTGCAGATCCCGTTCGATCGAGCTCAAATAAGATTTGGCTACGCCTGCCCGCGCAGCGAGTTCGGTGAGAGACATGCGTTTCTGATGACGAAGCTGTTGAATACGTGCACCGATCATACGAGGATTCCTCCCTAATGTACTATGAAATGGCATGGCGTGATCACTGAAATCCATATACTGATTGTATCATACAAAAGATACTAATTGTATCATTAATGGCGTAAATTACACGAAAATAATGCTAAAGTCCCTAGTGATTAACATTTCTAGTTCTTCACAAACCTTGCTACGTAATGTATAATCAAAACGTGAGTTCGTCCAACACATTTCGACAAATTCCCTTAATTTCGTGATAAGCGCAGTTTTGGAGGTACAGACCCATGCATACGATCGGGAGCAGAATCGCGCTTCTTCGAGAGAAATTCGGCATGACGCAAGAGGAACTTTCCAGGAAGATCGACATTTCCCGCGCTTCATTATGTCACTACGAGAAGAGCCGCCGTGAGCCTGACTATGCTACGCTCGTCAAAGTTGCGGACCTGTTTCGCGTTACTTTGGACTACCTCATGGGCCGGACGGGGGACCCGAGCCAAACTTTAGACCCAGGAGCCCGCATGCTGATGGACCAGCTGGAGCTGTCTGATGAGCTGCTCATTCGCCGGTTTACGCTAACGGTGGACGGGGAGAAGCTCTCGGCCGATGAAGCGATGCGCTTTATCGCATTTGTTAGAGCGGAGCGCTCCTTCCGGTGAACTCGAAGCCGGTCTGGCAAGCTTCGCAACGCTTACAATACTTACTGTAACATATTTCGGATACGATTTGTATCCTTTTATTTATATTTTATACTCTAAAATTTCCTTTGTCGGATTGTCGATCTATTCTTCACAAACGCCGATACGTAATGTATAATTTAATTATTCAATTGCAATAATGATCTGTAGATCCCCCCCTGTTCTTAATGGCTAACGTTTCGTCGTCATTATTTCAGCACTCCAGTCACCACGTTGGAAAACTCGGGGCTAATAGGCGCTGGGGGCATATACCCGCATATCCGCCTGTTGAATCATGACGCTTGATATCGAAACGCATTTGGATAGGTGCTGCAGAACTCATACCTCTATCTATCGAAGGCACATTTTAACAACCGATTGGGGTGACACTGTTGGGGCAAATAGGGAATCGAATCGCCGCACTGCGCGAGAAACAGGCATTGACACAGGAAGAGCTTTCCATAAAGCTTGACATTTCCAGGGCGTCTTTGTCGCATTATGAGAAAAACCGAAGAGAACCTGACTACGATACGCTGGTCAAAATCGCCAACTTTTTTAAAGTTTCGATTGATTTTTTACTTGGCCGCACAGAGGACCCGGAGATGGTGCTTGATTCGGAGGTTCGGCTGTTCGTCGACAGCCTGGAGCTATCCGACGAACGTATTATTCGAAGCTTCTCGTTAACGATTGACGGCAAGGAATTAACGCCTGAGGAAGCCAAACGTTTCATTGCCTTCGTACGCGCCGAGCGTTCGTTCTAACGGCAGCATGCCCCCGACCTGCTCGGGGGCTTTATTGTATGCGCCGCGTCCGCCGGACGGGCAGGCTGCTGCCTGGCAAACGACAAGGGCAGAGCCGAGCAACGCCGTACTAGCCGACCACGGCGCAATAGCCGCGAATTTCCTCCCACGACATGCAAAGCCGGATAATATCCTCTTCCACCAGCTCGGTCCCGCGCTGCACCTCAATCACTTCGAGATCGGTAATGGCGCGAATGCTGTGTTTCGTTTCATGCGGAATTTTCAGCACATCGCCCGCCTGCACCGGCACAAACGACCCGTTCACCACCACCTCGCCCTGTCCGGCGATCACCGTCCATACCTCGCTGCGCTTGTAATGCATCTGGTAGCTCAGGTTTTGACCGGCCGCTACAAAAATCCGCTTCGTCAGCACCTCGCTGCCGTCCGCCTGCTTCTTGTAGTCCAGCACCCGGTAAGAGCCCCAACGGCGTTCCTCGTACATCGGCCGCTGTTCAAGCGCCTGAATCAAGTCCTTCACCCGCGGACTGGCTTCCTTCTCCGCCACCAGAATGCCATCCGGGCTTGTCGACACAATGACATTGGACAGCCCCAGCACGGCAACGGGAATGTCCAGCTCATTGATCAGATGCGTATTATGCGAGTCCGGACTAACCATACCGCTGCCGATAATTCCGGTTCCAATTTCTTCGGTTAGTGTATTCCACGTGCCCAAATCCTTCCAATACCCGTCATATGGCAGCACGACGAGCCGCTCCGCCTTCTCCACCACTTCATAGTCGAAGCTGATCTTGTTCAGCTTGCCGTATTGCTTGAGCATTTCCTCATACTGAATCGGCAGCCCCTGCTTCATCAGCAGTTGGATGACGTAGCTCAGGCGGAACGCAAAAACCCCGCAATTCCATAGCGCCTGCTGAGCGATCAGCTCCTTCGCCTGTTGTTCGCAGGGTTTTTCGGTAAAATGGCTAACCGGCGCATATCCGCTGTCCGCTCCGGCCACAGGCACGATATAGCCGTATTTCTCCGACGGGTAAGTCGGCTTGACGCCCATCAGCGCCAAGTCCGCGCCGGACGTCTCAAGGACCTGCTCCAGCTCCTTCACCTTGGCGAAAAAGCGGTCCTCGACAAACGGATCAACCGGCAGCACGGCTACAACCTCGTTCAAGCTGACGCCGGCCATCGAATACAGGTAGGTCGCCGCAAGCGCGATCGCAGGGAAGGTGTCGCGGCGCTCCGGCTCAATAATAACCGGCGCTTCGCTGCCGACCTGGCTCTGGATCATATCCAGCTGCGATTTGCCGGAGGCGATGTACGCATCGCGAACAAGTCCTTCGCGCCCAAGCTGCCGCCATACCCGCTGTACCATCGACTCCAGCTGCTGCTCGTCATTTTTCAAGACCTTGAGAAATTGCTTGGATCGGGAGTCATTGGATAATGGCCACAGCCGCTTGCCTGAACCGCCGGATAATAAAATCAGTTTCATCGAATCGTCACGCTCCGCTCTCATTATTCAATATCGAATACAGCTCCGCCCGCCAACGGCAGGCCCCAAGCCGGCTCAGGATTTGGACACGGCCACATCGTTGCACACATCGGGCGCCGTTCGCATATGCCGCTCCACCAAGCTCATCAGCTCAGCCCGGAAGCGCTGCTCGCCAAATTGCTCGGCATGCAGTCTGATGCGCTGCGGGCTCCAGCTCATGCGTTCGAAGCTCTCCAGCGCCGCCGCCAGCGAATCGACCGTCTGCTCGGCGAAGTAGCAGCCGTTTACGCCCGGAATGACCGTATCCAGCGCCCCGCCGCCCTGGTAGGCGATGACCGGACGGCCGCAAGCGTTGGCCTCCAGCGGCGTAATGCCGAAATCCTCCAGCCCCGGGAACAAAAACGCCCGGCAGTTCCGCATATAACGGACAACCTCTTCATCCGGCAGTCGCCCGGTGAACTGCACGCAATCGCCCGCCAGCGCACGCAGCCGCTCCAAATCCGGGCCGCCTCCAACGACGACAAGCCGTTTGCCGAGCCGGGTGCACGCCTGGACGGCGAGATCTATTTTTTTGTAAGAGACAAGCCGCGAAACAACGAGGAAATAGTCGCCTGACGGCTGCGGATTCAGCTCGTAGCGCTCCACATCGACCGGCGGAAAAATTTTGACCGAATGGCGGCCGTAGTAGGACTGGATGCGCTGCTGGACAACGGTGGAGTTGGCGATCAGATGATGCGCGCTTCGGGTGGAACGAATATCCCAGCGCCTCAGCAGCTTCACCGTCTGGCTCGCCAGCCATTTGACCGGAGCCGGCACCTGCATGCCTTCCATATAAGCGGAGAAATCCCACGCAAACCGCATCGGCGTATGGCAATAGCAAATATGTACCGTATGCCCGGCAATCGGGACGCCCTTGGCATAGGCGCTGCTGGAGCTGAGCACAAGATCATACTCCCGCAGGTCGATCGAACGGACCGCAAGCGGATACAGCCAAAAAAACTGCTTGAACCGCCGCAGCACGCCGGGAATTCGCTGCATCCAGGTGGTGCGGATATCGGCAGTCTGCAGCTCGGTCAGCAGTGCGGACCTGTCAACAATCGTTGTGTAGATCGGAGCGTCGGGAAACATCTTGTGGAACACCGCGACGACCCGCTCGGCTCCGCCCATCTGATTCAAATAATCGTGTACGATCGCCACCTTGAGCGGCTTCATCGCGAAAACTCCTTCCCGTCACCCGTCTCCAGCCGATAACCGGCCGCCTGCGCGGCCTGGCCCCGGGAGCCTGACATCACTTGTTCATAGACGGCCTCGACCTTGCGGGACGTATCCTGGATCATAAACGTCTCGCGGACGCGCACAGCCGCACGGCGGCCCATCGCCAGGCGCAAGGCGGGCGACTGCAGCAGCTTGTTGGCATGCAGCGTCAACGTCTTGACATCGCCGACCGGATACAGCAAGCCGCATGCGTCGTGGACGACGATTTCCGGTACGCCGCCGGCGGCTGTGCCGATAACCGGGATCGACTGTGACATCGCCTCGATCAGCACGCGGCCGAACGGCTCCTGGTCGGAGCACAGCAGCAGCAGATCGGCGGCGGCGCACAGCTCCATCACATCATCCCGGAAGCCCGTAAAGCGAATGTACGGCTCCAGCTTGTATTCGGCCGCCAGCTTGCGCAAATACTCCTCGTAATCTTTGTTTTCCTGACGAAACTTCGCTTCGCCGACGATCCAGAGCTGAACCTGGTGGCCGCTCAGCCGTAAATGATTCAGCGCATGAATCGCGTCCTCCTGACGCTTCCACGGCGCAATCTGGCCGATAATGACCATCACCGGCGCATCGTGCGGCGTACCTAGCTCGCGGCGAATACGCTGACGGTGACCCTTCTTCGTCACCTCGTCGAATTCCCGGAGCGCCACGCCGTTATGGATCAAATGCAGGCGGTCGTCCAGCTTGCGCCCGTCGAAGCCTTGGCGCACCGCCTCCGAGATGCAGATGAGCGCATCGGCAGTCCGGCGGGCGGCCAGCTCAATCGCCTTCCCGAACAGCCCCTTCGGCGGATTATCTCTGACATGCCAGACGAGCGGCTTGCGATGCAGCCAGGTGAATAACGCAGCCATAATCCCGGCGCGCAGCGAATTGGCGTGAACAAGGTCGATCCCGTGCGTCTTGACCGCCCGGGCGAACGCATGCCCGGCCCACAGCATACCGGCTGCATCCATGAGCAGGCGCAGCGGATTGTAGGACATCCGCGCGCGGTATCCGGGAATACGCACCACCTGGATGCCCATCGACTCAGCACGGTCAGTCAGTTCGCCTGCCGGCGCAAACAAAATAGCCCGCGCCTGGGGCAAATGCGCCGCCGTCAGCAGCAGGCTGATTTCCGCGCCGCTAACGACGCTTGTATGGTTATAAAAGGCGATGTTCATCGAATCGCTGGCTCCTTCCGGTTAGGCCTGGCCTGTTGCCTGGCCTGCTCGAACACATCTGTCACGGCGGCGGCGACCCGGTCCCAGGTGTAATGCCGCTGCACGTAAGCAAGGCACTGCTCACGCGACGGCAGCACCGTACGCCCGGACAGCACCGCGCACAGCTTCTCGGCCATCGCCTCCGGCGTGTTGTCCGCGAACAGCAGCTCCCCGGACAGCCCTTGCAAAATTTCCTTCGTGCCGCCGTACGGCGTGCCGATGACCGGCGTCCCGCATGCCATCGCTTCGACCGTCACCAAGCCGAAGCCTTCCAGCGTCAGCGTCGGCACCAGGCTGAGATCAGCCGCCTGGTTCCAGCGGACGAGCTCTTCGTTGGACACACGTCCGAGGAAACGGACGGTGTCCGCCAGCCCCAGCTCTCCGGCCAGCTGCTCCAGCTGCTTGCTCATCGCGCCGCTGCCGGCGATCACCAGCACCGCCGCCGGCGCTTCCCGCTTCACGCGCGCCATCGCGCGGATTAGATGGTCAATCCCCATCCGCGGCACAAGACGGCGGGCGCAAAACAGTACAGGCTGTCCAGGCTGCAGCCCAAGCTGCGCGCGCACCAGTGCGCGATCGGCTGCCGGATGGAACCGGCCTGTATCGGCCGCGCCCGGAATAACATGGATGCGGCGCTCGTCCAGCCCGTAATCATGAGCCAAAATATCGCGGAAATAACGGCTTAGCACGATGAAGTGATCCGAGCGGCGGTACGACAGCAGCTCGACATTTTTTTTCAGCTGGTAGCGGAACTGCTGGGCCAGCCGCTGGCTGCGGTCCTCAACCTTGCCCTCCTGCGCCCACGGCCCGTGAAAATGGGTGACGATCGGCACCCCGTCCGGCACCAGCTTCCGTGTAATCAGCGAGGCGTACAGCGCAAAGTGCGGGTTGTACACATCCGGTCTCCATTCCCGCAGCTCAGCCGAAAACGCCTGCCGGAAGGCGCGCGATCTGGACCAGGTGCCTGTGCGGGCCGGTCTGCGCACCACATCCTCCATATACCCGGGAGCCGTCGTCGGCTCTCCGCTTGCGGTCATCAGCCCCTTGACCTGATGACCGTAAGCCTTCATCGCTTGCAAATAATCGGCAAAATAGCGGTTTAATCCGCCAGGCGTATGCTCGATCCAGCCCATTCCCGTCGCTAATATATGCATGGCTCCTCAACCTTTCCCCTTTCGCAAACCAACGCTTCGCTTTTCCTCCAGCTTCACCTGTTCCGCCCTGCCGCGCCGTAGCCCTCATGCGATTGTCCGATCCGCCTGCCTGACAGCCTGTGAAGCCAATCGCGCACCTCGGCCGTCTTCGCCTCCGTGACCAGCGACAGCAGCCAGGCGTACAGGCAGATGGCCGCAGCGATTGCAAGCGCAAGCAGCAGATGCGGCAAATCCGGGCTCCAGACCCCCCACTTGCCGTCGCCCAGCCATACCCGCAGGAAATTGATAATCGGGTAATGGGACACATACAGCGTGTAAGAGAAGCCCGCCAGCGTCGCATGCCAAGCGAGCCCGCGCCGCAGCTCCCGGTCTGTCGGCCGTGCGCGGAAGCCGTGCAGCAGCGTATAGATGAGCGCGGCGAAGCCCAGCGAGACGATCCAGGCCGACCCGAACACGAGCAGCTCCGAATGGGCGTATGTCGTGGCCGCCTTTTTCCCCGCAACGAGCAGCACGACGACAAGCGCGATCAGCGCAGGCATTACGAGCTTGACAAGCAGCCGCTCGGACAAACGCGGCGCGGGAAGCAGCACAAGCGCCGCGCCCAGCAGCCAGACGAAGAAATATAACAAAATCGACTTGCCCAGCAGCGCGGCCAGTACTACTGCGGCAGCGCCGTACGCGACTCGCTTCCACCACGGTCTGGATGTGACGGCCAGCACCAGGCATGGAAACAGCATGTAATACCAGAACTCGTAGCTCAAGCTCCACAATGGCGTATTGCCGCCGTAATTATGGACAAGCAGCCCTTGGAGAAAAAGCAGGTTTCCAACAAATTCGACCCAACCCAACGTACCGTCGAAGCGACCGAATTGGGGAAACAGCAAGTATTGCAGCTCGGCCCACCCGTACGTTAGCAGCAGCGCCGAGATCAGCACTATCCATAGCCGGGTCACGCGGTTAAGCAAATACGGCTTCCAGCTCCACATGCCCGCAGCGACCGATTTCAGCACGCTGCATGCAATCAAGTAACCGCTCAGCACAAAAAACAGCATCACAAATTCATTGCCGATGCTCGTAGCCGCATACAGCATTTTCACCAGCGGCTGGTCGCGCTCCAGCATTCCATAACTTTGAAACAATACCGGCCGCAGATGGTAAATCATGACGTAGAAGGCCGAAAACCAGCGCAACGCATGCAAGTAATACGCCGCCTTCGATTGCTGATCGATTACGGTTAAACGGCTTAACCGGCTGCTAAGCTCCCTTCCCATGATTCACGCTCCTGCCCGTTCTGCGGACTGTATGTTCTTCATACATGCCGATCAGCCGCCGGACATGCTGCTCCAGCGCATGCCGCGTATGAACCAGCTCATACCCGTTCTGACCCATCGACGCGGCCAGCGCCGCATCATCGGCCAATGCTTGCAGGGCGGCGGCCAGCTCCGGCATGTGATTCACCTCGACCAGCAGGCCGTTGTGCCCGTGCTGGACAGATTCCTGCAAGCCGCCAATCCGGCTCGCGATCACGGCCCGGCTTTGCGCCATGGCTTCTAATGGCGTGAACCCCGCCGGCTCCGGCCAGAGCGACGGAGCCACAACAGCCCGGCTCCCCTGAATGAGCTGCCTCGCTTCGTCGCTTCCGAGCCAGCCATGGAAGCGAATCCGCTGCGCCAGCCCGAGCGATGCGGCCAGCTCCCGAAGCCGCGGCAGATCGTAGCCTTCGCCGGCGACATCCAACTGCACGCGCTCGTCCGTCAGCGCCAGCGCGCGGATCAGCCATTCCAGGCCCTTGAGCGGCGTAATCCGCCCGAGAAATACGAAGCGCGGCGCAGCCGCCAGCGGCTGCGCTTGCGGCGGCTGCGCCGCGGTCCGGGCTTGCATCGGCAGATGCAACGTCTGCACCATCTCCGGCGAAAATCCGGCGTCAATCACCTGACCGCGCAAATAGTCGCTGACCGCGATAATCGGCACATGCTCCATTACCTGTTGCTCCGTAAGCAGACTGTGAAAGTTCTCCAAAATCTTGTGCGGCCTCCGACTGCCGCAGCGGTTTACCAGATGGCCCCACAAGCAGCCCATATAGCTGAAGCCGCGCTCGCACACCTGCTCGCCATTCTTGAAAAACTTGGTGCCGCTTGGACAATGCAAGCCATGATTATGGATCGTGCGGATGACGAACGTCCCCGCCTCCTGCACGTTCCGCAGCGATACAGGGAAATAATCGTGCAGATGCAGCACTTCAATCCCCAGCTTGCAGCATAGCGCGGCCAGCTCGCCGGGGGCTGTAAACCCGTGGTACGTCCCGTGCGTTTCCCCATACGGCTTGCGGGGCATCTCCGGGGTCAAATAATCAAACAGAAACAGCTCGTGCCCCTGCTCCGCCTGAGCCTGGGAAATCGTCCGGACGTACGTCTGGATGCCTCCCTCACGGAAATAACCGAAGCAATAATGAGCAATACGCATTACGAAACCTCCATCCGGTTTTGCTTGAAGCGCCGGCACAGCCGGAAGGCGGCGTCCGGCAAATACGTGAGCAGCAGCCCGCCGGCCGCTCTCCAGTTCGTCCGCTCCCGCGAATAGGCGCAGGCGAGCGGCTTCCTCGCTTCCTTGCCGCGCTCCGCCTCCAGCAGCGCAGCGCCATAACTGATGTAGCTGTTCGTCAGCTTCCGCTCCAGATAAGGCCGATAGGACGCAAATAACGGTTCCTCCAGCAGCTGCCGAAACAGCCAGATATAACCCCGACATGTCCGCAGCCGTCCGGTTGCCGTCTCCGAATCGGGATGCTGCCGATAGCGGCTCAGCCGCTGCGGCGAATAACAAGCGCCTTGGCCGCTACGCGCGAGCTGCACGACCATCCAGTAGTCAATGACGCTTCCGCTGTCCAGCCCCGGCTGCAAGGATGGCAGCGCACGGCGCCGGAATATCATCGAGCAGATATGGATCGGCCTGGACACCAGCGCAAGCGAAACAAAAGGCCGATGCAGGCCCGGCTGCAGCGTTTCCCGCCCCCATCTGCGCGTATTGGCTTGCGTTTCGCCAAGCAGCAGCTGTCCTTCCCGGTCCATCAGCCAGTGGTCGGTAAACGCCAGCGACGCCGACGGCTCCAGCTCCAGCATCCGCACCGTTGTACGTAAAAATTCAGGCTCCCACGCGTCATCGTCATGGAGGAACGCGATGTACCGTCCCCGGCTGCGCTCGACGCCGAAGTTCCAGTTGCTCGCCATGCCAAGCCGGGCGGGATGACGGTAATAGACGATCCGCGGATCGCTGTAGCTTTCAACCAGCTTGGCCGTATAATCCGCACTCGCATCGTCCAGCACCAGCAGCTCGAAATCGTCATGCGTCTGCGCCAGCACGCTGTCAATCGCCAGCCGCAAATATCCCGCGCGGTTATAGGTAGGCAGCAAGACGGATACAATCGCCATTCGCTCCACTCCTTTAAGAAGTTTTGGACATACCCGGACTTCCCCAGACCGGGGCCAGCAGCTCCGCATATCCGGCCGCCCGGCGGGCTGCGTCATAGTCCAGCGCTGTACTGCGGGCCGCCGCCCCCATCGTGATGCGCAGCCGGTCATCCGCCTTCAGTTCAGCCAGCTTCGCAGCAAGCCGCTCCGGCTCCCGGCGCGACACCACATAACCGTTGCGGCCGTCGATCACCAGATCCTTCATCCCAGTGCCATCCGTCACCACAACCGGCAAGCCGGCAGCCATCGCCTCCACCGGGGCCAACCCGAAGCCGTCTGACACGGAAGCATGGACGCACAGATGCGAGCGGCGCAATGCCGGGAGCGGATCGCCGACGCCGAGCCTGATCGTCAGACCGCGCCGGCTGTACGCATCCAGCAGCTCGCGAATCGCACGCCATCCGACACCGCCGAACAGCGTAATTTCAAGCTCGGGATCACGCAGCGCCAGCGCCGCCTCCAGCAAATACGGGAATCCCTTGAGCAGCGATACCTGACCGACAGCAATGATGCGAAACGGCTCGCCCTTCTCCCGCGTCCGCATGCTCGGCTGATCGGCAGCCGGTGTGAATCGGGCCGTATCGACGCCCAACGGAGCAAGCAGCAGCTTGCGCTCCGGCACGCCATGCTGTACGAAGCTGTCCCATTGCAGCCGGGAAGCGACCGTGATGTAGTCGGCCAGCTCATATTCCCGCAGCACCCTCTTCACCCAAGCTCTGGAGAACGGCTCGCCCCCCATCCGAAAGGTCCGGTGCTCCTGCATCGTAGAGGCATACAGCTCATGCACATGCGTCGTCGCCGCCTCCAGCACCGTCGTGCCGCCATAGCCCCGGATACGCCGGAAGCTTTCCTCGGCGAACGCCGGAAAGGAGTGGTATACCGCCGAAGTACGCGGAAGCACGGCCGCCACCTTCCGGTCAAACTGCACGCCGCCCATATAAACATGGGCCGACGGCTTCCAGCGCAGCGGCGTGTAGGATACGTAACGCTGCCAGACAGGCGCAGGGATCGAAGTAAAGCCTTCCTCTGCCGGCGCTTCCCGGCAGTACACATGCGGAAGCACCCCGCCGGCCCGCGCCGCCCGGTACACAAAATCAAGATGCCCTCCCAATCCGCCTCTGCCCAGTCCCGCACTGCAGCCCAGCCATACGTTGCTCACGGTTCACCCTGCTCCTTCTCTGATCCGTTTAGTTGTCGCGCCTTCAATCACCTGCGTCAGCTTGCGTAAAATAGCCCCGTCCGAATAAGCGGCGCGGAACAGCTTCCGCGCGCCCTGCTCCAGACGGCGGCGCAGCCCGCTGTCGGCGTACACGCGCCGCATCGCGTCAGCCAACGCCGCCTGATCGAGATCCGGCACCAGGAAAATGTTGTCCAGGTCGCGGAAATCATGGTCGGTCTCCGAGCCGTCGATCGCGATAATCGGCCGGCCGCTGCGCAAGTAAGCCGCGATGATTCCCCGCCGGCCCGACGGGCCGCTAGCCTCCACGTACACATTAGCTATACTGCCATGCAGCGTATCGCTCAGCTCGTCATCATCGACGAAGCCGCGGATCACAAGCCGCTCCTCAACCCCATGGGCGGCTGCCAGCTCGCGCAGCGCCTGCATGCGGGCCGACTTCGGATCGAAGCCGCCGATCAGCACAAGCCGCAGCTCCGGCTGCTGCGCCGCCAGCTCCGCGAAGGCGAGCACCAGCTGATCCAGCCGCTGCAGCGCCGAAACCGTTCCGAACCACGTCATATACGGGTACGGGTATTGCGGCGTGCGCAGATGGTCAGCCTTGCGCCCGCTCACATTGCCAGCCGGTATCCGGTGAACCTTGGTGCTCCAAAGACCGCGCTTCAGGAGCCGTTCCCGCTTATCATTCGTAATAATGAGAGAACGGCTGCTCAAGCCGATCGTCAGCAGCTGCAGCCGATGGCAACAAGCGAGCACAAACGATTTGGGCCGAACGCCCCAATCCACAAACAGCTCATGCAAATACACGATAACCGGCACACGGAAGCACAGCCCCATCCATAGCGGCAGCAGCGATGCGATCGGCGCAACCCCGGCCTTGCCCCACATATGGGGCACATACTGAAACAGCACCACATCCGGCCGTTCTGTCCGGCAGACGCGGGCTACAACGCGAAACAGCTCCCGGTAGCCGCGATACAGATGGACAGAAGCCGCCCCTGCCGCCGCTTCCTCAGCGGCCAGCCCGGCGTCGTGCGGGCGTGCGCCGCCGTCAGGACGCTCGCCGATGACCGAGACGGTGTAGCTTCCTCCGCGCAGCAGCTTTTCGACAAACACGGTATGATCGGACAGCCCGTTGCGGACCGGATGCACGTATTTCGTCAACACCAGCACTTTTTTCACTCGGCTACCCCTTTCCCTCTGATTCGGCCGCTACGCCCATCGCCGGAGCAGCGGGCTTGCGCCCGAAACGCCGTCCGCCTTGCAGCACTGTCTGGAACAAAGCCCGGAACGAATCCGGATACAGGTAAAACAGCTTGCCGGGCGACAGCCCCATCTTCGTGCACCGGACCAGCATAAAGCTCCATTTGGCCAAGGCCATCGTAACGACCCCCAGCGCCGCCCCCACGCCCTGCAGCGGCTGGACGAGCAGCAGCGTCATGCCGACTCCGCAAGCAAGACCAAGCACCTCGGACAAAGAGACGAAATGAAATTTGCCCTCGGTCGAGACATAATTCGTCAGCACCGAATAAGCGATATTTATCGGCGTACAGATCAGCAGCACCTGCCCCATCAGCACGGAATCCGCAAACTCGGCGCCGTATACCAGCGGAATCGCAAACGGAATGACGCAAGCCGCCGCTCCGGCCATCAGCAAGGTCGCATAAAACAAGGTGCCGTGCATGCGCTCCACCTGCTTCTGCCGACGATCAAGCGCCAGGTCCATCAGCTTCGGAAACAAAAAGGTGCCCAGCGCCCCCGTAATGACCGACGGCAGCATGGACGCGATGCTTGACGATACCGTATACAAGCCGAGCATGTAGGTCGTCAGAAACAAGGAAATAATAAGCTGATCCAGATTGCCGCCGAACGCCGACACCAGTCCGACGGAGTAAATTTGCAGCCCTTTGTTGAACAGCTCCCGCCCTGTCTGCCATACCCGCGTTATTTTCGGCCGAACGCTCGTCGTGACCCAGGTGAAGGTCAGCAGAAACAGCAGGCATGACCAGCTCAGGCTGCCGATAATAAAGTTGCGGACGGTGTAAGCGTCAAACAGCAACAGTCCGGCAATGACGAGCAGCACGCCGATCGGATTTAAAACCCGCAGCAGCAGTACGCGCCGAAACATGTTCAGCGTCTGCAGCGTGCCGATCAGCCCGTCGGCCAGCAGCCCGAACGGAACCGCCAGCATCGCAATTTGCGCAAAGACAACTACATGCTCGGCATGGCCCGCCAGCAGCATCGGCAGGAACGTTTCGCCGACAACCAGCGCGATCAGCCCCATGCTGACGCCCAGCACCAGGTACACCCCGAACAGCTCACGCTGCCTGTCCGGATTTTTTTTACCGAGAAAAATGACCGCCCCCGGCAGGCCGAGCGTAAACAGCATCGTCAGCAGCATGCTCCAGCGGGTGGCGGTCGCAAGCTCCCCGCGTCCTTCCGGACCGAGGTAGCGGGCGCTGATAATGCCAGTGATCAGATTGATCAGGATGACCAGCACATTAATGGAAAGACTGGAGAGGAATAAGCGCTTCATGCGTGCCTACCTTTGCTTTAATGTTTTCACGAGCCGTTTCGCTTCGCCAAGCGGGGTGTCAATCGTTTCATAAATGTTCACGATGAGCGGACTTTCGATCTGATCGGTATATAAATTGCTGAAGGTGAACATCTGCTTGGCGCTGACGAGACGGTTCATGCCGGTGAACGACAGCGTCTCCGACCCAATAGTGCGGCCCAGCTGATCCTGCAGCTCCACCTTCATCTTGGAGAAGTTCTGATTCACGACGATATTGTCCTCCCGGCTGATGTCCAGCGTCATCGTCATCCTGTAGCTGTAGGAGCCAGCGTTATACAACGGCGCGACAAACCAGTCCGAGAGCTTCACATTAAACGGATAAAAACGCATCAGATCGCCGCTTGCCGTCTCTTGCACCCGCGTCTGGAACGATGCGATCGGCACATAATACGGGGCCGCCGTCTTGCCGTCGAGCAGATTCATCACCAGGCTTTCGCCCGTTTCCGTGCTGGGCACGTTGAAGGAATAGCTGACGATATAGCCAAGATTGGAAATCAAGTTCGAATCCACGGTCGCCTGGCGTGTACCGAGATAGCTGTAGCCGTCCGGCGTACGCAGCTCCGCCTGAAAGTCAGGGAGCGCCACCGGGCTGTCCAGCCTGTTGCGCAGCTTGAACTTCGCAACAACGGTCTGGTAGCCTTCGCCTTCCGCGCCATGCAGATGCAGCTCGGCCAGCGAGACGTCGATGCCTTGGCGCACAAGCCTGTTCAGCGGATCAAAGGAAATGACCGCTCCCGGATGGTACATTTGCAGCTTCTGGAGCTCATGCTTCTGCCCCTCGGCTTCCTGCAGGTCGATGACCATCCGCCCGATCGAGTAGTCCAGACTCGTCTTGTCGGGGTAAACGAAGCTTTCCGGTGAAAGCACAACGAGACGGTTCAGCTGCACCCCGTTGTCAACGGGGATGGCGAAGTACATGTATTGCTTGGCGCCTGCTTCCAGCGTGCCTGCAGGTATGACCGGCTTTTGGCCCTTGAACCCTTTGGCGTCCGCCTGACCGTCGATTTTCAGCTGGGGAATGGCTTCTTTTTTCGTCCCTTTGTTTTCGACCAGCAGCGTGATGAAAGCAACAGGGCCTTCCGGCTGGTTCTGATAGAAGAGGCTGACCGGCGTAAACGTGAGCGACGACGAAAATACAGGCAGCGTGAACGCTTCGTTCCACGAACGCACAAGCGCGCTGGCCGGGACAGCCGAGCCCTCCCCTTTCCACTGCAAGCCGTCGATCGGAATGCTTAATACGGTCTTTTCTTTTTGCGGGTATTCAAATTCATCAATTTCGATCCAATCCAGCGCAGACAGCTCCAGATGGTCGCTGCGTTCGATCACGATCAGATAGCTCAGCTCCACCTTCTCCTGCGACTGGATGGAAGTCGTATTGGCCGCGCTTGGACGAAGCGTATACGTCGTGCCGTCCGCCGTTTTCATCCGCAGCTCATAATCCGGCACACGCCGCGTCCGGTCGGACGTATTATGCAGCCGCACGACAGCCCCGATCCGGGTTTCGCTGCCCGCATTTTCATTCAGCACGCTTTTGATTTCCGCATGGATCGCATCCGTCAGCTGATAAGAAACGGCGGCAGACACGGCAGCCGGAGCGGCTGTCTCCGCGGCCCACGCCGCTGTCGCAGTCGGAACACATAAGGCGGCAGACAACATCCAGACCGTCAGCCGGCGCTTCCAAAGCTTTTTCACAGTTCGTTACCTCGCTTTATCGTTGGTCTAGAGCAAGGATGGTTACGGTGTCAGCTGCACCTGGTCCTTGTCGTTCAGATGGTTTTGTCCGGAAATGACGAGCTGTTCGCCTTCCTTGACGCCGACCAGCACTTCCTGATGCAGCTCATCCTGGCTGACCCGGCCCAGCTCGACTCTACGCCGCTCGACCGTATCGCCGGTTAATACAAATACAAAGGTATCGTCCGCTTTTCTCACGATGCTCGTCACCGGCACAGCCAGCGCAGTCTGCTGCCGCTCATCCAATAGCTGCACTCTTGTTCGGGTGCCCGGCATCAGCTTGAGCGCTTCATTCGGGGCCTCCAGATTCAGCTCGTAGCCCTTGGCCTGCGTATCCATAACCGGCGACAGGTAGGTTACCTTGCCCTGCACCTTCTCCGTCGTTCCGGGAATATGGAACGTCATCTCCGTCCGTTCGCGCACCGGCTTCATATAAGCCTCGGGAACAAACGCTTTAATTTTCACCGGGTTCATCTTCTGAATGACCGCAATCCGTTTGCTTCCGTCGGCGATCATGCCTTTCTCCAGCGTCTGCTCGGTCAGCACACCCGAGATCGTCGCCTTGATCACGTAATTTTCCGCCGCAGACGCCAGCTTCTCCACAGCCAGCTGCGCATCCTTGAGCTGCATCGTCAGCGCAGTCAAATTGTCCTGGTTGTTTAACGTCTGCAGCTGGCGCTTCAACAGCTCCAGGTCAAGCTGCGCGTTTTTCAGCCTGACCTCGGCTTCCTGCACCGGCGTCTTCGTAATGCGCCCGGCGTCATAATCGTTTTTTAGCTTGTTCGTATTCCGCGTCAGGTCGGTCAGCCCTTGCTCGGCCTTAAGAATCGAATTTTGCAAACCGGCACGCGCAATTTCGCGCTCCTTCTTCGCCGCACTGATCGCTTCGTTTGCATGTTGCACATTCAGCGCCGCTCTTGTCCGCTCATGCTCGGCATCCTTGGCATACAGCCGGGCGATCACATCGCCCTCCTGGACCTGATCGCCCCGCTGCTTCAGCACCTCGACAACTTCCCCCTGCGCTTTGGCAAACAGCTCCAGCTGAACCGAAGACATCATATCCGCGATCAGCTCCGGCGGCTCGCCAAGCTTGATCTTCTGCAGCTTGGCCACCTTTACCGCCTTGGCCGACTGCTGCTCGGCAGCTGCCGGCTGCGTACCGTCGGTGCTCCATACATTCGCGCAGCCGCTGATCACGGTGAAGCTGACGCCGACAGCAAGCGCTGCGGTCAAGCCGTGACGGGCCAGCGACGATTGTTTCCGTCGTTTTTTTCTCATGGTTGACGATTTCCTCCCTGAGTAAGCGTCCATCTATCCAAAAAACCGATGCTTAGCCAAATCAGCGCGCATACCGAATAATTTCCCCCGTTGGACCATGCTCCGATCGTCGCAACAAGCATCCCGAGCACAATAAGCACCGACGTCTGCCGATGCCCGTACTGGAACGCGCGACGCAGCGTCTCCAGCAAAATAAGGCCGTACACAAGCCCGCCGACAACGCCCGTCGAAATCATCATATTGCTTAGATCAATTTCGGAGCTGTCGCCGGTACTGGACATTTTGGCCCCGGCCAATGTCGTGGAGCCAAGCCCATGTCCGATCGGATTGACGATGCCCTTGATCATGCCATTCACAAACATCGCCCAATGGATGCCTGCCGTGGAATGCTCCTCATCCAGCGGGTTCGCCAGCCCGTTGACCTGGTGCGCAATCAGCTCATTGCTGCTTTCGATCCGGCTGATGCCCAGAAATGCGGCTGTCAGCATCGCCGCCATAAGAAGCAGCGCCAGCGACCGCCCGGCAATCGTCCGGGCATGCACAATGGTCACGACAGCCAGCGCCAGGCTTGTCAAAATGACCGGCGTGCGGCTGGACTGCATAAACACGCAATACATCAGCAGCGGCAGGCATAACACGGCGCACAACCGCTGAACCGGCGTCCCCCGCAGCAAATACACCCAGAAAATGATGATCGACACGACCAGAAATGTCGTATACTCCGCCGCATTGGTGAAAAACGAAAACGCCCGCGAGCCGTCCCCGACGATCAGCGCCGCATAACCGGCGATGTCGATCCAGATTTCCTCGAAGCGGGCGAAGCCGTAGTTGATCTGCTTCAGACCGTATAAACTGCTGATAACTGCAATAAAGCACACCGCGCCATAAATCCGCTTGAGCCACGCCTCGGTCATATACAATCGGCTAAGCACCATCCAGAACAGCGGCACGACATAAAACATGATGCCGCCGAAGCCGGTTAATATGCTGCCCTGCAGCGGGTTCACGACCTGCAGCAGGTCGATGATAATCATCCAGCGGACCAGCTTGAATAGAAGCGTATCGTCAGACTTCGCGATGCCTTGCCGCCCGATGTACGTCTTATACATCCAGAGAAAGCCCATCATCAAAACCATGACCGGCGCGAAAATAACGAGCGGATCATACGAGCTCCAGCCGGAAACCGGAATGAGCATCCGGCGAAAAAAGCCGAGAAACGGCAAGTACATCAGCAGGCCGAACATCAGAATGCGCGGATCGCGAAACGACAGCGGGAGCGCCAGCAGCAGCAGCCCCATAAACATCAGCAGCCGGATTTTGCCCGGCTCCAGCGACCAGGCGCCGAGCAGGTAGCCGCCTCCGACAGCCAGCAGCAAAGCAAGCGCCCAGCGAACCGCGGGCTGCTCCTGAAATCTATGAATGAGTACGCTCAATGTCGTAGCCCCTACTTCCGTATCGTTGTTCATTCGGTTCGCGGTAAATGTCCGCCATCAGCCTGTACGTATGGTCCCAGGTAAGCGCCGACACCCGTCTGCGCGCTTCCTCTCCCAGCGACGCCCGGCGGGCCGGATCGGCCAGCACCTGGCGCAGCCGATCGGCGATATGCGCTCCGTCGCGTTCAATCCAGTAGCCGTTGACCCTGTCCTCAATCAAATCCTCGACGCCGCCCACCCGGGTCGACAGCACAACCAGCCCGGTGGCCGCCGCTTCGTGAACGACCAGTGAAAACGTCTCGTAGCTGGACGGGAATACAAACAGGTCGCTTAATCCGAACCATTCCTCCGGATTCGGACGTTTGCCGGCGAATATGACGCGAGCACGAGCCGCTTCCGCCACCTTCGGCCGATAGGCATCCGGGTCGCCCTTGCCGACGACGAGCAGATGCAGGTCCGGATGCTGCTCCGCCAGCCGATTGAAGGCGTCAATGACAAAGTCAAGCCCCTTGAGCGGCCAGTCGCCGCCCATAAACAGCAGAAACCTCCCCTGCTCCGGCAAGCCGTGCTTCACCCGCAGCGCGTGCTTCTCCGCTTCGGGTCTCGGCCGGAAGCAGGCGGTGTCTACGCCGTTCGGCACGACCTGAACCTCATGGTCCGCATAAGGAAATGCAGCCAGCAGCTCCTGCCGGACGCGTCCGGATACCGCGACAAGCTGCCGCGTCCTGCCCGGCCGGTAAATAAGCCGCTCCATGCCGAGCGCAATCGCCGAGGCCAGCGCGCTGTTCCAGCGGCGCAGCGGCGACTTGTTCAGCTTCGAGCGGGTATTGCCGGTCGCCTGCACATATCCGGCATGACAGAAATGAACCGTCGAGACGTCCGCCCGGTTCGCCACAATCGCTCCGGTCGTATGCAGCACGTCGCGCCGGAGCGCGAGCAGGCGCAGCGAAGCCATTATAGCGAACACAATCATCTTGAGCGGCACGGGCTTTGCCATGACGGGGATTTTAATAAACCGGACGCCGGCCGGATCAGCCAGCTTCATCGAAGCGGCGACAACCGTGACGTCGGCATCCCGCTTGAGCCGATGGATGACCTCTTCCAAATGCCGCTCCATACCGCCGCCGCCGCCCACGTCATGAGCGACGACCACGATTTTTTTCCTTGGGGCGCTTGTATTCCTTCCTTTGTCTGCGACTCCGGTCATCGTGCCGCCCTCCCTGTGAGCGCATCGGTTGAGCCGGGCAGCAGCGCCTGCTCGAAGGCATAAGCCAGACCGCGCTTGCTGTAACGGCGGCTGACCGCCGCCAGACCGATCTCCGCCCGGCGGTCGCGCTCAGCCGGATGGCGCAGCAGCGTGCCGATCAGGCCCGCAAGCTCCCACGCATTCCGCTCCGGCACGATCCAGCCGCCTTCCGTATCGCGCAGCAGCACCGGAATTTCTCCGCTGTCGCTGCCGATCACAGGCACGCCGCAAGCCATCGCCTCCACGATGACCCGCCCGAACTGCTCCTTCCAGTTCGGCATGGTCAGCGAAGGCAGCGCCAGCACATCCATCGTATTCATCCAACGGTGAACCTCGTTATGCTTCACGTTATCGAGGATACGGATATGGTCGGGGCAGCGGGCCTGCACACTGCGGATTTCCTCATGCAGCTCGCCCTTGCCGATAAACAGGAAGCAGACCGGCTGGTCCGCCAGCATCCGGGCGGCTTCGAGCAAGTAGCGGATGCCCTTCTCTTCGACAAACCGGCCCACAAAGCCGACAACAAACCGGTTCTCTGCGCCCAGCTCCCGTCTGAGCCGCGCCCGCTCCTCCGGCAGCAGCCGGAACTGGCTCGTGTCCACGCCCAGCGGGAACGGCAGCAGCGCGCCCTTGTATTGCTTTTTCCCAAGCACTACGCCGACATCCTGGCTGACGACTGCCGCAAGGTCCGTCCGCGCCAGCACATACTGCTCCATCCAGCGGAAGGGCAGCGGGTACGACTTCCATATATTTTGCGCGGAATAAACGACCCGCTTCATCGGCATGTTCCGTGAAGCGTAAAACGCCTGCCAGGCGCTGGCCGAATAAGGCTCCTCTTCCACGAACAGCACGTCCGGCCGGAACGCCGCAATCGCCGGACGCAAATTCGATTGATAGAAATGGAGCGGAATGCTGCGGGACAAGCCGACCTTGCGCTGCTCGATGGCGCCGGTAAACTCGGGCCATCTGGCAACCTGGACCGCGTCCGCCGAATACGTCGTACGGAAGTTCGCCGGTACAATCAATTGAACCGTATGGCCCAGCGCTTCCAGCTCGGCATAAAACTGCTGGTTTACATCGGTCACGCAGGGATGGCTGATCGCCATAATTTTCATCGTCATCTCTCCACCTTACGGATGAACGTGCGCCGGCTGCCGGCTTGCTCCGCCCCGGATGCCCACGCCCTCATAGTCCAGCTCCTGCCCGTACGCCTCGGCGCATGCGTTGCGCCCGTCGATCCACAGCGGGCGGGCCATCCACGCCTTCACCTGCTCCGCGCCGATCTCGGCATACTCCGGCCATTCCGTAACAAGCAGTGCCGCATCGGCGCCCTCCAGCGCCTCCTGCACCCGCTCGCACGACCGGACTCCGACCGGCAAAAAGCGGG
Organism: Paenibacillus sp. sg306046; assembly: GCF_059821225.1. NCBI lineage: Bacteria > Bacillati > Bacillota > Bacilli > Caryophanales > Paenibacillaceae > Paenibacillus > Paenibacillus sp. sg306046. Next base: position 289,624 of record NZ_JCAMRT010000001.1, read on the forward strand.
CCGACTTGGGCAGCGCAATCGGGTCATGCACCCGCACCGCCGCGCCTTCCCGAAGCAGCTCCTGAATAATCGGCAAGCTCGGCGCCTCGCGGATATCATCGGTGCCGGGCTTGAAGGTCAGACCAAGCACGGCAATTTGCTTGCCGTCCAGCGTTCCCAGGCTGGCGCGCGCTTTCTCGATCAGCTTGAACTTCTGCGCATGATTAACCTCGATCACCGCCGCCAGCAGCTTGAAATCATAGCCGTTCGTATCGGCAATATGATGCAGCGCCCGCGTGTCCTTGGGAAAGCAGCTTCCGCCATAGCCGATGCCGGCGTGCAAAAACGCCCGGCCGATCCGCTCGTCTGCGCCGATCACCTCGGCTACCCGCCGCACATCCGCGCCGACAGCGTCGCAGACGTTGGCGATTTCATTGATGAAGCTGATTTTCATCGCCAGAAACGCATTTGCCGCGTATTTGGCCAGCTCCGCGCTGCGCAAATCGACCGCCATAAACGGCACCGCCGCCAAGGCTTGCGGCCGGGGCGCAAACGCCGGCGCTGCAAAGCTTTGCTCCAGCAGCGCCTCGTACATCCGGCGCAGCGCGCCGATCGCCGCCGCATCGCCGCCAACCACGACGCGCTCCGGGTACAGCGTATCGGATACGGCGCGCCCTTGGCGCAAAAACTCCGGATTCGAGGCGATGCTTACCCGATCCTGAAGGCCAAATAACCGAATCTTGTCCGCAATGCTGTCGGCCGTACCGACCGGAACCGTGCTTTTGTTAACAAGCACAGTCGGCGACGGCTTGCCGATCAGATGACCAAGCACCTCGTCAGCCGCTCCAAGCAAATAAGTCAAGTTAGGCGAGCCGTCCTCATTCGCCGGCGTGCCGACCGCAAAGATCAGCACCTCCGCCTCCGATACAGCTTCGTCATAGGACGTGGTGAAGCTGATCCGCTCCCCGGACTGCTGCAGCAGCTGCTCCAGACCAGGCTCATAGATCGGCATCCGTCCGTCCTTCAGCCCTTCGATCTTCTGTTCATCAATATCGACGCAGACGACCTGATGACCGAGGAAGGCCAGCGAGATGCCGGTCGTCAGTCCGACGTAGCCCGTTCCAATGACGGTAACGTTCATGATTAACTTCTCCTTACCCCACTTGGTTAGTTGAATGATCAGTACGAATTTTTCGGAAACAGCATAATCCAAACCGTCCGCAAAATCAGCTTCACGTCAAGCCAGACGCTGCGGTGACGAATATAATATAAATCCAGCTCCACCATCTGCTCGAAGGACAGCCCGTTGCGGCCGCTTACCTGCCACAGCCCGGTGCAGCCGGGAACGACAAGCAGACGCTGCTTGTCGTAGCCGGTATATTGGTCCACCTCGCGCTGCAGCGGAGGACGCGGTCCTACGAGGCTCATCTCGCCCTTGAGCACGTTCCACAGCTGGGGCAGCTCATCGAGGCTCGTGACCCGCAGCACCTTGCCAACCTTCGTAATCCGCGGGTCGTCCTTCATTTTGAACATCGCGCCCTGAACTTCATTCCGCGCCAGTAAATCCTTCAGCAGTTCCTCCGCGTTCCAGACCATCGACCGGAACTTGTACATCGCAAACGGCTTGCCATCCTTGCCAATCCGCATTTGCCGGAAAAAAACGGTCCCCTTCGGGTCCTCAAGCTTGATAACGATCGTGATGACGGCAAACACCGGCAGCAGCAGCAGCAATCCGGCCAATGAGCCGAACATATCCATGGTCCGTTTCGCCCACAAATACGTTTTCCGCGGCTCGGCGTTTGCCTGCACGCTGCTTTCCTTATAATAATGTCGCGCGCTTAATGCGTCCGCTTTATTGGTGTCCGACATCGTCTATGGTCCTCCTCTAACCGATTGCCTGCGGCCAGCTGCTTTCTTCAACCATTTGTCCCATCGCCCGCAGCAGCGGGGCGCGCAGCTCAGGGTTGCGCATTGCGAACTCCAGCGTTGTCAAAATAAAGCCGAGCTTCTCGCCGACATCGTACCGCTTGCCGTCAAAGTGATAAGCGAAGACGCGCTGCGCCTCATTCAGCTTCTGAATCGCATCGGTCAATTGAATTTCGCCGCCTGCGCCCTCCAGCTGCAGATCAAGGAACGGGAAAATATCCGGCGTCAGCACGTATCGGCCCATAATCGCCAGGTTCGACGGCGCCTTGCCAAGCGGCGGCTTTTCGACGAACGCCTTCACCTCGTACAGCTCGCCCGCCTTGCTGATCGGGTCGATAATGCCGTAGCGCTGCGTCTCCTGATCGGACACAGGCTGTACGCCAATCACCGACGAGCCGGTCTCGTTGTATTGGTCAATCAATTGCTTGAGGCACGGCTCCTTGTCGCTCATGACAATGTCGTCGCCGAGCAGCACGGCAAACGGCTCATCGCCGATAAACCGCCGGGCGCACCAAACCGCGTGGCCGAGACCTTTCGGCTCCTTTTGCCGGATGTAATGAATATCAACGCGCGCCGACCGCTGCACTTCCTCCAGCAGCTTGAGCTTGCCCTTCTCGGCCAGATTGCTTTCCAGCTCGAAGGCATGGTCGAAATGATCCTCGATCGCCCGCTTTCCTTTGCCGGTCACGATAATAATGTCTTCGATTCCCGACGCAACCGCTTCTTCGACAATATATTGAATGGTAGGCTTGTCGATAATAGGAAGCATTTCCTTCGGCATTGCCTTTGTAGCCGGAAGGAACCGGGTCCCGAGCCCCGCTGCAGGGATGATTGCTTTTCTAACTTTTTTCATCAATTTATTCCTCCACTTCATGAGAGTCTTTTACTGGAAAAACTAACTATACCGTCTTCATTCTCTCGCTGTTTTTCAAGCTCCGGCAAAACGGCATAAGTAGAGTTTCCAAGCTGACCCGTACAACTTGCTGCTTGAGCTTTGCTCAAAACTACATTTTAATCGTATAAAATGGGGCATCGAACCCCCCCTCACGCCACACCCCTGACAACGAGTGTCTAAGGTGTTCCCACCCACAGCATGGCCGAGTGTCTACAATGATAAAGGTACAGTAGACATTACCTGTCCCTGCCGCAGCAGGATTGGATGTATAGGGTTCAACTAGGCTTTAATGCTTCTATCCTTGTTCATCAGCACGCCCAGCACATTGGCCTTTACCCGATCCAGCTCTTCCCTGGACCGCTTGGCCACATTCCGCTTGACCTTGCCTTGCTCCACGACAAACACAACCCCATCGCATTTGGCGCTCACAATTTTGGCGTCAATATGACCGATCACCGGCGGCGTATCGACGACCACCATATCGAACTGCTGCCTCAGCCTTGCCAGCAGCGCATCCATCCCGGACGACGACAGCAGGTCGGAAGCGCGGGCAGCCTCGGTGCCGGCATACAGCAGCGATAAGTTACTCAGCCCGGAAGCGCGCAGCGACTCCTCCAGCTCGCTCGTCTGGCTCAGGACATTCGTCAAGCCCTTCGTATTCGGGTCGCCATAGAAGGCGTGAACGCCCGGCTGCCGGACATCCGCATCGATAAGCAGCGTTTTTTTGCCTGAGCGGGCATAAGCGGCCGCCAGATTGACGGCTGTTGTCGTACGCCCTGCCTTCCGCTCGGCCGACGTCACGGCGACCGTTTGAATCGCCCGCTCGGCGGTCGATTTGAAATCAATATTGACCCGCAGCTCCACATAAGCCTCTGACAGCCCGCGAGAGAGCGATTCATTAGTTTTCAACCGTGGCATAGGCGGCTTCTCCTCCTTGATGGCGCGACTTCACTTGCTTCTGCGCTCCCCGCTGGTTCCGCATGACCGGCACTGAAGCGAGCAGCTCAAGCCCCATGACGCTCGCAACGTCCTGCTCCGTCTTGAGCGTATCGTCAAGAAACTCCAGCAGCAGAACAATCCCGAGAGCAAACACCAATGCCACGAAGGCGCTGATAAACACGTACAGGTTCGACTGCTGATTGATCGGAACCGGCCGGTCGTTCATCTCCGCATTATGCAAAATTTCAATATTATTAACCTTCATGATTTTCGGGATTTCGGTCTGAAAGACGGCGGTAACCGCGTTGGCGATCTGCATAGCGCGCTCATAAGAGAAATCTCTGACGCTGATCGTCATGACCTGGGTGTTGTTGATCGACTGGACGTTAATAATCTGGCTCAGCTCGCCGGGCGTCAGCTTCAGATCCGGGTAACGCTGCATCACCTTTTCCAAAATGGCCGGGGTGCGAATGATTTCCTTGTACGTATCAATGAGGCGAATGCTGTAGGCCATTGATCCCAAGTCCATCTGTTCGCTGCCAAGCTGCTCCAATTCGACGGTTTTATTGACAATAACTTTTGTCGACGCTTGGTAAATGGGCTGGTAATTGGTCTTGTTGTACATAGCCGTCGTCAGCGTAGCGATGATCACGACAAGCATGATGATCCATAACCGTTTTTTAAGTACTCGCATGAGTTCTTTGGGTTCCATACGATCCTCCGTGTTGAAAGATACACTATGTATCAGTGCTCATACCCTTACTCTATGATACAATATGTATCTTGTCAACCACTTTTTTTGTAAACTTTGTCACGAAAATTCGTAAAATTGAATAAATTAATACAAGCTTCCCCCTGTCTAGCCGAACCATTTGCTGTTCAACACTAGCCTCTCGGTGAAAAGCAATTTATTTGCTAAGCCACTAGACGTCTCGATACAAAACGTATATAATCCAATCGGATACATATCGTATCCCATGATAGAGAACACGGATTAGGAGGTGAAGGACGTTGAAAACTAAAACGTATGTAAAGCCTGCTGTGATGCAGCATGAGCAGATCCACTTCGAAACCGGCTTGTCGAGCTGCATCAAAATCGCAACGGTGGACGGCACAAATCCCGTTCAACGCGTATGCCTCAAGCCAGATAACACTTGGCATAATCTGTAAGATCGTGCTGACTGCGGCCAGGGATGAGTCCATCCCTGGTTTTGCTATGTCCGCCTGCAGACGGTCCGGCGCAACCAAGTCCTAGTCCCTATGCGCCGACTGGGCTTCACGTGCCAAGGTCATGCCTATTTAAGGAACCAGTCCGATAGGATTGGATGAGGAATAATGATAAAGTTATGGAGGAAAAATTTGACTGGATGGAGGGACATCAATGAACCGACCAAAATGGAGGCGATGGCGGCGCTCGATGCTGGCGCTGATGCTCGCATCCATGGGATTTACAGGAGCGGCCTCGTTCAGCGAAGCCACGATTCCGGATTCCCGGGCCGCTGCGGCAGAGCCGGCGTACGAGGATTGGCGGCAGCAGGAGGTGCCGTTTGGCTACCGCTCCTTCAGCCACGCTCCATGGAAAGCTTATATGGACACCTGGGACGCTGGACGTTTTCTGGAAACGCCTGCCATCGTCTTTAACGTAGCGCCGGAGGAAGCTGATGCGACAGCGCAGGTGCTGGCCGAATCGGGCATCCGCAGGGCGCGCATCGAGATCGGCTGGGGCAGTCTGTCGTACCAGGATGACGGCAAGCTGGTGCCGAACTCGGAGGCTAGTTTCACAACCATTTTGCAAGCACTGCGCAAGCACGGGATTCGTCCGCTTATTCTGCTGAACGCCAATGCCGGATTGCCTGCTCCCGCTCAGGATTTGCAGCTCAAGCTCAAGCGGCCCGCCGCCGCCGGCGCCCGAGAAATTGTGCTGGAATCGACGGCCGGCATCGTTCCCCGCTATACGGGACTGCTCCAAATGGCCTACCAGTCCATGTATCCCGTGATCACGAAGGTCGATCCGGCTACAGGCAAGGCCGAGCTGTCCGCTCCGCTGCCGCGCGCGCTGCCTGCCGGAGAGCTTACGCTGCGCAAGCTGAAATACCAGCCCTTTTCCGGAGCGAAGCTGGACAACGGCCAGACCAATCCGGCGGCGCAGGAGACGCTTAACGGCTGGCTCAAATATATCCAGACGGTGACAAAATACGTTCAGAAAACGCTCGGCACGACCAACGCCCCCGATGCGGGCTTTGATGTCGAGGTATGGAATGAATATACATTCGGCAGTCAATTTCTTGATATCAACAATTACTACACCCCCGGCCTCACGTTCAGCGAACCGCTTACCTATAGCTCCGGCGGCCAAAAGATGACCGGACCGGAAATTATTTTGCCGCGCACGATTAATTTTGTCAAAAGCAAAGCGAACAACTTGCCTGGCGTCAAGGTAATCAGCGGCTTCGCCAATCAGCGTCCGTGGGAAAACGGTACGGAAAACTGGTATGGCATGGATGGCTTCAGCCGCCATTATTACACAGGCCGGGATGTCATCGAGGAAGTCGGCTATCAGCCGCAGCAGGAGAAAATATGGAGCAACACCCAGGCGCCGAGCAGCTTTGTCCCCCGCTACATTTCTTTTTTCCCGGAAAAATGGTTTTACGCGGTGCAAACGGAGTTTATCTCACGGGATCTCCAACCGTTCCCCGGCCCCTGGAGTCTCCATAGCCGATATGCGAATCCCGGCAATGGCGTGCCCGCCGAGGTGTGGATGACGGAGGTAAATCTGGCACGCCTGAACTTCGCCCGGATGCTGATGCAGGAGACCGGCGCAGGCAGCAAGGACGCGGGGCTGCTGCGTGTGATGGAGCGGATCGGCGTGAAATCCACGCTGCGCCACTATACGTTTTTCAGCAACAAAGGGGTGAAGGCCGTTCATCTGTATGCGGCCAAGGATACCGATTTATCCAACGGCGTCATTCCGCTGGCATTCTTCGACGAGCTACGTAAAGCGAATTACGAGCTGACGCCTGCCGTACGCAGTAAATCCGGCCTTCAGCTGCAAGCGCTGGCGAATACGGTCGCTTTGATGAAAACGGGGGTGAAGCTGGATAATCCTCGGGAGCTGAAGGTCGCCTCCATCAAGGACCCGTCGCCCAAGCTGATCTTTCGTGGAGACGGCACGCAGGACAACCCTGATCAATATGAGGATCTGGCGCTGCTGCCGACCCAATTGCAGGCAGGCAAATTTGCGATCGGCTACTACGCGCTTACTCGCGATCTCGGTGAAACGCGCAACGCAAAAAAAGGGCCGCTTGATCCGGCCCGTTACGATATGGCGCCCAAAACCGTCGAAGTCACACTCGCTAATATTCAGGGGCAAGGAGCCAAGGTCAGCGCGTATGATCCAATCGACAATAAAACCGTGCCGGTTCAGCTCGTCCGTTCCACAGCCGACACGTTGACCGTCAAGCTGCAGACCGTGGATTATCCGCGCTTTCTGATCATCGAAGAGGCGACAGGCGGCCCGCTGCTGCACGATGTCAGGCTGGAGCCGAAAGCAAGCGGCGGAGCGGTGCTGTCCTTTACCCCAAATTTGACCGGACAGGCGGCTATCTCGTGGGGACCTTACCCGGTGCGGGCATCTACCGCGTTTAAGGAAATTACGTACGCCGACGAGCAGTTCAAGAAGGAAGAATCCGTCCGTGATGTCGCGCTTGTGGATTTCGATCTGGAAAATCAGGTACTCCCGGCCAGGAAAGGCTCCTGGAAATGGGTCGGCACCATCGTACCGAAGTATTCCGAGTCGTATACCTTCCTCTTGGAGTCGCCGAACTGCCGGATAGAGCTGTGGGTGGAAGGCCAGAAGCTGGTGAACTGGTGCGAAGGACCGCGCAGCGGCTCCATCGAGCTGAGGGCGGGTCAGCCCTATACGTTAAGCCTGGCTTACTCCTCCCCTTACCAGGCGTCGCAAAGCGTCAAGCTGCTGTGGGCAAGCGCCCATCAGCCGCGGGAGCTGGTTACGGCAGGCAAAGCCAATCAGGCCGCACTGGTCAATGTCACCCAGCATTCCCGCAAGTCGATCGACCTGCCGCAGATGAAGGCGGGCGACGGGGTTCGGATTCAAATGAACGCGGGAGCAACAACCGTCACCTTCCCGCAGTGGAATTACGATGTCCGGGGCGTGCTCTGGAACGCGGCGAAGCCTTAACCGGCATCGGCCGCGCCATTCAACGAAGCAAAGGCTGCTTTCCAGGTTGATGATCCTGGAAAGCAGCCTTTTGCGGACGCGTTAAGCGCGTCCTGCCGCCGCTTCCTGCTTGCTGACCAGCAGCTGCAAATTATGCTCGAACCGCTCGGCCATCTTGGAAGCGGTGAAACGCGCCTCGACCGTTGAACGGGCATTGGCGCCTAACGTCGGCAAGGACACCTGCCCGGCGATGATGCTGCTCATCAGCCCGGCGAGCTGCTCCTCGGAGCCGTCGTACAGCAGACCGTCGAAGCCGCTATTAATAATTTCCTTCGGGCCGCCGCGCCCGACGGCCAGCACGGTTTTACCGATTGCCATCGACTCTGTGATGACCATGCCGAACGGCTCCAGCAGCGAGGCATGCACCACCACATCGGTCGCCGCCAAAATCGGCGCCACCTGCTGCTGATGGCCAAGAAAGCGGACCCGCTCGGGATAAGGGGCTTGCCGGGCGATGCTCTTCAGCTCCTCTTCATACTCCGTCTCCAGGCCAAACAATGCGCCGCCAATGACAAGCATGTACACGGGCTGGTCCTTACTTACCCGGTTGAACGCCCGCAAGACGACATCCGGCCGCTTCCAGCGCTGCAGCCTCCCGAGGAAGGCAAACACAATGGCCTCCTCCGGTATGCCGTGTACGGACCGGAAGTCGCTATCCGCGCTGTTCAGCACCGGAAACTGCTGCAGGTCCACGCCCAGGCTGCTGTGCAGCACCGGCGCACGCGGCTTCAGCTTCTCCTGGCAATGCTTCGAGATCAGCGAAGGGCATAACACTCCAGCAGCCGGCAGCCTGGATACAAGTCGGTCCAGCCAATGCTTGTCGGGCACGCCGTGCTGCCACCAGACCGCCGGCTTGTTCTCCAGACGAGCGGCAATGCCGCCGTACAGATGCGCCTTGGGCATCCAGTTCACGATCAGATCAATGCGTTGACTGCGAATCAACCGGCGCAGCTGGCCGATCACCCGGAAGTACGAGGACATATTGCGCAATCGGGCCGCATTGAGCACATGGGTCCGGCAGCCCAGTTCCTGGACCTCCTGCACCAGACTTCCCTGCTGGAAAAATACAACCTCGGCCGTAAAGCGCTCCGTGTTCAGATGCTTGAGAATATCAACCATCACACGCTCCGCGCCGCCCCGTTCCGCGACGGGACTAATGACTAGCAGCTTCATTTTGCTCATTTCCTTTAACCTCCCGCCTGCATGGGCCTCATCTGCCCGCCTGCAAGCTTACTAACGTGCGGCTGGTCCATCTGCAGCTGATAAAGCCGGGCGTACAGCCCCTTTTTCGCCAGCAGCTCCGGATGGGTCCCCTGCTCTACGATCCGGCCCTCGTCTACGACGACAATCAGATCGGCATTCATAACCGTGGACAGCCGATGGGCAATAACCATCGTTGTCCGGTTGCGCATCAACCGCTCCAGCGCCTCCTGCACCTGATGCTCCGTCTCGCTGTCCAGCGCCGAGGTTGCCTCGTCGAGCAGCAAAATCGGCGCGTTTTTGAGCAGCGCGCGCGCGATCGCCAGCCGCTGCCGCTGGCCGCCGGACAGCTTCACGCCCCGCTCCCCGATTTCCGTGTCATACCCGCCGGGCAGCTCCGTAATAAAGGCATGCGCATTGGCTTCCTTGGCTGCCTTAATCAGCTCCAGCTCGCTGGCCCCCGTCTTGCCGAAGGCGATATTGTCACGGATCGTACCGGCGAACAAATACGTTTCCTGCGGCACATAAGCGGTATAGCTGCGCAGCTCTGCCAAGGACAGCGACCGGACGGGCCAGCCGTCCAGCCGAATTTCGCCCGCATCGGGTGGGTAGAAGCCCATCAGCAAATTAAAAATCGTGCTTTTCCCCGCTCCGCTTGGACCGACCAGCGCAACGACCCGGCCAGCGGGCACGCTCAGCTCGAAATCCGCGATCGCAGGTCTGGCTCCGTCATAGCTGAAGGACAGCCCCTGCAGCTCGATGCCCTGCTCCAGCCGGGGGGCGGCTGCTTGCGTCAGCAGCTCCGGGCTTTCAGCCGGCTGATCCAGCACCTGCTGAACGCGCTCCACCGCGGCAATCGACCGTTGGAACGCGCCCCAGATGGCAGCCAGCCCGGTCAGCGGCGACACGAGATGGTTCATCAAATTGACGAAGGCGAGCAACGCCCCGACCGACATCTGATCGTTCATAATAAAATAAGCGCCGATCCCAAGCGTCACGATAAAGGCAACCGTCCCGGCCGCGCTGGCGCCAACCTGGAAAAAACCGCGCAGCTTCGCCATTTTCAGCTCCAGTGCCAGCAAGCTGCTGTTTTGCCCGGCGTACTTGTCATGCACCTGCTGCTCCAGCGTAAACGAGCGGATGACCGTATGACCGGCGAAGCTGTCGTTCAGAAAGCTGTGCAAGCCTGCCAGCTTCTCGTGCAGCAGCTTGCTGTTCGCGCGGAGCAGCTTGCCGAACACCATGCCGGATACTGCCGCGATGGGACCAAGCAGCACACAGATCAGCGTAAGCTGCCAGTTGATCGCAACCAGATAGACGAAAGCCGCGATGGCCATCAACGGCAGCCGGATCATCCCCAGCAAATTGCCGCCGATCACGCCGTCAATGCTATTTGCGTCATTGGTCAGATGCGAAACCTGCTCGCCGGAATGCGTATTCCCGTAATAACGGCTGGGCAGCCTCAGCATATGGGCGAACAGATCGTTTTTCAGATCGCGCCGAATACGCTGCACCGCCGAGGTTTCCAGGTAAGTGCCGAAGAAATACATCAGACTCGTTATGGCAATGAACCCGACGCCCGTTAGCAGCAGCCGCATCACCTGCTCTCCGTCGCGAGCAACAGCCGCATCCGTCACATGCTGAAGAAACCAGGTGAAAAACAAGGTCACGCCAATATTCCCCAGCATAATCATGCAGAGCCAGAAATACGTCTCCCAATACCTCCGTACATAACGGAGCATAAAGGCCATCGGCTTGCGAAATTCCCCGATTTCCAGCAGCTTCTTTACTTTACGCTGCAGCTTCTCTGTAATCGTCATGTGACAGCCTTCATTCCCCATAATTTTCGGACCGCGCGCAAGTACGTATGAATCACCGTTGAAACAAGCGGCACACGGGTCATCAAGGCTCCCCAGCCCGTCAGCACGGCTCCGTCCGCCCGCAGCTCCAGCCGCTTCTTCCGGATGACGGTTAACCGCCCCAGCAGCTGCTCCCGGGTAAACGGCGGGTCGTCCCGATCCTGGGAATCGCCGCGACAAATGTAGAACAGCTGCTTCCCGTCCGCCACCTGCCGATAGTACCGATGCCCGACCAGCACGCCGCGGTCCGATACGTACAAAACGATGTCCCCCTGGCGCAGCGCTTGCTCCGTCAACGGCTCAAACCGGCATATATTTCCCGTCCGGATCAGCGGAAACATACTGACGCCATGCGACGGAAGCTCGACATATCCTCGGGAGCGCAGCAAGCCGCGGACGGCATGTACCGTTTGCTTACTCGCTTGCATCATGGATCAGACCAAGCTGCAGCAGCTGCTGAAGAAATGCGCGAACATCCTCCTCGGCTTCCTGCTTCGTGATGTCATATTCATCCAGCACCGCAGTCGCCAGCACATCCGGTGTCCGGGCTTGCTCCAGCTTCGACCAGATCAGCCCTCCCACCTCGTTCAGCTTCGTAATCGTATACTGATCGGCGTGCATAATGACCCACTCGCCATCCACCTCAAACGCCTCCGCATGACCTGTTCGCCGGTAGGACGCCGATACGACTGGATTTGTCATGAAATTTCCTCCCAAAATGTTTCATTTTTCTGAAAATGAAGCTCGTACGCAGGCACATGCTCAATAAGCCGCCTGCACAGCCGCAACACCTTCCGCGTTTCCTCGGGATCATGCGCCCAATAAAATACCCGGCTCATCACCCCGACAACCCCCTCGCTTTTAGGCACAGGCAAACGCTGATTGACCAACGCCTGCCGCAGAAACTGAATCGCCGCCAGCGGATAAGGCCCCTTCAGCTCCGGCATGCGCGTATCGCTGCGAAACGGCGACGTATACACCTGAACACCGGTGTCGGTCACCTTGATCAGAGTCGCCTCATCGGACAAAATCGGGCGCGGGAACGACAGCTGGGCAACGGTCGATTTGCCGGCTCCGGAATGGCCCGCGAACAAATACGAACGGCCATCCTGCAGCAGGCACGAGGAATGCACCAGCAGCCCCCATTCGCGGTACGTCAGAAACGCGCTGAAAACGTTGACGAGCGCATGCTTGAGCGCAAAGTCATCGTAGACGCCCACGTCAGCCCGGCTGTAGTCGCCGGCGGCCTTGATTACATAATCCGAGCGCAGGTACGTAATCGTGCCGCCATCCGATTGCGCTTCAACCTCATAATCGACAAACGGCTCGCCGTAGCCGTCCCTCAGGCTGATGACCAGGTCGGCTGCGGCCGTTGCTTCGGTAACTCCCATTCCGGAAACTGCGGCTGCGGCGACCTCGATTCCGGCAGCTGCGGCTGCGGCGACTTCCGTTCCGGCAGCTGCGGCTGCGGCGTTCCGGCCGTCCGGCTGAAGCTCCATCACCTGCAGCTCGGCAAATTTGTCCTTGATATAGCTTGCAATCCATGCGGATTCAGTCGTAAAGACGACATGATGATCCGCGATCGTGACAGCTAGAGCTGGCATATGGAAAACTCCTTACTAGTATAGTAGATCGTGCGGGTACATCTGATCCTGCGGCCGCTTAATAAGCTTTGCGCACCGACTTGACCTGATGCTTGAGCGTATCGAAGATGAAGTGCCGGAAAAACAGCTTATACCGGTAATATTTATTTGTTTTGACGCCCAGTCGCGCTTGTCGAATCATCGGATAGTCCCAATGTGTCTCCAGCGGCTCGAACGGCAGCGGCTTGGCGTGCTGCAGCTGAGGAAACTGGTCGTACACGACTGACAGGACAGCCTGAACCCGGCGGGCCGTCTTGTCCTGGCGGGCCAACGCAAGCAGCGCATGCAGATCAATCGCTTCGCCATCCTGCGCCAGCAGCTGCACGAGGTCCAGCACGTAGCGGACGGAGTCCATCTGATGGCGGGCGCCGTGCAAACACATAAAATAAAAGGTGTGCAGCGTCGATAGCTGCTTCACATACCGGTAAGCGCCAAGCGGCTCCACGCCTTGCCAAAATGGCTCGCTGCGCAGCTCCGACCACTGCAGCTTGTCAAGCGTCCAATGCAGCTCAACCATCAAGCCGTCCTGCCGCTGCAGCCGGGCATGATGATCCTTGATAACCTCGAACTCATATCCGCATGTTTCCACCAGCGAGATCGCCTGCTTCAGCTCGGCGGCTGGCACCAGCAAATCAATGTCGCTTGTCGCTCGGGCCGCAAAATGTCCGAAGTACCTTTGGGCAAACTGAATGCCCTTCAACGGCACTACACGGCATGCCTGACTTTCGAACAGCTGCAGCAATTCATCCTCCTTATGCTTCATAAACATATTGTGGTAGCTTGCTTGCGCTGCTCGCTGCTTCAATATGTCCTGGAACCAGGCTGGGGTTTCCTGTTCACGGCCTGCCGCCTTGAGCAGATGCTGAACCTGCGGCGCAAGCACAAATAACTCGATTTCCTCCCAAAGAAGCTTGTAGTCCTCATCCGTTCGGGGAAAGGGCAGGTGGAAATGGTATAAAGCCTGCAAAAAGGGGATAAGCATGACACCCTCCAAATCATGTAATCAGGTCCGGCAGCATCTCTTTAATTAAGATACAATTCGTATCATTTAATACCTACTTTAGTACACGAATTGTATCATGTCAAGCAATTCTTACTCGTCATCCGCCGGACTTCCGGAAGCGTATTCAAGGCTAAAACTTACAGCTACTTGCTCTCGACTTCCTCCATGACATACTCTATACTGACTGAAAAATATTGGGCTATTTTTTTCAAAGTGTCATACGCAGGTTGTCGGCGGTCATTCTCATAATGAGAAAGTGCCGCGCGGGTAACTCCAAGTATTTCAGCGAGCTCTCCCTGTGTCAGCTGTCTGGTTTCTCTAAGCTGGGAAATTCGTTTTCCTAACTTCATAGTTGCCGATCCATCCTTCCACGTGAACTTGGTAGCAAGCGGTCCCCCTCATGCATGTTTAGACAAGTGCCTCAAGCTATTTGTGTACTATTATACACAATTATTATTTTCGATACAATTTGTATCTAGTTTTTTTTGTGTATTTTTTCACTCTTTTTGAATTTAGTTTCATCTGTTGTATGGTTGCACGGCAAAATTCGTATAAATTTCGTCATTTCTCAGCGAAAAGAACGAATAAATTTCCGATTTTATCCTTATTTTTAATTTATTTTTCCTACTAGTCAAGCAAGAAACCATGTAGTATAATAATCCCAGATACAAATTGTATCGAAAACAAAAATCAGGGAGTTGATCCTATGGAAAAAAAATTGTACGCCAAACCAGCTGTTATGTTCCACGATGCCATCGCTTTTGAAACCGGATTGTCGAGCTGCATCAAGGTTGCGACAGTCGACAACACGAATCCGCCGGAAAAGGTTTGCCTTCGCCCAGACTATACTTGGGGCCCTATGCCCAAGTAAGCTCGGCAGCGCGGTTACACGCATACATAGACCCGAAGCTTGCGCACTCAGCTGCGTGAGCGCCGGGTCTTTTCCCCTTGTAAACAGTTCCCATCCTCAAGCAAGCATGCTACAATTAGTAACATATTCGATACGGAAGGTGAACCGAAATGCTTCTGCTAGCCTTGTATGCGCTCGCCGGCTTGCTGCTTCTGACGCTACTGTTGTACGTGCTGCTGATTTTACCGACGCAGTGGCTCAAAGTTGAGCGAATAAGGCTGGACGCTGGTCTGGGCGTCAAAATTTTGCAGCTCAGCGATCTGCATGTGGAGCGGATGCGCGTCTCCCCTGCGCAAATCAAACAGGTCGTCGCCAGCGAGCGTCCGGATTATATTTGCGTTACCGGCGACTTCACCAAGCTTCCCTCCCAACTCCCCCGTCTGGGACATTATTTGACTGTGCTGCAGGAAAGCGGGATTCCGGCGTATGCCGTACTGGGTAATCATGACTACCAGCAGCCCAAGGTGCGCCGCCTCATTCGTTTTATCGAACAGCATCATATTCGCGTGCTCCGCAATGAATCGGTCGAGCTGCCGGGCTTTCAATTGGTTGGCATTGATGACTGGGGCAGCGGCAAAAGCCGGATTGAACATGCCTTTTCCGGTATTCCCGCCGAACGAAAATGCATCATTATTACGCATGATCCCAATCTTGTGTTGATGCTGCGGCGTCCCTACACGTATTTGATGGCCGGTCATTTGCACGGTCGGCAGCTTAATGTGCCGCTGTTTTTCCGCTTCAGACCAATGGGACCTTTGCCGGCTGCAGGTATTTACAAGGGACTGCATACGAGCAGCAACGGCGTCTTTTATATTTCGAAGGGGCTTGGGCAAACGGCGTTTAATGCCCGCTTCCTGGTACGGAGCGAGGTGACCGTACATGAGCTATAGCCTGGACCTGCTCCATACAAGCAGCGGCCCAGGCTGAAACTAGATACGCGTATTAATAAGACAGACGGGCACGCTTGCCTGGTGAAACGCCAGATAGCTGTCCGTCGCTTTGCTCCGCTGCAGCTCCGTATACTCAAGCCGTTGACGAACGAGCTGCAGCAGCGCGGCTTGTGCCGAATCCTCCATTGTATAAACCGCCGCATATTGCATATCCCCTGCGGCTGAACGCCTTCCATCCGTCAGCATCCCTGTGAACAAAATCGTCCGGTCGGGCAGCTCCAGCTCAAAATCCAGTGCAATTTGCCGCTGAACAGGCAGCAGCAGCGGACTCAGAAAATGAATTTCCGCCGCATCCACGTGGACAAGCTCCACTTTCGCCTGTCGCGACTGCACAACACGGTCATCTATGCATATGACTGAAAGCAGCGCATACATCGTCGGCAAATCGGGATTTCCCAGCATCGTAAATCTTCCTTTCCTCAGCCGCAGGTGGGTATTCATCACTTCCATCATACAAATTGTATCTTTGTACATATAATAAGATACAATTTGTATCTAGTCAATGGGTACCTGAGAACCCTGCGTCCCGCTATAGCGGATTGATATATTAGATACAAAATGTATCTAATATAGGAAGGAGAGTCTTTATGCCCAAGCCTGCCGTTCATGAAATTTCGTGCTCCGCAGTCTGGCTTGTCTGGCAATCGTTTTGCTGCATGCGATTACGTTCAGCGGCTACGATGCCTTGGAGCCGTCTGGTACGTAAGACGCTGCAGACCCGATGAAGGGCACAAAAAAAGCTGTTCCCTGTCTTTGCAGACAATGAAACAGCTTTTATATCATTCTTACAGATCGAAGTACAGGGAATACTCGTGCGGGTGAATACGGATCGAAACAGCTTTTGCTTCGTCACGCTTCAGAGACACGTAGTTGTCGATGAAGTCTTTGGAGAAGACGCCGCCTTCTGTCAAGAACTCATAGTCAGCCTCAAGTGCGCTAAGCGCCTCGTCGAGTGTGCCCGGTACACTGCGGATTTCTTTTTTGTCCTCATCGGACAACTCGTAAATGTTTTTGTCGAAAGGACCATAGCCCAGCTCGATCGGGTTAATTTTTTTCTTGATGCCGTCCAAGCCTGCAAGCAGCATAGCTGCAAACGCCAGGTAAGGGTTAGCTGTGCTGTCCGGTGTACGGAACTCGATCCGACAGCCTTTAGGTGTAACAGCTGCGATTGGAATACGAACAGCTGCGGAACGGTTACCTTTGGAGAATACGAGGTTAACCGGCGCTTCGTAGCCAGGAACAAGACGTTTGAACGAGTTGGTGCTTGGATTCGTCAACGCGATCAACGCTGGAGCATGGTACAAAATACCGCCGATGTAGTGCAGAGCCATTTCGCTCAGGCTGCCGTATCCTTCTTTATCATAGAACAAAGGCTGGTCGCCGTTGAAGATGGATTGGTGAACGTGCATACCGCTACCATTGTCGCCGAACAGCGGCTTAGGCATGAAGGTTGCGACTTTGCCGTATTGGCGAGCCGTGTTTTGCACGATATATTTGTATTTCATCAGGTTGTCAGCTGTTTTCGTCAGCGTGTCGAAGCGGAAGTTGATCTCGCCTTGACCTGCTGTTGCCACTTCATGGTGATGGCGCTCGATGCGAAGACCGGCTTCCATCAACAGGCGACACATTTCGGAACGGATATCTTGTTGCGTGTCCGTTGGAGCAACTGGCACATAGCCGCCTTTGTGGCCAACTTTGAAGCCCAGGTTGCCGCCCTCATCCTTGCGGTTGGAGTTCCAGTGAGCTTCTTCGGAATCTACAAAGTAGGAAGAAGAGTTTTGCTTGCTTTCAAAACGAACTTCGTCGAAGATGAAGAACTCGGACTCAGGCGCGAAAAATGCTGCCGTACCTACGCCTGCTTGCTGCAGATATTCTTCCGCTTTCTGAGCGATCCCGCGCGGGTCGCGCTCATAACGCTCGCCATCCGGCGTGTGGATGCTACACATGATGATCAAAGTCGGGTGCGCCGTGAACGGATCGACATAGGAGGACTCCGTATCAGGGAGCATCACCATATCGGATTCTTCGATCCCGCGGAAACCAACGATCGAGGAACCGTCAAACGCTACGCCGTTCTCGAATGTTGCTTCATCCACTTCAGCTGCTGGCAATGAAATATGGTGCGCTCTGCCATTAAGATCGACAAAACGGAAATCTACCCATTCGATACCTTTTTCTTTAATCGTGTTTAACACATTTTGAACTGACATAGACTCGCTTACCTCCTAAATTCCGAACAATTTTGGCTGTTCGATCATTCAATGTTCAAGTTTTGGTTCAATATGTCGTTATTATAAAACTTATCGACGAGAATCGTCAATACTTATGTCAGGTATTTTTTGCGAAGTGTAAGGTATGCTTACACCCTTTTCCAATCCGTTCACATTTCGGACATAAAAAGAACTTGATGCTCTGCGCGACCGCGCAGCACCAAGTTCCATCAAGGGAAAAGCCGAATATTGGACTATTTCTTACGCCTGAATGAGCTGCTTCGGCGTGTCAAACCGTTTGCCGCACAGCGGAGCCAATTTCTCCAAATCCTGCATCAGACGGGCGAATTGGTCAGGGAACAGCGACTGAACGCCGTCTCCTGTCATCGAATTATCCGGGTCGGTATGCATCTCGACGATCAGGCCGTTCGCTCCGGCAGCTACCGACGCCTTGCTCATCGGCTCGACCAGCTCGCGGCGTCCCGTACCATGGCTTGGATCGGAAATAACCGGCAAATGACTGAGCGATTGCAGCACCGGAATGGCGGATAAATCCAGTGTATTCCGGGTGTAAGTCTCGAACGTTCGGATTCCGCGCTCACATAACATAACGTTCGGATTTCCGCCCGCCAATATATATTCCGCCGCATTCAGAAATTCGTCGTAGGTGGAGCTGAAGCCACGCTTCAGCAGTACCGGCGTCTGGATCGTGCCCAGCTTGCGCAGCAGATCGAAGTTCTGCATATTGCGGGTGCCGACCTGAAGAATGTCCGCATATTGCGCGCACACATCCACGTATTCCGGCGTCATGACCTCGGTAATCGTCAGGAGGCCGTGTTTTTTCCCCGCCTCGGCCATCATCACAAGCCCTTCAACGCCGACCCCCTGGAAGCTGTAAGGCCCGGTTCTCGGCTTGAAGGCGCCGCCTCGCAGCACCTGCGCGCCGCTTGCCTTGACAAGTCGGGCGATCTCGTCGATCTGCTCCGGCGATTCGACCGCGCACGGTCCGCCCATAATAACAAGCTGGTCGCCGCCGATTTGCACGCCTTTCATGTTAATGACCGTATCGTCCGGATGAAAATCACGGCTGGCCAGCTTATAGGACTTGGAAATTTTCACGACCTGCTCCACCCCGGACAGCTGCCGAATTTGCTCGGCGAGCACTGGAGTCGCTTTGCCGATGATACCGACAACGGTACGGTCAACCCCACGGGAAACATGCGCCTGTACGTCATGCTTCTCGATATAATGAACAATCTCCAGAATCCGTTCTTCCGGCGTTTTGTTGGATAAAATAACGATCATGAAAAATCCGCCCTTTCGTTTCAATAATGAAGATCATTGACTTTACATTTTTTCAATACTTAGACGCTTAAACGCTTGTTCGCTTTTAAGCTTTTAATCACTAAAGCGATTATATAACGATATCCCTTGTACCGTCAAGCATCAATAGCGGATCGCAGGGCAACGGCCTTCGACAAGAGACAGTTCGACGCTATACGGAAGGAACAAGCTTCTCAAGCTTCTCCAGAGCACTTGTTCCTTCCGCTGCATCTTCCCTCTGACTACCTGGATTGTCTTGGCGCAAGCATGAAGCAAGCGCCAGATCCGTCAGGTCGCCTGCAGCTGCTCCTCCTTGCGCTTCTGACGCTTCTCGCGGCGCTTCTGATGAAACCACTCGATCGTCCACTTGATCGGGAAGTAGGCGATCAGCCCCAGAACAAAGCCATCGATCACGCCGCCGACAAACAGCTTCAGGTTAAACTTGATAAAGGACTCCAGCCAATGCGGCAGCATATGCAGCCATTCGCCGCGCACCCGGTGCGGGAGCACAAGCCCGCCGATCTCGCGATGCAGGAATGAAAACGGAATATAAATGACTTTGCCAAACAGAAAGCCGATCAGGGCAGCCGCCATACTGCCCCGCAGCACATAAACAAGCGGGAAAATGAGGAAAAACGCCAGTCCGGCCGTCGGCAAAGTAAACATTTCGACAAACAGTCCGACCGAGAAGCCCATGGCGACCATCGCCGGCCCGCCTTTGGCACGAATCAGCTTCAAGTAGTTGTATTTAAACCAGCGGCCGACGGAGGTCAGTCTTGACTTTCGTTTCCGTTGCGCAGCTTTGCCCATCCTAGCTTCCTTCTTTCCTGCTCAGTCTGTTTTGCCGGCTTTCACCTTCGGGGCTGGAATAAGACGGTCCAGGTTAACGGTGCGGCGAATTTCCCAGGTGGACGGGTTCGCGTCATCATAGCGCTCCAAATAGTCGATAACTTCCTTCGTGATCGGCGTCGGGGTCGAAGCGCCCGATGTTACGCCGACGCGGCGGACCGGAGCCAGCCATTCCCGCTTCAGCTCGGTAATATCGCCGATCCGGTAAGCCTTCACACCGGCGATTTCCTCGGACACCTGAGCGAGCCGGTTCGAGTTGTTGCTGCGCGGATCACCGACCACGATAATCAGATCGGCATCCTTCGCTTGCTCCGCTACCGCCTCCTGACGAACCTGGGTCGCCAAGCAAATCTCGTTATGAATTTCGGCCTGCGGAAACGTCTCCAGCAAGCGGTTCATAATATGTTTAATGTCCCATTGCGACATCGTCGTCTGATTCGTAATGACCAGCCGTTTCCCGGTTACCTGCGGCCGCAGCGGTTCGATTTCCTCCAGCTTTTCAATCAGATGGACCCGACCCGGCGCTACGCCGATTGCTCCCTCTGGTTCAGGATGCCCTTTTTTCCCGATATAAATGATGTCGTAGTCCTCGGCGATTTTCTCGCGGATCAAATCATGCGTCTTCGTCACATCGGGGCACGTCGCATCTACGACGGACAAGCCGCGCTCGCGGGCGCGCCGGCGCACCTCAGGCGATACGCCATGGGCGGTAAAAATAACCGTCCCTTCGGTCACCTGCTCCAAAATGTCAAGCCGGTTCGGCCCATCAAGCGTGACGATGCCTTCCTTCTCGAAAAATTCGGTGACATGCGCATTGTGAACAATCATGCCCAATATATAAATCGGCCTTGGCAAATTGAAGTTCTGGGCCGTCTGCATCGCCAGCTTCATCGCGTCTACAACCCCATAACAGTAACCCCGGGGAGAAATTCTGAGTACATCCACACCTTGCACCGCCTGTCGAATTTAGTCTGGTCCCCTCATTATACCCGATTCCCGTCAGTGATGGAATGGGAGGGCGCTTCGGCCTCCTCCAGGGCAGCCGGAACGACAGGCAGCCAGATGATGAACGTCGAGCCTTCGCCCTTGCTCGTCGTCACTTCAATCGAGCCTTGATGCTCGTCGATAATCCACTTGGCGATGGATAAGCCGAGACCCGTGCCCGTTTTCTGCCCGCGCGACACATCCGCCCGATAGAAGCGGTCGAAAATATGCGGAACCTCATCCTTGTCCATGCCGATGCCGGTATCGGCGATACAAATGCCGATTTGTCCGCCTTGACGCCGAACCTCCAGCCGCACAACGCCTCGATCCGTATACTTGAACGCATTTTCAATAAAAATAAACAGCAGCTGCTGCAAATAATCCGGATTGCCGTAAACATAAGTGCCCTCGGCAGCGGACAAGTCCCCGGCTACCCACTCCGCCGTACGCGGAAGCAGCATAGCCTTGCGCACCACATCCTCCAGAATCGCCTTCGCCTCCAGCTCGCGCTTGACCATCTGGAAGCCCGCATCGGCCCGCGCCAGCGCGAGCAAATCATTGACAAGCCGCGACATCCGCTCCGCCTCGTCGGAAATATCGCGCATCGCCTCCAGGCTCAGCTCAATCGCCGGAGCGGTCGAAGCCGCCTGCTGCTGCCACTGGGTTTGCTTCCACATTTTCTCCAGCAGCTCCACGTTGCCGCGAATCGTCGTCAGCGGGGTCCGCAGCTCGTGGGAAGCATCCGAAACAAACCGCCGCTGAGCGGCGTACGCTTCCTCCATCTCCCGGTACGCGCCTTGCAGACGGCCCAGCATCCCGTTGATCGTCTCGGTCAGCACGCCGATTTCGTCGCCCGGTCCCTTGTACGCGATACGCCGCTGCAGGTCGGCGCCCTTCTCGATCTGGTTCGTCTCGGCAATGACCTGTTCGATCGGCCGCAGCGCTTTCCGGGCGAGAAACCAGCCGATCGACGCAGCCAGCACGATGCCGAGCAGCATCGTCAACGTCAAGACAAGGCGCAGCTGCCCGAACAGCTTCTCATAGGACCCGACGAAAAACGCAGCCTGCATCATGCCGATCGGCTTTTCCGGGACGCCGAAAAACTGCGAAGCATATACCGGCGCGTTATAAATAAGAAAATCATAGCCCTTGACCTTCACCTTCTCAAAAATGCAGCTGCTGTCCTCGGCCAGCACACAGGCTACCTTTTTATCCGGCACGCCGGGAAATTCAAGTCCCGCCTCGATCAGATCGTCCGAGCGAAACTTCCGCCCGTCCTGCAGGTTCACAACCTGCAAATACAGCTTGCTGCTGCGAATCGAATTGCGTCCCGTCAGCTCGAAGTCGAAGCCAAAGCCCTGCGACGAAATGGTCGGCAGCGCCTTGATGCGCGGCAGCACATAATTGGCTTCATCCTTGAGGTCAGGCTTGAGTCCGGTAAAAATCATATAATTCATGTAGAAGTACAGCCCCAGCGCCAGCACAAACAGCGTTGCCGTCAAAATCCCTGTGTACCACAGTGTCAGGCGCAAGCGAATGGACATATTACGTCTCTCCCCTGAGCACATAACCCGCGCCGCGAACGGTAATAATGATGCGCTTATGTCCGTGCTCTTCCGTTTTTTGCCGCAGCAGGGCGATGTAAACCTCCAGTACGTTGGACTCCCCGCTATAGTCGTAGCCCCAGATTTTTTCCATGATGATGTCACGCGACAGCACCCGGCGCGGATTTTGCAGGAACAGGTGCAGCAGATCAAATTCCTTGGTCGTCAGCTCGATCCGCTGGCCGCCGCGGAACACCTCGCGGGTATCGAGATCCATAAATACATCCTGGTATTGCAGCTTGTTTGTCGAGTTGTCCGACTTGTCCGCCGTCTTGCGGCGCAGCAGCACACGCACACGGGCCAGCAGCTCCTCCAGCGCAAACGGCTTGACGAGATAGTCGTCGGCGCCGAGATCAAGTCCCTTCACCCGGTCGCTGATCTCATCCTTGGCCGTCAGCATAAGCACCGGCACGCTTGATCCGCCCTCCCGGATACGGCGAACAACCTCCCAGCCGTCGAGCTGCGGCATCATCACATCCAGGATGACGACGTCCGGCTCCTCCTCCAGAATCTGCTTCAGCCCGTCCATCCCATGGTTGGCGGTCATCACGGAATATCCCTCGAACGCCAGGCTCCGGCGGAGCATGGACGTAATTTTCTCATCATCATCAATAACCAGTAATTTTTCGCGCATGCGCGACTCACCCGCCTTCTTCTGTATGTGCTTATTTTACCGAAAATGCTGCCAGGAATCTAATCGTCGCCACGGAGCAAAAAAAAGAAGCGGAGGCGTCCTGTCAAGTGCCCCGCTTCTTCCGTGCCGCTGTTACTCGGCGTTCCGGTTGCCAATGGTGACTTCGATGCTTTGTTTCTTGCCGTCGCGCATAATGCTGATCGCCGCTTTGTCGCCGACCTTTTTCTTCTTGATCGCTTCGCTGACCTCAGCCGGCGTTTTGACCTTGGCTCCGTCAATTTCCACGATGACATCGTAAGGACGAAGACCTGCGGCAAATGCCGGGCTTTTCCGTTCGACCTGCGAAACGATTGCGCCTTCCGTATTTTCAAGCTTCAGCTCGCTGATCCATTCCTTGTCGATCTCGGCCATGGATACGCCGACGTAAGGGATCGGCTCCTTTGGAATTTTGACGTTGTTTTTCAGATTCTCCAATACCGATGAAATCGTACTCGTCGGAATCGCAAATCCGATACCTTGCGCCTGGGAGCTGACGGCCGTGTTAATGCCGATGACCTCGCCGTTCAGGTTAAGCAGCGGGCCGCCGGAGTTGCCCGGGTTAATCGACGCGTCCGTTTGCAGCAGATGCTTGTAATTCCGCGTGCCGTTTGCATCCGGAATGCTGATCGGACGCTCCTTGGCGCTCAGCACGCCGACCGTTACCGTATGGTCGAAGCCATACGGGTTGCCGATGGCGACCACCCAGTCGCCTTCCTTCAGATCGTCCGCGCTGCCCAGCGGCAGCGTCGGGAATTCCTTCCCGCTTTCCGGCGTAATCTTCAACGCAGCAAGGTCGAGATCGTAGCTGTTGCCAAGCAGCTCGGCTTTAAACGGCTCCTTGTGATCCTGCACGTACACCCAGATTTCATCGGCGCCGTCGATCACATGCTCATTGGTCAAAATGTAGCCGGATTTCTCAAAAATAAATCCGGTTCCCATCCCGCCTGGCTGCAGCTGACCGTTGTTTTGATTCGGCTGCTGCTGCGAGCCAAAGTCATCTCCAAAAAACTGGCGGAAAAAGGGGTCGTTAAACAACGAGTTGCCGCTGCGCGAAGTGCTCTTGGCTTTTACCTTCGTTTCGATTTTGACCACAGCCGGACTCGACTGCTCAACAATCGACGAAATATTGTTCGGGCGGGACATGTCAAGCGCTGTCGGACGCACATTGCCGCCGCTGCCGGAAGCGCTGCTTGTACCTGTGGCTGCGCTGGCTGCCGCGCCCGCCTTCGTCATCACGCCTTCGCCTCCGGTGAACAGGTTCAGCTTGTCGGAAGCAAACATCAGCGAACCGACGACAACGACGCCCGCCATAAACGAAGCGAACAAGCTGCGGAAGCCCGTACCCTTGCGTTTTTCCTTGGTCTGGGAAAATTGCCATTGACCTGGAGCCGCAGGTTCGCCCTCTCCGCTGTACATCGGACGGACGGGCCTCGGAGGAGTCACCTCAACCGGCGTAGAGCCGCTGCTGTCGCTGGCGCTTGTCGGCTCAGCCGACTTCGACTGATACGGCCCGTAGGAGAAATAGTGGGCGGAGCGGCTTCCGCCTTCCGGCGACTGCTCCCGGACGTCACCCTGGCTGTCCGCAGCGCGGGGCACTTGCTGTTCATTGCCATTATTGCCTTCCTTGCTTTCCCCGCCCTCGCTGCCTTGCGGCTGGCGCAAAAATTCGTTAAACGGATTATAGGAACCATTGGAGCTCGAATTGTTGTTGTTATTGTTGTTTTCCATAAGTCATGACCTCCGTTTCGATAATTCGGAAAATGGTATAAGGACATGATCCCGACTGGGCCTTCCTCTTGATGACTATAATGAACCTGTAACCTTAAAACAACATTAAAGAAACCTAAAACGAAGTTAAAGTCGTTGCAAAAGAAGACCTGGGGAACATCCCCGGCCTTCTCAGCTTGCTTCATTTAATGAATCCAGCGGCTTTCCGCTTGCCTTAAGACGGCCATTGCCTGATCAACCCATTTGTCCTCCACCGGCGCATCGCGGTCCACCGGCTCCTGAAACTGGTCGATCAAGGCGCCCACCACACGAATCTGCGCCTCCTGGTCCAGTCCTTCATTATAAAGATGCTTGAGCACAAAGGGCCAGCCAAGCTGAATAACCGTGCCTGTGCCCCCGTGCTCACTTTCCAGCAAGCCATGCGTCACCTCAAACGGAATACGCAGCCACACCTTATGCCCCTCGTCCAAATAATGATCGAAGCAGCCGTGATTGTAATCCCAGTTGCCTCCCAAGGTAAAGTTAAGCGGCTGCAGCACCTCCAGCGCCTTCTCATAAGGCTGTTCAATTCCAACGAGCTTCGACTCTAACGGTATCAAGATCAGTTCCTCCATCCTTGTGTCCAATCGTTAGTTATAGAATAAACCTGAATCGGGAAAATTATGCTTGGACCTGATGTAACACAACTTAACGTACCTCGTTGACATAGTTATCATCAGAACTTTATAATGAGAACCGAAAACGCTTCATTTGAAATCGGGAGGAATTTAAGGATGCTGGAATTGACCGCATTGCAGAGCGGTTTGGATACGATCTGGGTCGTGTTGACCGCTGCCATGATTTTGTTGATGGAAGGCGGCTTTGCGCTGCTGGAGGCTGGCTTTGTCCGGCAGAAAAACGCCGTCAGCATCATCATGAAGGTGTTCGTTGACATCGCCTTCGGCGCACTGATTTTCTTCTTCTTTGGCTTCGGACTGATGTACGGCAAAGACTTTGCCGGAATCATCGGCACAACCGGCTTTTTGATGGGCGGCGATTTATCCCATATTCAGCTGACGATCTCCCATGACACGTATTGGCTGTTTCAATGCGCCTTCGTCATCGCGGTCATCTCGATTGTGTCGGGAGCCGTCGCCGAGCGCATTAACTTCCACGCGTACATTTTATTCGCCGTTGCGATGACCGGCTTCATCTACCCGATCGCCGGTCACTGGGTATGGAGCAGCGGCGGCTGGCTGGGCCAGCTGGGCATGATTGATTTCGCAGGCTCCGCGACGATCCATGCGCTCGGCGGCTTTGCCGCGCTGGCGGCAGCGATTTTGATCGGGCCGCGAATCGGTAAATTCAGCAAAAACGGGACAGCCAACATCGTGCCGCCGTCGAATCTGCCGCTCGCCTCCGTCGGCGCCTTCATCCTCTGGTTCGGCTGGTTCGGCTTCAACTCCGGCAGCACGCTGAGCGCCACCAACAGCTCGATCGGGCATATCGCCGTCACCACGATGCTTGCGGCATCAGCGGGCGGCGCGACATGCATTTTGTTCACCATGTTCCGCTACCGCAAAGCTGATCCGCCCATGGTCATCAACGGCTCGCTGGCCGGACTGGTCGGCATTACGGCCGGCTGCGCCTTCGTGAGCGATATCGTGGCGATCTTTATCGGAGCGGTGTGCGGCATTGCGATGGTATTTGCTACAGAGTACCTGGAATCGAAGCGAATTGATGATCCGGTCGGCGCTTTCGCCGTCCATGGCGTCAGCGGCACGATCGGCGCATTGGCGGTCGGCTTGTTTGCCCAGCCTGAGCTGTCGGCAAGCGTCGGCCGCGGCTATAGCGGTCTGTTTTACGGAGGGGGCTTCCAGCTGCTGGGCGTTCAGGCTCTCGGCCTCGTTGTCATTATCATCTGGGGCTTCGGGTTGACATGGCTGGCCTTCAAGCTGATCGGCCGGGTCGTTCCGATGAGAGTAAGCCGCGACGAGGAACTGGTCGGGCTTGATGTCGGGATTCATGGCGTGCCTGCATACAGCCAGGAGCATGATTTTATCGAGCTGGGGCAGTTGAAGGACCGCTAGAAACGGCGCGGCGGCTTGGTGGACAACCACCAAGCCGTCTGCCGACATCCATAGGCTGAAGCAAAGCAGGGCCAGCGGCCCTGCTTTTTTTGCTGCGTTATTGCCAGATGCTCAAGCGTTCAAGACGCTGCACTTACAACACCGTATTGTAGATTCTGTAGAGCAGCACAGCCGTCTCCGCTCTTGTCGCGCTGCCGGTCGGATTCAACATGTTGCCATTTCCTTGAACGACGCCCTTGTTAATCAAGGCAGCAATGGCGTCTACCGCGTAATCCACGACCTGTGATTTGTCGGCAAACGACTCCAAGTGGTCAGCGTTCCCTTGCGTGTTCAATTTACCTGCCTGGGTCATCGCTCTGGACAGCAGGACCATCATGTCCTGGCGCGAGATTTGTTCGGCAGGATTAAATATCCCGTCACCTTGGCCATTCGCTAATCCTAGCTGCTTGGCAATGCCAACCGCTTCATAGTAATAATCCCCGGTACGGACATCACTGAAATTGGACGTCACCTCGGCTTTAAACCCGAATGTTTTCGTCAACAAAATCATAAAGTCAGCGCGGGTAATCGGAGCCGCCGGAGCAAAGGAGGTGTCCGTGCTGCCGGAAATAATTCCCTTCGAGGCCATCACGTCAATCGCCCGCTTCGCCCAATCGACAGCTTCCAGATCCGCAAAGCTTTTCTTCACAAACGTGACGACAAAGGTCTGGACATCTGAAGTCGTAAAGGTCACCGTCCCCGAGGCCGCGTCGTATTTGCCGCTCGGGATTGGCTGGACTTTACCTGCTACATCCACGCCCCAGATCACAATATGCTCCAGATCTTGCAATTCCAGCTCTGTTGGCTCATAAGGAATGGCTACTTGAAGGAGCGCATTCGAGTCAGGCAGCGTAACCGCTTTGCCATCGACCGATACGCTCAAGTCAACGGCCGGCCTCTGATCGACAGCTTTTTTCACATCATCCGGCCATTTGCTCGTGTCGGCTTTGGCGATCACAAGGCCGACGACTTGCGCGCCATTCAGATTGGCAGAGCTCAGCAGTTGTCCAGGCAGCGTAACGGAGGAAAATGGCGTAACCACCGTCACGATTTTTTGTGAATTCGGTGAAAATACTTGTGCCGGGATATCGAGCTTATACTGGCTCGCGCCCGCGACATCCTGCAGCTCGATGACGATCGTTGCCGCGCCCGCAGAAGCGGCTTGAGCCGCTTGCTCCGCGCCGAGCTTCGCTGAAACGACTCCGCTGGCCGCTTCCACACTTTGCTCCGGCGTAAGCTTGACTTCAGCGCCTGCAGGTTCAGGCTTCGGCGTTGCAGGGACGGCGCCCGTATTCGGAGAAGACGTTCCCGGCGTATCCGGCGAAGACCCGCCGTTGCCTCCATCGCTGCCGCCGCTTCCGCCTCCATCGCTGCCGCCGCTTCCGCCTCCATCGCTTTCGCCTGGCTCCTGTTCCGCCAGCACATTATGCCAAGTCGTGGTTACGACCGCTTCGGCATATGACCCTCGGACCGTGATGACGTAATGACCCACGATCAACTTGGGAATCGTATAGCTAATCTGGTAAGCGCCTTGCGCGCCGGTTACACCCGTCTGGCTGAACACCTCCGTTCCAAGCGGGTTTTTAATGTGAACGGTGAAAGGATTGCCTGCGGTTGTGCCTAACGCTCCCGCCACGGTAAGCGTTCTTTGACCGTCAAATGACGCGTTGGCCGTCATGTTGACCTCAAAGGTCGCACCGGCCGCTTGGCCTGCGCCTTGCCCCGCAACATGGACGAAATACGTTCCGTTGACTCGTTTCTTCAATACATAGTTGAACTGGTACGAGCCGTTGTCCGAGGCTGTTGTTTGATCCATGTAATCCAGCTGGTCCAGCGGATTGGTCACCTTCACGGTAACAAGCTTCCCTTGCTCCACATGCACAGTGCCGGATACCGTAACCTGACCGGTACTTTCATTAAAAGCCGCCGTGACGGCAATCGGCGCCGGAGCAGCCCAGGCAGACGAAATCATAGTTCCGCAGCACACAAGAGCAGCCAGGAGCATAAACGTCCATCTTCGCAAAACGATCAAGCCTATTCCTCCCCTTTCATGTTAAATACCGGTTATCAAGGAAGCGTTACTTCGTTTGAAATTCTGAGCTGGCTTGCTTTGTTGTTCCACACAAATGCCTTTAGCTTGTAGCCCATAACAAGCTCAGGCGCCCGCATCATCGACTTCATCTGCTTGTCTTCGCCAGCCAGGAACGAATGGGTCACAAGCGAATACCGGACCATCCGGTTTTGCTGATCGAACAGCCCAATCACAAGCACGCCCTGCTGCGTAACTGCCGAATTGTTACGAACCGATGCATGGGCCACGACATCGCGAGCCGCGACCAGACCAGGGACGGCGTTGCCGCTGCGATCCGTCAAGCTAAGCTCGGTCACGGTAAACAGCTGCTCGCCCCAATTTTTCACATAAGTGATCTGGTACGTTTGCGAGCCGCTGACTTGATAGTCATCAACGCTTGAGATTGTAACCTCGTTGATGCCCTCCTTCAACGTAAGAGGAACCGTAAACGAAACATTTTTGAGCTGCTTGGCCTGATCAAGCGCGACTGTTCCATTCACCTTCACCGTTACGCTGGCATCCCTGCTAATGCTGCCCATCAACGCGTAGGACGGCGAGTTCACGACACTCGGAATGGTAACCGACGGGCTGTAAACAACCGAAGCTTTGTTATAGGTAACCTTAATCGTTTTGGAGCTTACGGTATTGCCGAACAGCTCCTCATTGGCTGCGGATACGACAATCGTATTGACGCCTTCCTGCAAAATAATCGGCTTGGAGAACGTCCCGCCCGCTTCCGTGTAGACCGCTTCGGCAACCGTTATTCCGTTATTGACAACCGACAGCTTGGCGCGATCCTTCACCTGACCTGTCAAGGTGTACGCCGGTGTTTCAACTGTCTCGCTTGCCGGATTGTCCAGCGTAAACTGCGCGGAGCCGAAGAAGCGAAGGTCGGTATAATGAGCGGCCATTAAATAATCAATCTTAGGCGTCGTTCCCTCTACAGCCATACCGACATACACGGTTTCGCCGATATTCACATCGTTCGCAGCGACCAGCGACCAGTCTACGCCATCCTTCGAGACATAACCGGATACCCGATTGTCAACCCGCTCCATTTTTAACCAAAATGGCGCTTTCAGGCTGGCACTGCGCAGTAATTGCTCAGTATAGGCGTCGCCGACCTTGCTGCGGTTGATCACTGAAATTTTCCGTCCGCTTGTATCGCCGAACGAATCGGTCGGGTCCGTCGACAGGAATACGCCAACGGCCTTCGAGGTAGGGTCCAAACTTTCGCGCATCATAAATCCGGTTTTCACATCTTCTTCATATTCAGATTCCCACGAAACATTGGCATAAATTTGGAAATTACCTTGAACAGGCTGATACACATAATGGAAGGAATCCGATGTGCCTCTAAGATTGATTTTACCGGAGCCCTTCACTTTGTACACGTTATCAGTCAAATTGGCCGTACCCGGAATGTTGACCTTACCAATATCCTCCGAGGTCCATGGCTGGACGTTTTCCGGACCGTTCACATACACGATGACCGCATCCGACAACGTCATTACGCCGTTGCTGTCCACTGCTTTGGCATAAAGGTAGTGCTGCCCTTCCGAAGCATTATTCCAGGTAAAGTCGTAAGGCGCGCTTGTCGCTTCGCCAAGCTTCTGATCGCGGTCATAGAAAATGACCTTGGCAATCGAAGCGCCGCTGGCCGCAGCTGCCGCCGTCGCGTTCAGGGTGATCGGACTGTTCAGCTCATAGGCTTTGTGCATGACCGGCGTCTGAATGGATACAACCGGATTCAGCGGAACAGGCATATCAGCCAGAGAGTTTAAATAATCCTCAAGATTCGTATAGCCATTTCCGTCCAAATCTCCAAAGCTTCCGTTCACATTGCCTGGAATCGGATTCCCGTTACTGTCCAGACCGTTATCATACGGGTCCAGACCATGCGCAAGCTCCCAGGAATCTGGCATGCCGTCGCCATCGCTGTCAAGCGGGGCCGGAAGCGTGTTCAGCTCAGGCAATCCGCCGTCGTTTTCGATTTTGTTGATGGCTCGGCCGGTGCCATTTTTCACTTCATTAACGATACGGGCATCCAGGGAATCCCGCTTCGGCAAGGAAGCGCCGCCGTGGAGCATGACGTTTTGGTAAGCCACCTCGGCAGGCTGCGCCACCGTCGGTCCGCCGACCGTATCATTTGCGTCCGGATAAACAAATGGCGTCATTTTGAGCGTATACGTATCGGACGTTTGAATCCCCTTCACATTATCAGCGGTTACATCCGGCGCACCTTCAACATAGTTGCCGTTAACGTAGAAGGCTCCGCCGCCGGCATCTCCGCCTGAAGGCGATACAATCCGGTTAAATGCAGCGGACGTGTTCGGGCCCGGCTTAAAATAGTTATTGATGATATTAATGCCTGTGGCCATTTCCCCGCCATAAATCGTATTGAAGCCCCAGTTGTAAATGACATTGTTCTTGAAGTCAATTTTCTGCGGGTAATTCGGAATATCGGTTGCTCTGGCAAATCGCGGATTCCGGTTCTGGTGGTTCATGATCAGGTTGTTGGCGAAAGTAGCGTTGGACCCTCCCCAAATACCGCCGTAGCCATGCGGCCCCTTCGTATGAATGGAGTGATTCAAGCTGTTGGTGATAAAGCTCCATTGCAGCGTAAAGTTTTTGTTATTCTCGGAGGAGAAAAGCTCATCCGAGCTCCAGCTGCCTGAAACGTGGTCAACAATGACGTTGTCGCCTGTAATGTTGAACGCATCGTCCAACTGGTTGATGCCGCCGCGGAACCGGATATAGCGGACGATAATGTTGCCGCCTGCCGCGCTTGTGCCGCTGCCGATTTTGACCGCATAGCCGCTGAGCGCAATACCGTCGCCCGGAGCCGTTTGTCCGGCAATGGTCAGGTTCGGCTTCCCGATCGTTAACGGCTGCACCAGATGAATCGTGCCGGATACATTAAAAATAATGGTCCGGTTCGGCTGGCTGACCGCATCGCGGAAGGAGCCGGGAATCGGCGTGGTGCCTTCGCCGTAATCAAGCAAATTGTTGACGACATATACAGAACCACCGCGTCCACCCGTTACATACATACCGCCGCCCTCAGCACCAGGGAAAGCCGGTATTTTTTTCTTCTCTGTAAAGTTCAATTTAAGCGTAATCTGCTTGCTTGTGCTTGGAGTGCCCAGTGCGTCGACGTACCGGTACTCCACCGTATTCACGCCTTCATTGCTTACTGTAAATGCGCTCGTGTACGTGGTCCACGCCCCATGATTGATGCGATACTGGACCCGATTAAGCGCGGGAACCTCGTTGTTCACTTCCATATACACGAGGACAGGCTTTGTATAGGATCCCGAAATGCCGTCCGGCAGCGCCGGATCAACAACGGGCACGGCTGTCTGGAATACTTTCGGGTACACAACCCGTACGCTCGGGTCCCAGCCGCCGAACATGCGCGGAATCGTAAACTGGCTGGCCTGCTCCGCCGTCATCGCAAAGTGGCTTGGATCTGTCATCGCCGCCAGCTTCCGGGTGGATGGACTTGCTCCCGGCCCGGTGCTGTTATATTCCGAATAATAGGAAGTCAGATTATTGGTCATTTCGGCCCAGCCGTCCGGATGAATATGATCATCCATCCAGGTGTTGATATAACGAACTGTCGGCTGGTCCTGCCAAGGACGGCCTAAGTAATGCTTTCCTTGGGTCGTGCCGTCCTTCATGAGCCGCGAATTCAGAAATACATAACCCGGAAGATCGCCGCTCGCATTTTGTGTAGCACCGGCCGTAATGTAGCCGCCGGAGCGCGAAGGTCCGTTAATGCTGACGATATCGCTATTGTCAAATACCGCTGCCGTCGACGGTCCGTAAATAAAATCGACGGAGCCTTTAATTTCGCTGTTCCGGTAATATTGTCTGCCGGTTTTGTCGTAATACGTAACGCCTGTATAAAGCGTATCCTGGTAGCCGACAAACCGGACATTTTCAAACACAACCTGATCCGCAATGACACGCGCGGCCAACGCCCGGCCCTTCGTAACGTCGGATGTATTCTCGATGGACAAGTTGGCCGCATAAAAATGACTGGCTGTCGCGATCGAGCCGTCCGCTCTGTTTTTCGTGCCGCCTACGGTCAGCGTGGCCGTATCGAGAGCAGGCAACGTGGCCGAGCTATTGCCGGCAACCGGGGTGAATTCATTATCGTTATAAAAGATTTTCGTCTTATCCTTGCCTTCACCGATTAAGGAAATATAAGGCACGGTTACAGACAGCTTCTCGTTGTACGAGCCTGCTTTAATGTAAATAATTTTTCGGGTCGCGTTATTGCTCGGAATAGATTCCAGAGCCGACTTGATATTGGAAAAGTCGCCGGTGCCATTTTGGGCCACCGTGATCGTCATGGCCGGGCTAATGGCAATCTCATCGCTGGCTCGGCTTTCTCCGCTTGCATTCGTCGCAGAAATCACATAATAATACGTCGTTCCGTTGATCACGCTTGTATCCGTATAGGCGCTTGTCGTCAATGTGCTGTTTAACGTCGTGTAGGGACCTCCGCTAACGGTGCTCCGCTTAACCGCGTAGCTCGTGACGCCCGCTTCCGCAGTCCAGGTCAGCTCGACGCTGCCATCGTTGGCAATGCCGGCCACATCTGCCGGGGCTGCCGGCGCGCCTGCTGCGGCTGCAGACGGAATCACCCGCACCTGAGACGAAATCATGCTTTCCGCCGAAGCGCTGACCGCTGTCACTACATAATAATAGGCCGTCCCATTTTGAACGGTTGAATCGGTAAACGCAAGACCCGTAACGCCATTCGCCAGTACCTCATACGGTCCGCCATTTACCGTGCTGCGCTGCACTTTATACGACGAGGCGCCAGCTGCCGCCGCCCATGAAAGTGTAGCCTGGTTAGTTCCCGAAGTCGCTTTCAATTGAGCTGGACGGTTTAATACGGGCGCTACAGCCGCAGCGTTCACTTCAGCGGGGCCCGGTAGCCACAAACCATTCAACATGAGCAGCGCGCATATCCCTAGTTGCAGGGCTTTCTTCATTGTCCGACCTCCTAGCTATAATTACTTGACAATTAGCTCTTCAGCAAGCGGCGTCTGTCCTTCGATCCGATCGAGGCTGTCCCAAATAAATACTTTCACCTGATAACGAGACACTTCAGCGGGAAGCACAAATCCGGCGCCCAGCGTTTTCGTTTCACCCGGCTTCAGCTCAGCCACGGTCGAAGAATAGTCAATCATCGTGTGGTCGGCATCATACAGCACAAACCAGAGCGTCAGCTGCTTTCTGGCTGCTGTCGTATTGGCGATTTGCTTTTCGGCAACGACGTGCTGCGAAGGCGTCAGCCCCTGGACATGATTGCCATTAAAATCAACGACGGTGCCTTGACCTGCCCAAAATTTGTACTCCATCGCATAATTGATTTGTTTGAAATTGCCGGCCAAATCGACGCTTGAAATTTCAATGAGGTTCGATCCCTCCTGTAAAGTCAACGGATAGGAGAACGGCTCGTACACGGATTTGTAAACGGAATCGACGACATTCGTTCCATTTAACTTGATCGTTAGCTTGGCTTCCTTGCTTAATGAGCCTTGAAGCGTGTAAACCGCTTCCCTTACGGTTGCCGGAGGAACCGGTACGCGAATTTCCGGAGCAACGCTGTCCTGGTTAATTGTTTCCGTTACATGGTCGTATAGCTTGGAATTCAGGCGGCTCGCATAAACATCAACCTGATTGGCCCCGGGCGTTAAGCTCAAATCCAGCTCAAGCTTGCCTTCCTGAACAAATCCGTGATCGGGCAAGCTGACTGCATGGCCATTTTGATAAACGGATAAGTATACGCTTTCACTAACCGATCCGGTCAGCTTATACGTAGACGTGTTTACCCATTGCTGCACAGGGTCCAGCGTCAAGCCGGTAGAAACCCTCTCCACCATGGCGAAATAACCGGCGTTTTTACTCGCATCGAAATTGGCATAGTCGTTGTACCCCAGCAAAACGGTTGAGCCTGCGGCAAAGTCCTTCTTATAAATATCGAAGGTATAGCCGGAAGCCAGCGTGTTGAGCTTGATATTGTCGCCAGTGGCGGTCCAATCCGACATCCAGCCCGGCAGCGTCGCGTTTTTATCCATCGCCACATAAACGGTCGTTTTATCCTTGACGGTGAAGCCAATCAGCTGATCCTGCTTCGTTCCGTCAAAGCCGTTCGGGTAGCGCATCACATCCTTGTACGTGGTGACGATGCGATCCAGACCCGCATATTTATCCGGAATTTGTGTGAATTGGAGCGGCACCTCATTGGCTACGGAGAGATTAAAAGCATGATCTCCTACTTTGGTGCCCGACTTGTAATTCCACAAATAGCCGTAGTAGTTCGCATACGCGGTCAGCCCTTCCACAACGCTGGCATCCGGTGTTTGCACCGGGGTTGTCGCATAAGGAATGCCTTCAAATTCGGTGATCTTACTTTCAAAATCGCCCGGTTTTCCATCCGGCGTATACAAGCCGTATTCATCCCGGGTTACGGTGCTCAAGCCTAACGTGTATGTTTGTCCGTTGACTAACGGGGTATTCGCCATTTTCGCAATATCGTAAAAGGAGTTAATATCTGAATTCGGGTTATTCGATGTGCCCGTGTAATCTTTCCAGAAGGCGTTCGCATTGCCGACATTTCTCCACTGGGTCTCGCCTTGCAGCTTGATTCTTACGCGATACCGGGAAGCGTAGGGATAATGCTGGGCGGACCACATAATTCTGGAGTTGCGCGAGCCTGAAGAGTTAAGCTTGGGCGCCGGCGGTTCCGGCTGGAAGGGTGTCCGCGTGACCTTCAAGCCGCGAATCCAAAGATCCCCTGAAGTACTCGGCGGCGCAATAACCAACCGTTTCAGATTGTAAATCGGCAAGCTTTTGTTCATCTGTGTACGAGCTTGATTGTTGATCAAATTCCCGTTCCAATACAAGCTGTACCGCTGGGTCACGGTATTAAAATCCAGACGGATCGTATGCCATTCGCCTAAATTATACGTGCCTCCCAGATCGCCTGCCGGCGCCGTCGATAACAGGTAAGCCAGTCCTTTGGAAGCCGTCACGCCGGCGCCAACCATAAAGGTGTTGCCTTGGGAAGGGAAAAACTGGATGATCCGGTTATCCTTTTTGGTGCCCGTCTGCATGAACGTAATTTCCGTAGAAATTGTCCCTGTATACGGTTCACCGAACGTTTTGCTAAGCTGAAATTCGTTGCGCAAGGTCGAATCGGATGTGACGATATTGCTTGCTTTGATATGAAGCGCAGGGGTTCCTGTATACGGATCTTGTTCCACGACGGCCGAGCCTGTGCCCGATGAATAGGACGAATAGTCGAAGCCAAGATCGGAGCCCTGCAAGCCGAGCGGCGTGGTGGAAAAGTCTTTTTCGAAAATTGTGGCTGGTGCATAAGTATCGTCGATAACCGCGGGACCTGGCTCAGGCTCTGCCGCATAGCCGACTGGAGCATTTGGTTCGAAAATGATAAACGCGTTGAGAAGCAGCGCTAAGCCTAACACTAGCGAAATCTGTTTACGCAAGGCCATATACACCTCCATGGATTTTACATGTCAATCCGTCAAAGCTGAATCATGTTGCTCGGGTTGCAGGCGTTCCTATCCCCTCCTTACTTTCTTTTTAAAGTCCCCCGTTTCACTCACGCTCCCAATAATTGTAAGCGCTTTAAATTGTTTAAGAAGGACATTAAACCCTATAATGACAGCGCATTCATGAATGTCTTTGACAGTTTAACTCAATATGACCTGGCATTCATAGGTTATTCCCTCCATAATCATAGGCGATCCGATGCACGTTACACGAGCTTCACTGCAACAAAAAAACACCTCCTGCTTGCGCATAGAAGTGTCTCCATCCATTTTTAGATGATCCTGCTTGCTTAGGAAAGCTCTTTGGCCAAGTCGTCGCTGACCTCTACCAGATCGGACGGCTTGCTGCCGAGCAAAATCGAACGAGCCTGTTCAATCTCTTGACGCAGCGCGCGAATCTGCTCCATCGGCCGCTTAACGTAGTGAATATACTCAACTGCCAGGTGATGATCAGGCTTTTTCCCTGCAAACATTCGGCGAAAAGCTGACATCGACTGGTAGCTCCGCTCTTCAATTTGCCGTTTTTTCTCGTATCTGCTAATCACTTGCTCGATTTCGGCAATTTGCGTCTCTTTATGAGCCATATAGGCTTCTAAAAACGGATACACCTCAGCTGCTTTCCGTTTATTCGTCATCGCTGAGCCTCCAGCCGCCCAAGCGTTCATCATGACACATCACCTTCCCCGTAACGTGAGCAATTGTAACAATGATTTTATTTTACACGATAACTAAAAAAAAGAAAACCCCCGGCATGCACCGGAAGTTTTCCTTTTTTTAGCTTTGGTTATTTTGAGATTGGTTTGTTTCATTGTTTTGAGCTGCAGCGTTATTCGCATTGTTTACATTGTGATTCGCTGCAACTTCCTGAGCAAACTCAGCATTGTATTGCTGGTTGTTACTATTGTTTTTGTTCACTTTGTTTTTCGCCATTGATATCACCTCCCCGACAAAGCTTAGTATGGCTCAAGTCAGGGCTGTTTATTATGGAAATTTTTAGCTTTTATTTGGACATATCTTCTTTCAATTGCTTCCACATCGTTTCAGTCAGCTTGCCGTCGCCTCGTTTGACCACAAATACCTTCAACGTTTTCTTACCCCATTCTTTATATACTTGCGCTTTGGTTTCGAAGTACAGATCAATCCGGTTTCCCTTAATTGCGCCTCCCGTATCAGCCACAACGCCGTAGCCATAGCCGGGAATGTACAGCACGGTGCCTAGCGGAAACACGTGCGGATCAGCCGCAATTGTAGACAAGGAGCCGTAATCGCGAGCTACCTTCAGGCCGGAGAATGTGACTCCGTATTCCGGATGTCCCGGATGCTTTCCTGTCGATTCATGTCCGGCATAATAGCCGGTTGCCGTTACCTCGACAGCGCTTAGCTGCGACAAATCTTGATCCTGGCGGGGAAACAGCTTGTAATCCCGCTGTCTGCGTGCGGTCGTCCCCGCGGCCTGAACGGCTGGTACGGACGGCTGAGCTGGCGGACCCAACACAACCGGGGCAGCCCGGGCGGCGGCAGGCATGGCGGCAACGGAGGCTCCGGCAGCAGGCACTTCCGGCTTGATTCGCGGTGAGCGGCGGGCTTCAAGCCAAATCCAGCTCGAGAGAAGCAGTGCCAAGAAGCAAATCCACTTGGCATGACTTGCGCTTTTCGTGAACATTGGTTTTGTTAAACCTCCCCTTACTATTAAAAGACTGTCCAACCAGGGGAGGTTCTATACGGCGGGCGGGCGGAAATCGGCGACTTTAAGCCGCAGGCCCGAGGCTCTGCAACGCCAAAAAAGCCCTTCCGGTCTTCGGAAGGACTGTGGTTC
Source organism: Paenibacillus sp. sg306046 (assembly GCF_059821225.1). NCBI lineage: Bacteria > Bacillati > Bacillota > Bacilli > Caryophanales > Paenibacillaceae > Paenibacillus > Paenibacillus sp. sg306046. The sequence goes on from NZ_JCAMRT010000001.1 coordinate 328,126, forward strand.
AGGCGGATCAGGACACCGTTTTGTTTACGATCTCGTCCTGAATCATCGCAATGACTTGCTCAACGCTTTGCGCACCCAGATCGCCTGCGCCGCGCTTGCGAACGGAGGCTCCGTGCGACTGCACTTCATTTTCACCGACGACGAGCATATACGGGATTTTCTCCAGCTGGGCTTCACGAATTTTGTAGCCAAGCTTCTCGTTGCGCAAATCCGCTTCGACGCGAATTCCCGCCGCCTGCAGCTTCTCCTGCAGCTCGCGCGCATACGTATCGAAGTTGCCGGACACCGGCAGCACCTTCGCTTGAACCGGGCTGAGCCAGGTCGGCAGCGCGCCTGCGAAGTTTTCCAGCAGGAACGCGGTCATCCGCTCCATCGTCGAAATAATGCCGCGGTGGATGACCACCGGACGATGCTTCTGGCCGTCGGCGCCCACGTATTCAAGCTGGAACCGCTCCGGCAGCAGGAAGTCCAGCTGCGCTGTGGACAGCGTTTCTTCTTTCTTGAGCGCTGTCTTGATCTGCACGTCCAGCTTCGGACCGTAGAAGGCCGCCTCGCCCTCCGCCTCGAAAAACGGCAAGCCAAGCTCCTCCACGACCTCGCGCAGCATCCGCTGCGACATTTCCCACATTTCATCATTCTGGAAATATTTCTCCGTATCCTTCGGATCACGGTACGACAGACGGAACCGGTAATCCTTGATGCCGAAATCTTCATACACATGGCGGATCAGGTTGACGACACGGGCAAATTCTTCCTTAATTTGATCCGGACGGCAGAAAATATGCGCATCGTTTAACGTCATCGCCCGAACGCGGTGCAGACCGGTCAAAGCGCCGGACATCTCGTAACGATGCATCGTGCCCAGCTCGGCGATCCGGACCGGCAGGTCGCGATAGCTGCGCATATCGCTTTTGTAGACCATCATATGATGCGGACAGTTCATCGGACGGAGCACCAGCTCCTCATTGTCCATGATCATCTTGGGGAACATATCCTCCTGGTAATGCTCCCAGTGGCCGCTCGTCTTATACAGCTCGACGTTCGCCAGCACCGGCGTATACACATGCTGGTAGCCGAGACGTTCTTCCAGGTCAACAATATACCGTTCCATCGTACGGCGAATTTTGGCCCCGTTTGGCAGCCAGAGCGGCAAGCCTTGTCCAACCTCGCTGGAAAAGCCGAATACTTTCAGCTCCTTGCCCAGCTTGCGATGGTCGCGTTTCTTCGCTTCCTCCAGCAAATGCAGATGTTCGTCCAGCTCAGCCTTCTTCGCGAAGGCCGTGCCGTAAATTCGCTGCAGCATCTTGTTTTTCGAATCGCCGCGCCAGTAAGCTCCCGCAACGCTAAGCAGCTTGAACGCCTTGATCCGGCCTGTGGATGGCAAATGCGGACCGCGGCACAGATCAAAAAATTCGCCCTGATCGTAAATCGTCAGCACGGAATCCTCCGGCAGATCGCGAATCAGCTCCAGCTTCAGCGGGTCCTCCAGCTCGCTGAAAATACGGAGCGCCTCCTCGCGGCTGACGACACGGCGGCGGATCGGCAAATTTTCCTGCACAATACGTTCCATTTCTTTTTCGATTTTCACCAGATCCTCCGGCGTAATCGAGCTTTCCAGATCAATATCGTAATAGAAGCCGTCCTCGATAACCGGCCCGATGCCCAGCTTGACAGCCTTTTCGCCATAAATACGTTTGATCGCCTGCGCCATCAAATGCGCCGTGCTGTGGCGGTACACCTCAAGCCCGGCCTCGCTGTCAAGCGTCACAATCTCCAGCGCCGCATCCTGCTCCAGCGCCGTGTTCAAGTCAACCGCCTTGCCGTCCAGCTTGCCGATTACCGCATTTTTTTTCAAGCCGCTGCTGATGGAGCCTGCGACCTCCTCGATCGTCGTTCCTTGCGCAAACTCACGGACAGCTCCGTCCGGAAACGATACTTGTACAGCCATGTCTGATAACCTCCATGTTCAACTGAGAATAGCCTCCGCCGCCTGCCCAAGCTAGAGCAGCCAGCCTACTTCCATTCGAAGCCTGTTTTGGACAAATAAAAAAAGCGCAGTCCTCCCGACAAGGGACGAGTACGCTTTGGCTCGTGGTTCCACCCTACTTCAATCCGCGCCTGACGGCGACAGATCCTCCAGCATCCGTTAACGGGGATCGTCCGGCGGCATATAATAAGCATTGCCCTTCGGGGATGCCGTTCCATACCGCAGCTACAAAGGGGTAAACAACTGTCGCGTAAACCGAAGGGGATTGCAGCCGGGTCCCCTCTCTCTGAGCGGCGCTTCAGTTATTGTTGTCTTTGATCATTGCCTACATCTTATTATATTCAGCCGCGCTCGAACGGTCAAGGTTGTGGCACAATCTGCAGTAGCTGCACAGCTCCACCCGATTTTCAAAAATTTGCCCGATTGTCTTGATGACCTGCGCTTCCGGCTCCCGCGTATGCAAATAAATCGTCTGCGGCGATACCGTAATCAAGGTACTGACAATCATGTCCTCGAAGTTCATATCCTTCTCCAGCATTTCGACGGTAACGCCCGCCTCCGCTCCATCCGGGTCCAGCTCCTCCATCCGGTCGTTCAACAACAGAAACTCGCTGCCGCCCTTATGTATCAGGTGTACAAATGGCACCTTCGCTTCCTGAATATAAACAAAATATTGCAGCAGCGAAATAAACTCCTGGTATTGCCGGTCCATCACAAATTCGTCAATCGCGTATTCCACCACTTCGCGCAGCTCCTGCTTGTACCCCTGCAGCCGGAAGCGAATCAGGCCGTCAAGATGCAGCTCGGTATGCGTGCCGATATAAGCGTGGATTTCCGCGGCCAGCTTCTCCTTGCGCCTGGACCACGTGCTGACCGCCTCCTCCTCCTCCTCGCTCTGCCCGTCGGCCCCAAGCATTTGCTCACAGTACGCCAATATTTGCCGTGCTTCCTCCTCTTGCCTATACTGAAACTCATCACGGATCAGCTTGTCGAGCAGCCGGCGCTCCTCGTACCGAATCACATAATCCGCCAAAGCTTCCGCCGACTCCGCCGTAAATTGATCCAGCTCTCTATGCAAATGAAAGTCCGGCAATCGGCCGGTCATCGTGAGGATACGCGTTTCCCCGTTCGCCTCGGAACGAATCTCGATCTTGTGCGCTTGCCGGATCAGCGAGCCGACCTGTACAAATACGCCGCTGAAATAGGCCGCTTGCTCCTCCGAGCGCACAGAGGCAATTACCGTTAACAGCTTCATCCGTGCTCACTCCTTTCAGTGCCGTTACTCCCCTTCCTTAACAAGTATATGGCCCAGGAGGACCATATATACAAACCACAAAAGGCCATGGTATAGTAATAATTGAGATTTACAAAGAATGCTGGAGTGAAGTCTTATGGTTTTTGATGTGGTTCATCATGCCAAGATACCGCGTTGGAACCGGAGGTTTCTGAACGGTTATTGGATTTTAGCTGTTTTCGCCATTCTGGCAAGCGCAGTGATCGCCCGACTCAACAGCTCGATGCAGGGCCAAGCCTACCCGACTGCACTTGTCGCTCAATTTGCCTGTTGGATGTTCTTGGGGCTGTTCGTGGTTGAGCTTGCCATGCGTCTGTTGAAGCGATCAAGCGACTATATTGTCATCGCAGGCGGACTCGTCTTGTCACTGAATTTGATTTCGTTTTTTCCGCTTGTGCTGCCAACTATCACCACCTTGTTCCTCCCCATCCTGATATCCGTCTTTTATTTTCAGAAGCGTAAAATTTTATTCAGCCTGTTAACGACCCTCCTGGCTTACTGGACTGTCTTCCACCTGCAGCTCAAGTATTTAGATGCTTATAATTGGATCGACTCGTTCGTGATGACGAACGTATTGATCATCGGCGCTCTTGCCGGACTGGAGGTCATTCGCCGCGGCTCGGATCTGATGAAGGATTTGCGTTCCACCTTGGCCTCCGAGCAGGAGCTGCTAGTGAAAAACATTCTCATGGACAAGCTGGCGAAAACAGACGCGCTGACCGGACTGTACAATCATATGTCCTTTCATGAATATCTGGAGGAGCTGATCCGGCAGGGGGAGCAAAACGAGTTCACGTTTCAGCTTGCGCTGCTTGATATTGACCATTTCAAAAAAGTGAATGATACGTATGGTCACCGGGCTGGCGATGCCGTGCTTAAAACGGTCGCCTCCACCTTCCAGCAGATGGTTTCGTCCAATGATTTCCCCGCTCGCTATGGCGGCGAAGAATTTGCGATTTTATTTACGGAAACCGATGTTCGCGATGCCCTGCGGCAGCTGGAGCTGATTCGCCTGCAAGTTGCATCCATTCATCACGAGGAGCTGGACGGCAATCCAGTGACGATCAGCATCGGCCTGCATGCGTTCTCCAAGGGATGCAGCAAGGAGGAGCTGTTCGGAGGAGCCGATACAGCGTTATACCGGGCCAAGCACAAAGGCCGTGACCGCATTGAACTATATCAAGAAGAACGAGTGACCTTGACATCCTGATTGAAGGAGCCAAGGTTTTTTTATGATCTTTTAGATACAATTTGTATTTTATTTGCCGTTTTAACTTATTTATGATACCATTTGTATCATTAAGCCCATTTAGAAGCTTAGGAGGATTGTGATGCAGCCTGTACGCGGTCGTTTCGCTTCTCCATCTGCCGACCAGCTAGTGCGTTTGCGTAAAAACATGTATGTCAATCGTCATGACCCGCATTACCACGAGAAGGTGATCCGTTATTTGGACCCGCATTCGCCGGAAGCCCATTACCGTCTTGGGCAGCATTACGAGCAGCGGGGTCTGGTCAAGAAAGCCAAGCTTCATTACCAGCATGCGATGCACACGTATCCTTCGGATTTTTACTATCCGGCTTCCGGGTGCTTGCGTCGGCTGGAGAAGCAGGAAAACCGGCTGCTGCCGGCGGCCTCGCTGCCAACCGCCAATCGCGAGGAGCCGGCGCGAAACGAGCGGGCGTTTCCCTTGTTTTTGAAAGCGCTGCTGCTTACGTTATTGTTGATCAATGCGCTGCTTTTGCTGCTTTTTTTCACTCCGCCACATCTGTCCAAAGCCGTTTCATGGCTGAAGCCCTGGACCACCGTCGGCAAATCCGTCACCTACGAGCGCGTCGAGCAGCCTTTCGTTCTGTATATGCCTGCGGGCCGCTCGTATCAAGAAATCGAGGACACCTTGCATCGGAAAACGCTCAGCTTAGCTGATGCTCACCCCGGCGCGGCGATCGTCCTGTACGGCGTCGTTTCGCCAGCGGCGAGTCAAGAGCAGAAGGCGTTGCCCCTGACCAGCGAAGCTGGCAAAAGCCAGGCCTTTGTCATGGCGGAGTACAACCCGCTCGTAGACCGGGCCGTTAAAATCCGTTTCCTTCATCCGGACTTGATCCAGGCGCGTAATCAAGCAGCGGCCAACGTCGTCCGCACCGCTTTGCTGACGTATCAGCAAGCGGTTGGGGAAGCGCCAGCCGCCGTCTCCGACCTGCTGCAGCCTTATCCTCACAATTACCTGAGCTTCTTGCCAGCAGAAGCCGCTTCCGGTTCGGACGTCGTCCGGGCCTTTTTTGATGGACAAGGCGGCTGGGTGTACAAGCCGGAAGCGGCGTCTGCGGCCGACATGTTTTACCCGAATACTGAAGCTGCGGCAATTCCATTTGAACCGGTGTACGTCCATGTGAACCGCTCCGTGCATCAAGCGGAGCTGCGCAGCGGCCAGCTTGTGCTGGCTCGCTATCCTGTTGGACTTGGAGCCGCCGGAGCGACGCCAACCGGAACGTTCACGGTTCAGGAACGGGTCAAATCACCGCAGGGCCGTACCCCGGACGTATACGGCACAGCCGCGCTTGGCTTCGGCGCGCTCGCTTTGCACGGCACGCGGGATCAAGGCTCGATCGGCGCTAATCGTTCCCTGGGCTGCATCCGGCTGGCCAATACGGATATGGACGCTTTATTCCCGTTGGTCCCTTTGGGCGCGACCGTGCGGATTGCCGATGGCGATGGCGATAATAGCGCCTCAGGGAGCAAGCCAACTGGCGGCGGGGCGGGCAAGCCAGCAGCCTCCGATTCGGCTGTACCTTTCGGGAGCTTTCTGCTTACGGTTCCATCATTAGGGTCGGCGGATGTTCAGCCCACGGAGCGGGCCCCGGACGGCCAGCTGTTTTATTGGCTGGGTTAAGCCCGATCCCACCATATTCGGAATGCTTGCGTTTTCCCAGAGGGCGAGACTCCTAGAATTTTACGGTACTTTTAGTGAAGCGGCTCTTCAGAATAGCCTGCCAGCTGCAGCAGCTCATCCGCCGTAGCCTGCTGCAGCGCACGGGCCAACGAACGCACAGCTTCCCGAGTCGGGACAAGCTCATCGTTTTCCATCGCATGGATCAACGAATAACTAATCCCGGCTTTTTCCGCAAGCTTCCGCAATGTCAGGCCCTGCTGCTGACGCAATTGTTTCAGTTGTTTGCCTAAGGTCATCGGATAATCCTGCTTTCGTCATGGAATCATTTGTACGTGTTGGCGTTACATTTTTTTATTTTTTATCCAATACCAGATTCTTAGCGTCCCTAGAACAGAAACAAGAAAAAGTCCCACAACCATGAAGCTCCATAATCCAGCCATTCCTTCATCCATCGCGGAGCTATTCGAAATTAAAAATAGGCCGGTACCTAAACAAGCAAGATACATAAACACAGTCGGAATGATCCAAGCGATTCGCAATTTAATATTTTTGTTCAATATGGATGACCTCCCCTCCTGCTCGATTCAAGCAACTCCCCACGAAAACATTGTTTGTTTCATCTGATTCAAGTATGGGTCAGACAAAAAACGCTCGTCTATACTAATCCTTCCAATTGGATTAATATAGACAAGCGTTGTACTTAATTCTGCATCACAAAATCAAACTCAACCTTCGCATCCTTATCGTCAAACATACGCAGGATATCGTACCGCGTATTCCGCTGGGCAGGAATTTTGCCTGCCTGACGAATCAGCTCCAGCGTCGAGCCAATGTTCACCTTGTGGGTCGTGCCTGCGGCCGAGACGACGTTTTCCTCGATCATCGTTGAGCCGAAGTCATTACAGCCGAAGTGCAGCGACTGCTTGCCCACCTCAGGCCCCATCGTGACCCAGGACGACTGGAAGTTTTTAATATTATCGAGCATAATGCGGGTAATGGCCACATTTTTCAGGTAATCCTCGGCGCCGAGCTTTTCGGCCTTCAAATTCGTATTATCCGGCTGGAACGTCCAGGAAATAAAGGCCAGAAACCCTTCCGACGCATAGCCGGCGCGGATGCATTCATCTTGTGCTTCGCGGATGCGCAGCAGGTGCATCGCCCGCTCCTCATTGGTTTCGCCGAAGCCGATCACCATCGTCGCCGTCGTATTCATCCCGATCCGGTGCGCGGTTTTCATCACGTCCATCCAATCGGTCCAGGAGCCTTTCTTGCGGCTGATTTTGCGGCGTGTCCGGTCATCGAGAATTTCAGCGCCGCCGCCCGGCAGCGAATCAAGACCCGCTTCATGCAAGGCGCGAACAACTTCCTCCAGCGACAAGCCTTCGGACACTTCCTTCATCTTCATAATTTCCGCCGGTGAGAAGGAATGCATCGTAATATCCGGGAACCGCTTCTTGATCTCACGCAAAATGTTAGTGTAATACGTGAAAGGCAAATCCGGGTTCGTCCCGCCCTGCATCAAAATCTCTGTGCCTTGAACGTCGATGGTTTCCTGGATTTTCTGAAAAATCGTTTCATCCGGCAGCACGTAGCCTTCCTTGGAGCCCGGCGAGCGGTAAAACGCGCAAAACCGGCAGTACACATCACAAATATTCGTATAATTCACATTGCGTCCGATCACAAACGTAGCCACCGGGTCCGGGTGGAACCGCAGCATCATCTGGTTGGCAACGTGGCCCATTTTCTCAATCTGGTCTGATTCATACAAAGCTACGCAATCTTCTACGCTCAGCCGCTGGCCGGCCAGCGCTTGTTCCAAAATCCGGTCGACGGAACTCATCGCTGCTCATCTCCTTTATCTCTCCCATCGTACCATAAACAAGCCGTTGTCCGCTAGAAGCAAAGCCCGTTCAATAGAAACAAACGTTCGAGTTTTGAGGTAATGTTACGCAAATTTTCAAACCTGTCGAGTCTCCAGGCAGCTTGGCCAACACCAAAAACCGCCGGCGTTTCCACAGGCGGACAAACGTGCTTCTTATGCGGGCTGGACGCGGCGATGCTGATCCAGCTTTTCTTTTACCAGCTTTAGCTGCTGCATCCGCTCCTGATCCGGAACAAGCGGCTGCGGCCGGGCTACATAGAAGCCTTGCACCATATTAACACGCAGCTCTACCAGCGTATTGGCTTCTTCTTCGCGTTCGACGCCTTCTGCGATTACCTCGCAGTTGATATGCTTGGCTACATCAAGCAGCGCCTTGAGCAGCGACTGCTTGACAGGCAGCTGATCAATATGAGAAATGACGGACCGGTCAACCTTGATCACATCCGGGATCAGCTCCGAAATCGTCTGCAGGCTGGAGTAGCCGGCCCCGGTATCATCTACCGCAAACCGGAATCCATGCGAGCGGAACGTTTTCATAAGCGCGCCGACATGCTCGTAGTTGCGGATCGCGTGGCGTTCTGTGATTTCAAGCACGATCTGGGAAGCTGAAACGTTCGGATACAGCTGCAGCATGTCCAGCAAATGGCTCAAAATTAACGGATGGCTCAGCGTCACCGGCGTCACATTAATAAACACCTGATCGCAGATCCGCCGCTCGGAAATTTCCCGAAACGCTTTGCGAATAACAACAAATTCCATGCGGCTCAGTAAATCAGCCTGATACGCCAGCTCAAACAGCTCCGCAGGTGCATGAAAAGGCGTGTTAGACGGGCCGCGGGTTAAAATTTCCCAACCGAAAATTTCACCATTGGACAAATTCATAATCGGCTGAGCCAGCACGCTGATGTTTTCCTCGCGCACAATCTCAAGCAGCTGCTGTCTGGCTTGGCTGAAATAAACGGGCAGCTGCTTCGTGGCAATCGAACGTGCGTAATGATACGCGCTCTGTACGGCCGCCCCCGTATGCTCAATTTCCGGCCCGATCACATAACAAGCCGTAACAAAGCTGACGGATTTCGCTGCACTGGTACGTTCCGGGGCATGGAGATTCAACCGCCGCTCCAGCTCGCGCAAAATCAAGCTGCCTCTTTGCTGCAATTCGTCAAAGCCTAATCCTTCACTTGCTTTGACAAACAGACCTATATCCTCATCTCCCCACCGCCTGATCCCGATCAGATCGGCCGGCTTAAAGTAGGTCGGAAGAAGCGTAAGCAACGTTTGCTCAATCCGCTGCTGAAGCGCAGCCATCGACTCATAGGTAGAGGAAGCGAATAGATGATGGTAATTTTCCAGATGAAGCAAAATCAATGCGCAGGAATGCCCGGATTTCCGATACCTCTTCACCAATGACAAAACCGGATCACGAAACACAAATTCGGGCGGGAAATACCGAAGCGTATGGTTAGAGAAGGGAAGCCGGCAAATCATTTTGATTTTATGCATCCATTCGGCGCCGGAGAACAAAGCCCGCATATTTTCTCCCCTATTCCGTCACAATTTATGGTCAAACTTCATCATAACATGTCACTTTTATACTGAACAGTGTCTCACGTCGCATATGCAGCACCGTTACATGCGACAAGAGAACCGGCAAACAAACGAACCTCCAGTCAACTTTAGTTCTCCCGTCTCTGTGACCCCGGGTCTTCGTGACGGCTTGACCCGAAAATTCGACAACAGCAAAACCCCGGCAACGCTCACTCCGCAAGTGAGGTTACCGGGGCTCCTTTATTCAAGCTTAGCTGCCGATCGTGACGCCGCTTTCGATCTCCTGCTTGGCCAGCTCGATGGCCCGGGACAAGTCGGCAATCAAATCCTCGACATGCTCGATGCCCACCGAGTAACGAAGCAGCTTCTCATCAACGCCAACCTTGCGCCGGATGTCCTCCGGAATGTCGGCATGCGTCTGCACGGCCGGATACGTCATCAGCGATTCCACGCCGCCCAAGCTTTCAGCGAAGGCGATCAGGCGAATATGGCGCAAAATCGGCTCGATGTAGCGGGCGTCCTTCATTTTAAAGGAAAAAATACCGGTGTTGCCGGAGGACTGGCGGTTCTGCACCTCATACCCCGGATGCGACGGCAGCGCCGGGTAATACACGGCCTCCACTTCCGGATGCTGCTGCAAATATTCGGCGATGCGGGTCGCATTGAGCTGGTGCCGCTCCATGCGGAGCGCCAGCGTCTTCATGCCGCGCATCAGCAGCCAGCTGTCCTGCGGATTCAAGACCGAGCCAATCGAATTATGCAGGAAGGCGATTTCCTCCGACAGCTCCTTGCCTTTCGTTACAATCAGTCCGGCCAGCACATCGTTGTGACCGCCCAAATATTTCGTCGCGCTATGGACAACAACGTCGGCGCCTAGCTCAATCGGACGCTGGAAAAACGGCGTCAGCAGCGTATTGTCCACAATAGACAAAATGCCCTTGGACCGCGCCCACGTACACACCTTCTCGATGTCCGTAATCATCATCAGCGGATTCGTCGGCGTTTCGATTACAATGGCTTTCGTATTCGGCTGGGCCAGCGACTCCAGCGCTTCGAGATCATTTGTATCTACATAGGAAGCGGTAACCCCGTAACGCGACATGACCTTTTCGATCAGCCGGTACGTGCCGCCGTACAAGTCCAGCGAGACGATCAGGTGGTCGCCTTGGCCAAACTTGGCAAATACCGTTTGCAGGGCGGCCATGCCGGAGCTGCAGGCAAATCCCGCATCACCTGCTTCAAGCTGGGCGATTGCATCCTCCAGCACCTTGCGTGTCGGGCTTTTCGTCCGGGCGTAGTCGAAGCCGGTGCTTTTCCCGAGCTGCGGATGGCGGAAAGCGGTCGCCTGATAAATGGGAAAGCTCAGCGCTCCGGTTACCGGCTCCTCCATGGACCCGATCTGAGCCAGACGGCTTTCGATTTTCAATACATCCTTATTATCGTTCGAACTCATATCACATAATCCCCCTTATACAAATCGTAAGGCGTCTCCTGGTACACATAATAGTTCAGCCAATTGGAAAACAGCAGGTTGGCATGGGCGCGCCACGTGTTCAGCGGCGGCCTGGACGGATCATCGTTCGGATAATAGTTTTTCGGCACGGCGATGTCCATTCCCTTGGCGATGTCGCGATCATATTCAGCCTTCAAGGTGCACGCATCGTACTCCGAATGACCGGTAACGAAAATTTGCCGCCCGTCGCGGGTCGCTGCAATATAGACGCCGGCCTCGTCCGATTCGGACAAAATTTCCAGCTCCTGCACAGCCTCCAAATCCTCGCGGCGCACCTCGGTATGACGCGATTGCGGAGCCTGGAACAGCTCGTCGAAGCCGCGCAGCAGCTTGACGTTCGGCTTCGTGACCGTGTGCGGATACACGCCGAATATTTTCTCGCTCAGCCCGTACTTCGGGATGCCGAAATGGTAATACAGCCCGGCTTGCGCCGCCCAGCAAATATGCAGCGTCGAAGTCACATTGCTTCGGCTCCACTCCATAATTTGCCGCAGCTCGTTCCAATAATTCACATCTTCGAAATCCATCGTTTCAACCGGAGCGCCGGTGATAATCATTCCGTCCATCCGCTCGTATTTAATATCGTCGAACGTCTTGTAAAACTGCTGCAAATGCTCGACAGACGTGTTTTTCGACGTATGGGTTTTCGGATGCAGCAGCACAAATTCAACCTGCAGCGGCGTATTGCCGATGAGACGCAGCAGCTGCGTTTCCGTCGTTTCCTTGGTTGGCATCAGGTTCAGGATGACGATTCGCAGCGGACGGATATCCTGCTGGAACGCCACGCTTTCATCCATGACGAAAATATTTTCGTTGCTGAGCACTTCTTTGGCCGGTAAATGGTCCGGAATTTTGATTGGCATCGGGTTCACTCCTTTTCTTCCTGGATTCGAATTGTCTCGCACTCTGTGCCGGAGAAGGCCCTTGCCGCAAACAAACGAAAAAGGCCTTCTTCGCACGCACGAGAGAAAGGCCTTTGTATAATACATCGTCCTCTCTCATCTGTCAGAAATTCGGATGGCCAAAGGCCACGCGAAGTCTCCGCAAGAATTAGCACCGTGCAAATCTGACGGTCGACCCTCGGGGCTGACGCTTCGTCAAATCTGTCGGTTGCCGGGTATCATCGGGCTAGTCCCTCAACCTGCTCTTGATAAGAGTGTGAAACCGAATCTATTCAGTTGTAACTGGATACTACTAATGTAATCGAAAACAGCGAAGCCGTCAAGCGAATGCCTGGCACCCGAAAGGTCGTTGCTGCATAAGCTGACCCAAGGGATTTTCTGTGTACCTAATCGGATACAAAGTCATTGTAAAGTGATTGTATTCTGAAAATTGAACGGGTATACTAAACAAGTATTCGACAAACTTCTGCCTAAAGGGGTGCAGCTTCGAATGGACGGAGACCCGATAAGTCGTTCCTATCCTTCAAGTCAACAATTGAATACTTGGATCGGAACCCGGCTGCCGTTCGCTTATGTTGTCCCTGTCCGGCTCTTGTCGCCAGCTTCGTAACCCGCCTGAATCCGCACCGGCTCTGGCTTGCGGACAGCTGAGCTGCGGGCTGCCGAGTTCCGCTCACTCTACACAAAGGGGTGGACTTTATGAAGGCACGCTTGGTTCAGGACGGAATTTTTACTCTTGTGGATGATCTTACCCAAACCATCGAACCGCCACATCACGGCTTTTACTGGATTGATGCCGAACCCGAGGATCTGGAGCTGCTCCAGCCGTTGTTCCATTTGCATGAGCTTGCGGTTGAAGATGTGCTGACCGAAGAAGAGCAGCGTCCGAAAATTGAGCTGTACGATACCCATTATTTCGTCGTCGTGAACAGTATCCGGTTTGATGATGAGGAGATTTTTCTGCGCGCGCTTAATATTTTTCTTGGCCGGCATTACATTATTACGATTACGCGGCAAAAAATTAATGAGATCCGCTCGTTAAAACCGATTTTGTGGGAAGAGGAAGTTACGGCCCCGGATCAGTTTCTGTACCACCTGATGGACCTGATCGTAGACAACTATACGCTTGTCGGCGACCGGATCGAAGCAAAAATCGAGAAGCTTGAGGAAGACATCCTGATGCATACGAAGAAATCGCATCTGAATGAAATTATCGGGCTGCGCAGTGAAATTTTATGGCTGAAAAAAGTGCTCGTCCCGCAAAAGGAAGTTATTCACACGTTAAATAAAAAGGACCTCAAGCTGATCAGCGAGCCGCTGCGTAAATATTTCGGCGATATTTATGAAAACTCCGTCAAAATTTCGGAAACCTTTGATACGTTCCGCGATTTGATGGGCAACTTGCGCGAGGCTTACCAGTCCAGTCTGGCGAGCCGGGCGAATGAAATCATGCGCGTGTTCACCGCATTGACGACGATCTTCATGCCTTTAACCTTCATTACCGGTATTTACGGGATGAACTTTGATTATATACCGGGTCTTCACTTGCCCTACGGCGGTCTGATTGCTGTCATTACGATGGTTATTCTTGGACTTTTCATGTTATTTTTCTTTCGGAAAAAAGACTGGCTTTGAGCCAGTCTTTTGTTGTTCATTGGCTCGATGCTGACTTCAGCTTGCCTCATCCTTCTGACGCTCGCGAGCGGCTTGCCTAAATTTCAAACGCAGCAGCCTCAGCCATTCATAAGCTTGTTCGGTCTCTCGCGGCGTCAATGAGCTATCCATGCCTATGACCTTTTGCAAAATCGGCTTCAAATACCGTTCACCCTGCTGCTCAAAGGCTTGCCACGCAAGCTCACGCTGCTCGGCCGGCACTTGCCCAAGCGCAAGCTCCAAATACGCAGCCAAATCAATCCCCTGCTGATCGAACTCCTCGATCCACCCGACCAGCTCGCGGCGCTGCACCTGCAGCGTTGCCTGCAGCTCGTCCAGCATAAGCCCGGCAGCGATGGCCTCCAGCAGCTTTTGTTTACTTTCCAGCCGCTCCGCTTCGGCTTTCCGCTTGCGTTCCTTTTCCTCCAGCAGCCAGATGTTCAGCTCCGCCGCGTTCACCTTCTCCTCTACCCAATCGAGTGGAAATGCGGTGTCGCGCTCCACTTGCATCGTAATGGCCAAAATCGCTTTGCCAAACCGTTCCACCCGGCCCTTGCCCATTCCCGGCAGCTGAGTCAGCTCGTCCTCGGTATGCGGCACAAATGTACTAATCAAACGCAGCAGCCGGTTTGTAGCGACTACATACAGAGCCTTGCCATCCTCCGCAGCCTGCCTGATTCTCCACTGTCGCAGCGCTTCATACAGCTCTTCATGCAGGTTCCGCTCACTGTAAAAGTACAGGTGCTGCATGCGCGCCGACCGCTCATCCATCGTATCCAGCTCACTGATCCGCATGTCGAGCAGCGGCTTGAAGCCTTCGCATTGCTTGGCAAACACACGCTCGCGAAACACCCGAAGCATCTCCTCCCAGTGCAGTCCTTCATACCAAAACTCCTCGATTTCGGATGCTTCGTCCCCTTGCGTCTCTGTCCACATCACGTGCCAAACCCCTTCATCTTCACCGATCGAAACATGTCCGGCGTACACCTGCCCCTCCTGGTCCACCTTCTCCAAGCTGTTCAAAAACATTAAATTCATCGTATACCCTCCCCCGGGATTAAAGTTGGCATCAAACGCAAAAAAGCACCCTTCTCCCTGTAACAGGGAAAAGAGGTGCCTCCTCATGTAACGAATGCGTTTGAAATTATTCCCATATTACCACATGAAATGGGTTCCGTCAATTGTCCGACACCAGGCATTCCGAGCTTCTACTTTCATAGCCCTGAAACGCAACGCACACAGAAGGCGCGACCCTTGCCGAACATCCTTTCACGCATAAATAGACGACTGTCGGGTAACCTACCGTTAATCAGGTTAATCAAGAAAGGATGTGATCTGCCCGTGGCAAGGTCAGATTTCAATCAGCAAAACCCGGCCTTCGTAGAGGAAGCGCCGGAGCGGAAGTACACAGACCTGCAAACCGTTGAATCTGCACGAAATGACCTGACAGCCGAGGAATTTCCGGAAGGACCTTATGGGAGCAGCTTGCTCAGCGAATCACTCGGCAAAAGCAGCCCATGGCGAGCAGACCAGCGTCCGCAAAATCGGTTTACCTATGAAAACCGCGAGCTGCATGCAGGCCGCTCACGCGGCTATCCGGGCGACCATCCGACACATGATGACGATGAAGCCGAGTCAGACGCCTATTGATGCAAAAAAGCCGTTCCGGCATGTAACTCACACCGTAACGGCTTCCTGTTTGCTTGTATTTAAACCTTCATAACGCCGCCTGTGCTCGCAGATGTAACAAGCTTGGAATACCGGGCCAAGTAGCCGGTTTTGACCTTCGACTCGAAGCCCTTCCAGTTGGCTTTACGGCGCTCCATCTCTTCGTCACTGATTTCCAGCTGAATCGTACGGTTTTTCAAGTCCAGCTCGATGATGTCGCCATCCTCAACAAAGGCAATCGGTCCGCCCTCAGCCGCCTCCGGTGAAATATGTCCGATGCTGATCCCGCGTGAAGCGCCCGAAAAACGTCCGTCCGTAATGAGGCCAACCTTCGCTCCCAGACCCATACCTGTAATTTGCGCAGTTGGCGCAAGCATTTCCGGCATGCCTGGGCCGCCCTTAGGACCTTCATAGCGAATAACGACAACGTGGCCTTCCTTGACCTTGCCGTTTGCGATTCCTTCCAGCGCAGTCTCCTGGGAATCGAAGCAGATCGCCGGACCTTTATGGTAGCCGCCGACAGCCTTGTCCACCGCGCCAACCTTAATAATCGAACCGTTAGGCGCAAGGTTGCCGAACAGAACAGCCAGACCGCCTTCCGCAGAATGCGGATTGTCCAGCGAACGAATAACATCGTGGTCCAAAATTTCGCAGCCTGCGACATTTTCCGCCAGCGTCTTGCCGGTTACCGTAATCCGCGAGCCGTCAATTGCACCCGGCTTTTTCAGCAGCTCGTTCAAAATCGCGCTTACGCCGCCTGCATTGTGTACATCTTCAATGTGGTAATCGGAGGCTGGGGCAATTTTGGCCAAGTGCGGCACACGCTTCGCCACTTCATTAATCCGCTCAATCGGGTATTCAAAGCCGGCTTCATGAGCCAGAGCCAGTGTATGCAGCACCGTATTGGTCGAACCGCCCATCGCCATATCCAGCGCAAAAGCATTATCAATCGTTTCCAGCGTGACGATATCGCGCGGCTTGATGTCCAGCTTGATCAATTCCATCAGCTGTGTGGCGGAGCGTCTTACGAACTCCTTGCGCTCAGGCGCTACAGCCAAAATCGTGCCGTTGCCCGGCAGTGCAAGTCCAAGTCCTTCAGCAAGGCAGTTCATCGAGTTGGCCGTGAACATACCGGAACAGGAACCGCATGTCGGACATCCGTATTGCTCCAGCTCCTGCAAGCCCTTCTCGTCGATTTTACCGGCCTGGTAAGCGCCGACGCCTTCAAATACAGAGGACAGCGAGATCGAACGGCCGTCGCTTGTTTTACCGGCTTTCATCGGACCGCCGCTGACGAACAGCGTCGGAATGTTGACGCGCAGCGCGCCCATCATCATGCCCGGCGTAATTTTGTCGCAGTTCGGAATACATACCATGCCGTCGAACCAATGCGCGGACACGACCGTCTCAAGCGAATCGGCAATAATTTCGCGGCTCGGCAGTGAATAGCGCATCCCAATATGCCCCATGGCGATCCCGTCGTCAACGCCGATGGTGTTGAACTCAAATGGAACGCCGCCCGCTTCGCGAATCGCTTCCTTGACAATTTTACCGAATTCCTGCAAATGAACGTGGCCCGGCACGATGTCGATGTACGAGTTACAAACGGCAATAAACGGCTTATCGAAGTCTTCCTCCTTGACCCCTGCGGCACGCAGCAAGCTGCGGTGTGGTGCCCGGTCGAAGCCCTTTTTAATCATATCGCTTCTCATTTTTGTCTTGGCCATCTGGATGTAAGCCTCCGTTTCTATTAAATCACTTCCGACCTGCGGAGCCTGTCTCATTCGGAGACGGCTTCCGTCCTGTCGGTTGACTGTTTTTTTCGCTCTAACGATTGTATCATGTTTTGTCGGAAATGGGAACGAAACGCTGACCGGAAAATCGGACCGCAGCATCGGACCGCCCAATCCGCGAATGGCTTTTGCCGCTGCGCACGCAAATCTGGTATAATGCCTGTGACAATGACGGCAAGCATGCTGGAGAAGAAAGCGGTGAAAACTGATATGACAGAATTCGATTTTTTATATGACGGTTCCGAAGAAACAAAAACAAGGTTCGTCTGTTTCGTGGGCGACACGCTGCGCCGCTTTGATCTGGCGATTACTACGACAAACCGCTTTTACGGCAAAAAACTCGTCACCGATATGCAAAGCGGCCGGACCGCGGTGCTTGGACCTGATGACCTGGAAGCCGAAGGCTACCTGGAGCACGCCTACAAAATAAATGAAGAAGAAGCCGCCGAGCTGAGCGAGTTTCTGAGCGCCATCCTTGGCCCTGTACATTTTACGGACCTGTAGGTTGCGGTTGTGGGCAGGCTTGGGAGCGCAGGCTTGGCCCCCTGGTCACAGGCCTGCTGGCTAGCGGGCAGGATTTGGTGCGCCTCCCCTAGCTTCGGGCCTGCACAGACCAGGAAGTCGGCAGCTTCAGACAGCTGCGCCCCAGCTCAACCGCCAGTCGCCGCAACGTACTTGTCCGTTCCGTTCGAGCGGGATCAAGCAAGGCCGGTGCGGTGGTTGGAGCGCTAACCGAGCATGCGCTTACGGTTTCCCACATCCATCAAGCTTCCTCTTGTGCCGTCACACCTATCGTTTGACCAGATCGTCGCGTACCGGTGTAAACGTATCCAATAGCTTGCTCGGCCGCAACGCCCGGCAGCCATGCTTCGCCCCGCTTGGAATATACAGTGTCTCGCCTGTTTTTACCACTCGCTTCTCCCCGTCGATCGTAAATTCAAGCTCGCCTTCCAGCACGTACGACAGTTGCTCATGCGGATGACTGTGCAAGTAGCCTTCCGCCCCCGTTTCAAAATGAACCTCCATCATCATGATCCCAGCACCCGGCTCGAATATTTTTCTCTTCACGCCCGGCTCGGCGTTTTCCCAAACTCCAATGTTGCTCATGTTGCACATCTCCCCTTAGATTAGTCATAAACCGCCTTCTGGCCCGGCGTTGCTTGTTTGATTATACCGCGGATTGTGGGATTAGCGTATTCGGGCTTCGTATGTTTGGAGCTTTTTATGAAGCAACGCACAGCAGTTCGCGCAATGATTAGTGTCATTATCTCATCCTTCCCATGGCCCTGCCAGGTGGTCTGTATTTGACGCTTACCTCTCGCTGAACTTCTCCCTCCGGCATGTTCGCGTAATATAGCTTCAGAATTTGACCTTTTCCATGCTGCAAAATATTCGCTGTCCGGCCTTGGCCGGTCTGTTGTGTGCTTTGAGATATGATGCGGTCACCTCAATGGAGATAAGTTCTAACCCATATTGTACCATTATTGTGGAATTGAACAATGCCACTTTTTTGGGATATGTTAGGCGTTGGGGGCGGAATGGAGAACGCAGAACGTAGACATAGAACGTAGAACGCAAAAGAAGCCCTTGTGGAATGGCAAGGACTCCCTTGATGCAGGAGGCAATCAGACGTAGACGTCGAAGCTGCCGTCGGCTTGAAAACCGCTGGATTTGGCCGGAGTTGCTTGGCTGGCCGCAGCTGCCTGGTTCTTGTTAGCGCCGACTGCCGCTGGGGCTTGCTCTTGGGAAGCGCTGCTGCCGGTGGCATTAGCCTTCTTCTGAGCAATCTGTGCTTCGATTTGTTGAATTTGTTGCTGGATTTGCTTGGTTTTTTCCGCTTTAGTCTTGGCATCGTCGCTGCTGGCGCTGACTTTCTTCAGTTCCGCCTCCAGCTTGTTTTTTTGTTTTTCCAGCGCTGCTGTATCACTTGATACGCTGGAGTAAGAAGAACTTCCGCTACTGCTTGAGACCGATGAAATGCTCATAAGGAACCCTTCTTTCTTTGAAAAGTAGAGCTTACCCCATCAGCCTATCACCAAATATGCGGAGTAACCTGAATGTTAACTGAATGGATGCTGAAAGTTGTCGAAAGATAACGGATAAGCCAGCCTGGACTACGCTCCGGGATTACTAGGAGATTCAAAAAACCTGGTTTCTTCGCGGCTAACAGCGAATCATCCAAACCACGGGCAAGCATCGCGGTGTCAAGCTATTGGCTACGGTGGACTATGCGACAGGACAGATCGTTTGGAAAGAAGACGAGCCATATACGGCTGAGACTTTTTGACGTTTCTTCAGAAGGCTCTTGATGCCTATCCTGCGGGGCACATTGTCATCGTGTTAGACAACCGCCCGAATTCATCATGCAAAGCTGCTGCAACCTTCGCCTATGCGTTCGACTTTGAATGCCATTTTCTTTCGCTCAACTTATATAGCACCCCCATTTCTAATTTATCCCTATTTTTCATCGAGCGAGCTCTCTCGTCAAGTAACCTTCATCAGTGCATTCGTTACCTTCTGGACACAGGGTGTCCATTAACATCTAGCATCCCCATTACCGCCTTATCTCGATCTGATACAATTAATGTATAGTCTTCAAACAAAAATGGATTGGAGTTTAAATCTACGGTAACTCTCTAAGCAGGTCGAACATCATCATTCTCTCTATTTGCCTTATCTACATTGAACGTGTAAGCTTCATCAAAAAATAAACTATCTATTTGCTCATTAACCGTTCCATCCAATTGATGTTCCTGATGATATTTCTTTGCGATTTCAATTGCTTCTTCCGGGGTTAAAACAACATCACCCGTGATATCTTGTATTCTACGATAGTGTATAGGAAAATTTTTATTTGCCAGCTCGGTCAATTGATCAAGTTCTTCTTTTGTTCTATTGGATTTCCTCACTTCTATGCTCCCTTCAACTAACTAAATGTCAATCTTAATCTATTGATGTAATCTGTTGAATGATTAATTGACGCATCATCGAACAAATTTCGATTTCTCATTATTTGCTTAAATACGTTGGATACACACATAAAAATTCCCCCTACGAAAGTAGGAGGAATGCAGTTTGAAATATGCAAGGAAACCCTTGCACATCTGCCTTGATGAAAGAGGGCGGCTATTTAATAAATCGGAAAATAGAAATGTTTTTTAATTGGAGTTAAACCAGTTTTTGTCCATGATTTTATTACCATGAATTTTCATTTGCTTCTTTACCTCCTCGGCTATATCGCTATCTTCAATTAAAACTACCGATCTATGAGATATATCTAAAATAACATAACGATTACTGCCGAGCTCAATTAATGCATATTTATCTTGATCAGTTGTCCACATATTTTGATAATCATTCAGTTTCATATTTTGTTTCCTCCAAGATTAAAATTTATTGTAAATTTCTAACGTTGTTTTAACCCATTTTTATCAAAATAGACGGGCTCTTTACCTACAGGGTTTATTTGCGAAGTACGCTGAGGAGATCCTAATTGTTCTAGTAATTCTATAAGTAGTTTATCATCTGGGCTAGGTCGTGCTGTACCACGTGGATGAGTATGAGATATTAGGATTACATCCTTTCCAACAGGGATATTTACTCGATTATGAACACCAGAGTATAATTCATAGTATCCTCCTCTTCCATTTCTTCCTACCCCCATCCGATAAACTTGTGCAAATTCTACATGGTATTCTTTAGTGAGAAATTCCATTTTCTCTGGAGATAATCGCTTAGGGATCACCATGCCTTTGGACCCAGGTAATGCAGTAACATCAACAAATATTTTTCCATCCGGCATATACCTATTTATTATTGAGCCACCTTCACTGAGCCCCCTAATCCCCCCACGCCCCAACCATCGCCCAACACTTTTCTCCGCAGCGATAATGCCTTGGGTCGCATACTTGCCTGCGTGCTTGAGACCTGGGATCGGCACCAGGCTCAGCGTGGAGCCGATTCCGTCTGCCCAGCGGTCCGCGCTCGACATCTGTTGCCCTGTCACCAGATTAACACCGCTGAAGGCTTGCTGGAAGCCCTTCACCGTACCGACCAGCGGTACCGCGTCGATCAGGAAGTCTCCTCCCTTGATCCACGGGGACGTATCTCCGTCACGGCTCAAGCCAAACGGGTCGATGTACGAGACCGGGTTGCCGTTCACATACGCATACCGGTTTAACGTTTGGCCTGCATCCATCGTTCCCGTCAACACATCGCGGTTGATGAAGCGTTTGATCTCCGGATTGTAATACCGGGCGCGCATGTAATACAGCCCGTTATCATCCGTTTGCACGCCGTCCCGTCCGTTGTACTGGAATGGGTTCGGAGTGTTCCCCTGCTTCTGCAGCGTTTCACCGTAAGGACCATACGTGTACCGGTCGGTGACCTGTCCGGCGAGGTCTGTCAAGGCCACCGTGCTGCCTCGGCGGTCATAGTGATACACCCGGTAGCTGCCTGTGCTGTCTTCACGGCCAATCAGCCCGAGGCCATACACATAGCGGGCCTTGACTTGACCTTGACTGTCCTTCTCCATCAGCAGCTGGGACAGCGCCGCATGCGGGTTGATCACGAAGCGCGTCGTCCCCCCGCCGGCGTCCTGACGAGCAATTCGCTGGTTCTCGCTATTATAGGTGTAGCGGATGTCTCCAGCTTCCAGCAAACGATTGCGCGCGTCATACCCGAAGCTGACCATCGCTCCGCCTAGCGGACCAAAGGTCATGTTGCCGTCGGCATCATAAACGACCGCTTGCCCCTTGTAGGCGGCCAGCCGATTGTCGGCCGTGTACGTCATGCTGACGAAGGTACCGGCTCCATTCCCAAGCAACGCCCTGGCTTCGCCATATACAGCGGAGGTGACCGCAGCAGTCCCGGCTCCTGCTCGGGGCCCATACACCGCTGCTTGTACGGAAGACGGCAGCCTGGCAGCTGTCAACGCGTTGGTTTCCCCGGTCACATTGCCTGCCTCGTCATACGTATACATGTAGCGGCTGATCCAGACGCCGTTCGCGAGTTTGTCGGACAAGGTGACGAGCTGCCCGGCAGCATCGTAGGTCCGGCTTTCAACGGAACCGTCTGGTCGGGTGGTTTGCACCAGGCGGCTGTTAGCGTCGTAGGCGTAGGTCGTTTTCCGATTAGCCCAGTCGGTTACACCGGTCATTCGGCCTGCGGCATCGTAAGCATACGATACTTGCTTGCCGTCCGGGTAGGTCAGGCTGGTCAACTGTCCCTCTTCGTCGTAGGCGTAGTTCAGCTTGTTGCCGTCTTCATCCGTATACGACTCGACACGGTTCAGCTTGTCGAACGTACGCGTCAGCACTTTGCCGGAAGACGAGGTAACCGCAGTCACATTGCCATTCGCATCATACGTATAAGAGACTCCGCCGACGGCGTCCGTAAACCCGCCCAGCCGGTCGTTGTCCGTATACCTGAACACGGTTTCCTGCTTTCTGCCGTTGATCTCCTTCGCTGGAAGTCCGTTTGCATGGTACTCGTATTGATGCGTGCCGCCTGCCGCATTTGTTTCCTTGACCAGGCGGCCTGTCGCATCGTACTCGTAAGTGCTGGTATTGCGGTTCGGATCGCTCACAGCGGTCACTTGACTCAGCGCGTTAAACACGGATTTGCTCGTGCCTTGCTTCGCATCCGTCACCTCGGTCAAGCGGCTAAGCTTGTCGTAAGTAAACGTGGTTGCGCGGTTCAACGGGTCGGTGACCTGCTTCAGCCGATTCAGCGCATCAAACTGCTGGGTTACTTGACGACCAAGCGCATCTTTGATTTCAATCGGATTGCCTGCTTCGTCAAAGACAGCCTGATACACACGGTTGCCCAATGCATCAATAACAGCCGTATTGCGATCAAGCTGGTCATACACATAGCTGACCCGTTGACCCAGCGGATTTGTAACGCTTGTCAGGCGGCCCTTCGCATCGTAGGCGTAGGCGGTCTTTTGTCCTTTGGCGTCTAACGCCTCGGTGACACGACCTTCACGATCATAGGTGAATTTGGTAATGCGGCCTAAAGGATCGGTCACCGATGTCAGACGGTTGTCCAGGTCGTACTGATAGGAGGTGACCTGACCTTTTGCGTCCTTGGACGTCAGCGGCTGTCCGGCCGAATTATACGTATAGCTTACGGCATAGCCGGAAGGATCGACGACACGTGTGACGAGATCACGTTTATCGTACTCAATCGCAGTCGATTTACCGCTGCTGTTCTGGATCGACGTCACTCGGCCCGCCGCATCATACGCGTACTGTACCCGACTGCCGGTTGGAGCGGTTATCGCCGTAAGCAGCCCGCTGGTATAACTGTACTGGGTACGGCCTGACCGGGCATCTGTCGCTTCTGTCAATTGCCCGTTGGCATTGTAGGCGTAAGTCGTCTTCTGGCCCGCCGGATCGGTGACGCTCACAAGCTGCTGCTTGGCATCATATTCGTTGACGATGCGAAGCTGATCCGGACCGGTAACGGTCAGCAGATTTTGCCGGTTATCGTAGGTCATGCCTACGCTTTGACCGAGATGATCGGTTATCCCTGTCAGGTTGTCGCTGGCGTCATACGCAAATGTATTGGACTGGCCTGCCGGATCGGTCACCTTCGTCCGGTTGCCGTTGGCATCATAGGCAAAGGACGTGCGCTGCCCCAGCTCGCTTACGAGTTCGACCAGCTGATAATTCGCATCGTGAATCAATTGCTTGACGTTGTTTAACCGATCGGTGACCGTTGTCGTTAAAGCTCCGTTGCTTTCCGTATACGCGAACCGTGTCGTACCGTTCGCCGCCATACCGCTTTCTTGTCCGGTGATACGGCCCTCGGCGTCGTAGGTGTTCGTGAACAGCCGGACGCCTTGCTCACTGGCTGTAAGAATACGGTTCTTTCCATCGTACGTATAGACGTACTCCAGACCTGCGGCGTCGGTTATTTTGACCAAACGCCCTCCCGTATCGTAGTTGAACAGCACCTGCCGGTTCAGCGGGTCGCTTACCTTGGCCAAGCGGCCGTTATCCTGATAAGCCAGCGTCAGCGCTTTACCGGAGATCGGTTCGGTGATGCCGGTCAGCATCCCCGTAGACGAATAGGTCAAGACGACACGCTGCCCTTGCTTGCTGCGAATTTCCTGCAATGTGCCGGAAGCGGTGAAGCTGTACTCCGTTCCATTCAGCCGGATAAGCCGGTAAGCTCCGTCAGCCTGCTTGACAATCCGGTCATGGCGAACCGAACGGTCGGCGGACGTATAGACGCCAGCTTCAAGCTCCTGGAAAGCATTGCGCTGGTTGGCGTTCCAATGCAGCACAAGCTTGCCGACGCCCGCAGGCTCCACACGAGTCTCATAGTTATGCCCCCAGCCGGCGCCAAGCTTGCCCGCGTTCAATAGCAGCGAATGATATTGAATGGCAAACGGCACATCAACTGCGCCATGCACGCTTAGCAGCGTACGCTGTATGACCTGAGCGCCTGTTGCCGTATCAATCGGGTCTGCATGCAGAGACTGCGCATCGGTTTGCGACGGGTCCAGCTTGCGAATTTCATCCACGGCCGCCTCGCCCGAGATCGCAGCTGTAGCCGCCTCAAACCGGACGGCATCGTAAGGTCCGTACGCATCCTGCTTCGAGCCTTCCCCGCTCGTCAGCACGTAGCGTTCGCCCGCCGGGATGCTTAGCGTGCTTGTCCCCTTCGCGATCGTTCCGTCAGGCTTGCGATAGGTGAAGCTTCCGCCAAACGTTACGGTTTGAGCAGCCGAGGTTACATTAACAACCGCAATGCTTTGACTGCTTTCGATCGGCTTCACCGCAAGTGCGGGATTCAATCGGTCTGTCGCCAGCAACGCATCATACGGGCCGACTATCGTAAGCGCAGCTGCTCCTGTGTTGGAAATGGCCATTTGCTGCTGGGCGGTCAACGTGTGCTGCTCGGTCGTATCCCCTCTGTGGTATGCCGCCAAGACGCCCGAAGCAGCACTTTTCACCAGATCATAGCTGCTCCCGCTGCCAAGTGACAGCGAAATCGGAGTACTCGAACGATTCGTCAACTGCGCGTGCGACCCGGAAGCCACGCTTTTGCGCAGCAGCGCAGGGGCCGAGCGATCGCTAACCGCAAAAGCATCCTTTGCGCCGATGACCATGACGGCTTCCGCCCCGGCGTTCGTCACGATGATGGCCTCTCCGGGGCCGACCTCTGTACGGTTAGCCGCGACTTGCTTCTCCCAGCTTATGATCTGGCCGGAAGCGCCCGTTTTGACCACATCCACGATCCCCCGGATATTCAGCGAGGACGTCGATTGGCCGTTATTAACGGCGCGAATCGTTTGGCCTTGTGTCAGCTCCTTGAAGAAGTTGGCCGGGCCGCTGCCGTTATCCAGTTCGACCGCTTCCCGCGGAGCCGCCGCCTGGAACGAGGTCGTACTGCTGTTGGTAATTTTAATCCGCTTATTCGCGCCGACAGACAGTGTAGCCGGGCTGCGCTTTTGGGCGGAGAGGAAGACGGAGCCGTCCGGATTATAGATGGTATAATCGAAAACACCCGTCACGCGCACGCTGACACTGCCGCTTGTCACATTTGTAAATCCTACGGTTTGCGAAGGATTCAGCGTTTGTGTAACGTAGGCGGTTTCCGAGCGATCGGCCGCCTCGAACGCGTCATAGGAAGCCCGCACCTCCATCGGTCCGGTATTCGTATTCGTCAGAACGATCCGCTTATTCGCGCCGATGACAATGCTGCTGGCGCTCGTCATGCCTTGATCCCCTGATTGGACGGCGCCGGATTCATAGTACTTCACATAATCGAACAGCCCTGCCGCTTTTATAAACTGATCTTTGCTGTCCCGGTTGAGAAGCTGAACGGTTTGCCCCGGAGCCAGTGTTTTCACATAGCTGACCGGGCGGCTGCGCTCACTGACTTGCAGCATATCGTACGGCCCCGCGAAGTCCACATTCCGGGTGTCAGCGTTCATAAAGGCCGAGCGTTCTCCGGCGTTCAGTGTGTTCGTGCCGGAGCCCCGGCTGTAAAGCTGAATGCCTCCGTCCGGCTTGTATTGTACATAGTCGAAGGAGCCATTGATCGTCAAGGCTGTTGATTTCAAGCCGATATTCACGACGTCCATTTTTTGCCCCGGCGCCATCGTTTTCACCAGCAGCGCTGGCTCCTGCCGGGCCGTCCAGGCAAAAGCGTCATACGGCCCCTTCACCGTGATGGCCGCCGTGTCCGCAGACGTAATATGGGCAAAGTGGCCTGCCTCCATGATCAGCGAGCCGGACAAGCTCGCCCGATTATATCCCGAGATCATCCTGATCGAGCTGTACTCCGCATAATCGTACTTGCCGACAATTTTGACTGAAAACATCTTTGAGGCGATATTGCGCGTTTGAATCGTCTGGCCTGGAGTCAAGGCAGCGGAATAGGTGACCGGCGTGGTACGATCCACCGCTCGGAATATATCAAAAGGGCCTGCCACCTCAATGGCTGCGCCATCCGTCCCGGCTATGCCGATGCGCTCCCCGGGACTCAGACTGCGCGTAGCCGAGACGCCTGAGGCGTACGACTTGATCGAACCATCGCCGTCATACATCGCATAATCATGACCGCCCGTAATGACAAGCGATGCCGGAGCTGCGGTCAGATTCGTGGCGTCCATGCTTTGACTGCCGCTTAAGGCTTTGACAAAAAGCGCCGGCTCTGCCCGGCTGCCAAGCTGAAACGCTTCATACGGACCACGCACCAGAACCTGGGCTTGACCGTTGTTCGTGACGATCAAGGTTTCGCCAGGAGCAACAGCCCGCAAAGCGGCTCCCGAATCCGCACGCTCGAAGGACGAGATCGCACCTGTCGTTTTGTACAGCGCATAGTCCGTCACGCCCGAGCGGCGCACGTGAAACGTGCTGGCGGCGACCTGACTGGCTTTGAGCGTCTGGCCCGGCGCCAGCGCTTTGACGAACGTGACCGGGTTGGCGCGGTCTGTCACCGTAAACAGGTCAAAGGGGCCCCACACCTCGCCGACCTTGCCTGATGTATTCATCAACGCTATTCGTTTGCCTGCATCGACTAAGGAAAGACCTGCAGCGCCGCCGACTGTATAGCTCGCTAATGCGCCATCGGGCTTATACTCGGCTACGTCGCCCGCAAACGTTGAAGTAATCCGGTATGTTTTCGCAGAGCGATTGGTGATGTCTACACTTTGATCCGGCTGCACGGGCTTGATAAACAACACAGGGTTGACTCGCTCGGCGACTTGCAAAATATCGAATGGTCCTGCTACCTCTACAGAGGCCAGGCTTGCATTCGTGACGCCTACTGTTTTGTCCTCAGGAGCTTGCAGAAAGCTCAGCGTACGGCCGCGGTCAAAGGACGTGATTTCTCCGTCTTTCGCTGTGTGAATATAATCATACGTGCCTGTCGTTTTCAAATTAACGGACTGGATCGACTTGTTCGTGACCTGGATGCTTCGGCCTGGATTCAAGGTCTGGACAACAAGCGACGGATTAAGCCGCATCGTTCTTTGAAACGCGTCAAACGGGCCTGTCACAGTCATCCCTGTCCCGGAGCTGTTCGTCAACACGACCCGGTTCTGGGAAGGAACCGAGATAGAGCCCGCTGAACGATTCCGCTCGAAGGCGACAGACGTACCGGTGTCCTTATATTCGGCATAGTCCGCTAAAGCCGTTGTGGTCAAGGAGAACGCACCCTGGGAACGGTTTATCGCCTCGAGCGTCTGGCCCGGTGCTAATGCAGCGGAGAACGTTACCGGATTCGACCTTCCGCGGAGCAGTACGGCATCATAAGCGCCAATGACATCAGCTGCCGCCGTACCGGTGTTGGAAATGGCTGCGCGTCTGGATGCGCCTAACGGCAAAGCCGTAAGCTTGCTCCCCCGTAAATAGGAAGTCATCCCTTCCTCGCCTTGGTAGAGCGCGTAATCGAAAGTACCGCTCAACGTCAACGACGCGTTGGCATTGCTTGTGTTCTCCGCCTCCATATGCTGGCCAGGCTGCAACGTCAGTAAGGCAAGAGCAGGCGTGCTTCTGCCGCTCACCTGGAAGCCATCATTCGGTCCGGACACTTCCATTGCGCTTGTGCCACGATTCGTTACGGCCAGATAGCCCCCTGATGAAATCAGGCTGGAGGTTGTACGCACGCCTCGGCCAATGGCAGAAACAGTACCCGTTTTAAGATACTCCGCAAAATCGTATGTCCCTGAAAGCGATAGTGAAAAACCTTTCGGCGTCTTATTAAACGCTTGTACACTTTGACCAACACCTAAGGACACAACAAAAGAAGCCGGCGCAGAACGGTCTGTGATGAGGAACCCGTCATACGGCGCCGCCACTTCATAAGACTTCGTATCCGTATTCGTCAGCACAGCGCTGTAGCGGGAAGCAACGCTGAGTGTCCCGGATGCTCTTTTGCGCCCATATGAAAAAATGGAACCGTCTGCCTCATAAATCGCATTATCGTATAGGCCGTCAACCGATAAAGAAATCGCCTTGCCTGATGAATTCACAGCTTCCAGACTCTGCCCGGGGCTGATTGTTTTGTAATAAACGGCGGGGGCATTGCGGCTGCTCATTTGCAGCGTCTCATACGGACCCCACACCTCATAAGCCTTCGTGTCCCGATTGGTCAACGCGATCCGCTGACCTGCGAACACGTCGTAATTTCCTGCAATACGGCGCTTGGCATAGCTGACAAGCTCGTCCGACTGATCATACTTCGCATAGTCGTTGAGACCATCTGCCTTTACATCTGTGCCTTTACCCGACGTATTCACGACATCTACGCTCTGGTTCGGCCAAATCATCATTTTCCGCAAAGCGGGTGTAGGCGAATAACTGATGTCAAACAAAACAGGACCGCTGCTGATCGTGATCGACCAGTTGGACGTATTGGTGATGATCATTCGGTGTGTCCCGTTGATGCTGTAGGTTTGCGCACCTGCGAATTTACCGAACAGGTAGGAACCGCCTTCACTGTAATATCTGGCATACTCGTGAGGCCCTCCGCTTACCTTGACCGAAGCAAAAATCGAACCGCTGCCGGGTAATGCCGTAATTTCTGCCGATGCTCCTGGCGATAAGGTATAGGACAGCGTGTCTGCAGCTCTTGCCTCCGAGACAACTAAAGCTTGAACGCCTGCGAACACAAACCATGCAGTAAGTAAAACAAGCAGCAATCGCTTCAAAATATGACCCTCCGTGAGAGAAATTAATTAGGGGAAGCTTGAAAGGCAATGTCGTCAAACCTGGCAAGCGCTGCGCCTTCGGAGCCAAACACACGCAGTTGAAGCGCCACTTGAGCTTTGACTGCGCCAGCCGGCGCTTGAACTGCCGCTTGTACTTCCTGCCAGCTGCCCGTTTCCGTCTGCCCATCAGGGGTAACGGTTAAGGCATCGACAAGGGTGTCGAATTCATCGTAGAAGGTCACGACCACTCGAATTCCAGCCTCATGAAGCTTAACTGGGAGGACAGCAGCCGTCAGCTCATAAAGGGTGCCTGCCGTGACTGACAGCTCCTGCTTGACGCCGGCGACGGCTCCAGCAGTCCCATTCACCGATACCTGCTGTGCTTGCGTTAGTTGAAGCTTGTCTGCATAGACGACCATGCTGACGCTTGATGCCTCATGCTCCGGAACCGCAACAGTTGTGCTTCCAGCAGCTCCTGCAAAGGAAGCGGAGGCTCTGGTCGGGACAGTCACCATCTGATACTCCGCCACCGCTTGCCCTGAAGCATCCGCTTGCCAAGCTACGGCAATGTCCTGCCCCTCGCCAGCCAACTCGAAATCACCATTCTTCAAATCACCATTCTTCAAATCAGCATTTGTCAATTCAGCGTTCCGCTCATGCGCCAGCAGCTGTACATGCTCAATGGCCATGCTGGCTGCTGCCTGCCCCCCGCTGCTTCGAACGGAGAGGATGTTGCCTCCGGCATCATAGGTGTACAAGAACGTTTCTCCCGAATCCAACGTCGCCGATGTCAGGCGATTCAGTTCATCGTAGCTGTACGACGAAGCGTAAAGCGGAGAGGCAGTCAAGCAGCAAAACATAACCAACAACAGTGATCCCAACTTAACTTCTAGTCTAGCCATGAATGTTTCCACCTTCCCTGGGATATAAAACTCTGATGTTTCTGCTTAAATTGAGCAGAAGCCGAAACCTTTGCAGCTTTAACTTCGCCTCACCTCCTCCCTAAATACCTACAACTATTGGATTTAATGTTAAAATACGCTTCGAAATATACCTATAAAACGAACAAAAGTCTAAACATTTCCAATAAAATTAAGGTATTAATTGGAATTAATATGATTTATAAATAAAGTTTTAGGATGCTAATTTTTTATGTTGTTACATGAAAAATCCCACCGGCTGCTTTCACCGGTGGGACGCTATTTGACCTATTGTTTATCTTACAAATTCGGCGCGTAGTTCGCGTTGGCCAGCATCTGATTCACGATATGCACCAGATCGTCATCGGCGATCAGATCCGTACCGGCTTGAGCCGTGTTATATTGGGCCGGCGTGTTGGAGGCCAGTTGTCCGTAGTAGTAGCCCTCAATCGCCAAGTCCAGCAGCGTGTATTCACCCGAACGGTTGACGTCAGGGTAGCCTTCAACGAGCAACGAATCCTCGCGGCAATCCGTGTCGTTCAAGTCAAACTCGCTTTGCGTATCGGCGATCCGGCATTTCAGCGCGTCCACCTTGCCGACGCCTTCCGCTTTCGCTTTCAGCTTCAGCTTCACAAACGTCTTCTCGCCTGTAATCCCGTAAGCTTGTCCCTGGCTCGCCACGATAAACCGCAGCACGCCGTTCTGGTTCACCGGATTGTTGTACACCTTGTGGCCCGGTACTTCCTCGAACCCAAGATAATCGAATTTCGTCGTGTCAAAGCTGACTGTAAAATCCTCAGCGTAAATGCCTGTTACATGTCTCAACTGCACTTCGGCCGTAAATTCCTGGCCCAGGGTCACCTTCTCCTCTGCGATGACGATGTCGAGCACCGGTGTGTTGGAAATCTTGACAGCCACTTCATTCGAATTGGCACTTTCGCCCATCGGATTGAATGCAGCTACCACGTAATAATAAGTGCCGCCCGCGATGACCGAAGTGTCGGTGAAATACGTCGCGTAGGTTACGTTCGAAACCGTGATGTAAGGTCCTCCTGCGGTTGACGAACGCTTGACGGTATAGCCTGTTGCGTAGTCCGCCGACTGCCAGGTCAGCAAGCTGTGCCCTGCGTTTTCTTGTCCTGTCAGGTCGGCTGGTGCTTGTGGGATTGGCGCTTGCGGCGTCGCTGACACTTTATTGGACGGCGTGCTTTCGCCAAACGCGTTGACGGCTGTGACGGTGTAGTAGTAAGTGATGCCATTGAAGACATGCGGGTCCATATAAGTAACAGCTGTTACCGTGTCTGCTATCGTTGCATAAACTCCGTTTAACGTTGTCGAACGCTTCACCTTGTAGGTTGTAGCTCCGGGCACCTCAGACCAGGACAGAGCGACCTGCGCATTTCCAGCTTGTGCCGTCAGTTGAGTCGGCGCATTCGGAACAGGGGCCTGTGGAGTCGCAGAAACAACGCTGCTTTTACCTGATTCGTTCCCTGATGTATCAACGGCCGTTATTTGGAAGCTGTAGCTCGTTCCATTGTTCAACCCCGTGACTGTGTACAAAGCAGCCGGTTTACTGACTGCAGCCACGTAAACACCATTTTGGTAAATCTTATAGCTCTGAATATCTGTTTCTGTATTAGCCTCCCAATTTAATACCACTTGTTGATCACCAGCGTTCGCAGCTAATCCAATTGGAACGGATGGCGCGATGAAATCTTTAATTAGGTATCCCGTATCCTCAATATCTATAGCGTCGATGATCAGATCCACGACATAAGGTCCATTAGCTAATTTCTGAATTTCAACGGTGTGTACGGTATTTGCAAGTCCAGTTTTTTCGTAGACGAGCGCTTGTGGTATTTCTTGACTTGAGGTTGCTTCACTGAAAGTCTCGCTGCTGCCATCAATCGTTATTTTTATGCTGGGCGAGTAGTCAGGATAGGTGCCTCCGATAATTCGAATCTTTGTCCCGCGAAACGAAAATT
Source organism: Paenibacillus sp. sg306046 (assembly GCF_059821225.1). Taxonomy (NCBI): domain Bacteria; kingdom Bacillati; phylum Bacillota; class Bacilli; order Caryophanales; family Paenibacillaceae; genus Paenibacillus; species Paenibacillus sp. sg306046. Next base: position 360,331 of record NZ_JCAMRT010000001.1, read on the forward strand.
GAACCTTGTCATCCAATGTTGTTTTGCTTGATTGAGCACGGGTGCCGTTGTAATAAGGCGAATTGGTTGGCTTCGTCCATCCTGTGCCCACATAGCGAATAGCCTCATGTCGATCATCAAACCTCTGCCACCCAGCTTCAGGAGCAGGCAGAGCCTTCCCTACAGTCGCAGCAAACGTAGATGAAGGCGGCACAAATACGAATAACAGCACAGAAGCAAACCATGCAAGTAAAATCCGTTTCAACTTCAACATCTCCCTCGTTATTTAATGGAACGACTTCACCAGCGGGACTCTCATTTACCTAATATGTTTGTCTTACAAATTCGGCGCGTAGTTCGCGTTGGCCAGCATCTGATTCACGATATGCACCAGATCGTCATCGGCGATCAGATCCGTACCGGCCTGAGCCGTGTTATATTGAGCTGGCGTATTGGAGGCCAGTTGTCCGTAGTAGTAGCCCTCAATTGCCAAGTCCAGCAGCGTGTATTCGCCCGAACGGTTGACGTCAGGGTAGCCTTCAACGAGCAACGAATCCTCGCGGCAATCCGTGTCGTTCAAGTCAAATTCGCTTTGCGTATCGGCGATCCGGCATTTCAGCGCGTCCACCTTGCCGACGCCCTCCGCTTTCGCTTTCAGCTTCAGCTTCACAAACGTCTTTTCGCCTGTAATGCCATAAGCTTGTCCCTGGCTCGCCACGATAAACCGCAGCACGCCGTTCTGGTTCACCGGATTGTTGTACACCTTGTGGCCCGGTACTTCCTCGAAGCCAAGATAATCGAATTTCGTCGCGTCAAAGCTGACTGTAAAGTCCTCGGCGTAAATGCCTGTTACATGTCTCAGCTGCACTTCGGCCGTAAATTCCTGGCCTACATTCACCTTCTCCTCGGCAATGACGATATCAAGAATCGGTGTGTTGGAAATCGTAACAGCTGCTTCGTTCGAATTGGCACTTTCGCCCATTGGGTTGAATGCAGCTACCACGTAATAATAACTGCTGCCCGCGATGACCGAAGTGTCGGTGAAATACGTCGCGTAGGTTACATTCGAGACCGTGCTGTAAGGTCCTCCTGCGGTTGATGAACGCTTAACGGTATAGCCTGTTGCGTAGGCTGCCGACTGCCAGGTCAGCAAGCTGTGCCCTGCGTTTTCTTGTCCGATTAATTGCAACGGCGCTGCCGGGACAGGAGTGACCGGCGTTGCCGTTACCTGGTTGCTTTTAGCCGATTCAGCTTGCGCTGTATTAATCGCGGTAAGTTGAAACTTATACGTAGTTCCGTTTGTTAAGCCCTCAACCTTGTACGTCGTTAATGGTTTATTTACCGTCGCCAGGTAGACGCCATCCTTGTAGATTTTATAAGCCTGAATGCTAGAGTCTCCAGATGCCGTCCATGTCAGGTTTACTTGGGCATTGCCCGCTGTTGCTTGCAGACCAACAGGGGCATTCGGAACAGGCGCCATCGGTGTTGCCTCTACTTCACCGCTTCTGGCTGATTCGTTCTGCCAAGTATCTACTGCGGTAATCTGGAATTTGTACGTTATACCGTTGGTCAGACCGCTGATTTGATAGGCCGTAGCTGGCGCATTGACCGTAGCAAGATAAACGCCGTCCCGGTATATGTTATACGCTGACAGATCACTATCCCGATTAGCTGTCCACGTCAGGTTCACTTGGGCGTTGCCCGCTGCTACTTGCAAACCAGAAGGTACGCTGGGTGGCGTATTATCCGCTTGGGAGCCGAATACATCAAATTCGTTAATCGTAACGTTCCCTGATCCCGTGTTCCAAATAGCTGCCCTCCGCACCCCCGTTACTTGTTGAAAGGAAATACTGCGTCCATCTAATTGGGTCGCGGTGAGCGGTAAGATCAAATCATTTGAACTACCCGGATTTTTTTGTAAAACGAGCTTCAGTTGATCACTAGCTGCACCAGAAGCATGTAGTCTTACAGCATTTATAGTTACTGAAGATGGAAAGTCAAACCAAATGACGTTACTTCCGTTGCTAGAAACAGATGTTCCTGAAGAGCTATTATTGTCTGTAACCGCTTTGGTTGTACCCGAAACCGTCCAGCTAGCATTACCATGCTTCAACGTTTTTCCGTCCAACATACCGCCCGAATAGGCCAGCCCTTGCGAAACCGGAATGACCATCAGTAAAAAAAGCAAAAGCATACCCAATCTCTTCACAAAAATACCACCTCTTCTTATGATATAACCACACATAAAATACAAGATTAATTGAAATAAGTCCAAACAATTCCAGTAAAATAAAGTAAATTTTATCTTAAAATTAAATAATAAAGAATTTATTATAAATTAAAGACAAACCAGCGACCTGGTCATCTCCGCGCGGTGCTCCACCGTTTCATACAACCGAATTTCTTCCGCTGTTCTCTACGGCTTTTTGATAGTTTCGATTTTGCAAAAGGCAAAACATGACGATGTCCATTCGCTCTTCCCAAGTCGTTATTCGTTCCTTTGTCATTTCATACTCCTTCAGAATGGCTAATTTCTATTCCCCGCGATACTCATTAAAGTTGGACATGAAAAAGCTCCCCTTGATATACAGGTTATTATTTCACCTGTCTACCTAAAGGGGAGCATATCCGTTTTTCCTTAAATGTTGTTACTCGTTAATCAAATCGGATTTTTGCAGCAGCCTCTGCATCATCATGGCCACTTCTGCCCTTGTAATAAAAGCTTTTGGCGCTAAACGCTCATTGCTTCTACCCGAGATGATTCCTGCACTTACGCTGTCCGTAACTCCATTCAATGACCAATTCGAAACATTGTCAACATCAGAGAATGCATCGAGAACACGATTCACGCCTTGATCAGCGTTCGTTCCTTTCAGTCCCGTCATCTTCATCGCTTTCGACACAATCAGCATCGCCTGTTCACGGGTAATCTTTTCGTTCGCACGGAAGCTTCCATCCTCAAAGCCGTTGATTAACCCGTACTCGTATGCTGTCTGAACCGCGCTGCTGTACCAAGCGGTTTGCTTCACATCTGTAAAGATGCTCGCCCCGCTCTCTAGTCGAAGGCCTAAGCCTCGAACCATAATGGCCGCAAACTCTGCTCGGGTAATGTCTAGCTCCGGACTGAAAAGCTTATCGCCCGTTCCGCTTACGACCATCCGCGAGCCCATGTTGTTGACAGCATCCTTCGCCCAATGGTTAGCCACATCCTCAAACACGAGCGGATGCCATACAACCGAGTAGGTGCTGTTGGTCAAGCTATTGATTTCCGCATAGTACTTCCCATCAATCCTGGAAATCTTCGTTGGAACGTGCCGTACCGTACCGTCTGTTTCCACAACGATTCCCGTCGTGATCCGATTTGGATCTACGCCATCCGGAATGGCAACCGTGCGCTTAACATAGGCGTTAAATCTCGAAACTTCCTCCGTGCGTTCCCCGTAAACTACGTTTACCTTGAAGTTGAGCGGAGGAACGACCAGCGAGAAGCCTCCTATATTCGCTGCATCTTCAACGACGCCAACCATTGCCGCCTGGGTTTCGGCAATCTCGATCTTCACCTTGATGTCCTGCAGGGCCAGATTGGTTCCGAATCGTTCCGAGATTGCATCAATGTTGATCTGTTGCGCAGGCAAAGTATATGTTGCTTTCTCGGTACGAATCTCAACAACAGCTTGCTGATTCTCCATATCCTTAACCATGCGTCCGTTCAGTTCGCCAATCACGGCATGGCTCTTCGTTGATACCGGAATCGTGATGATGGCCCCGATCCCTTCCGCATCCAGACGCTGCCGCAACTTCTCTTCATCGACTACGATAGTGGTGACTTGCTGCCCATTTACTTCACCCGTTGTAGCCGTCCCTGCCTTCTCAATCTTTCCATTCACAAGAACGTCAACGCCCGTGCTTGTGGATGCTGGCTGTGATGGTGTTGTCGGCTGTGATGGTGTACTGCTGCCGCCACCATCATCGTTTGACGGCGCTCTTGGCGTTACAGCATTGGAGGATGCTGATGAATCGCTCCCTCCTACAGCATTCCTGGCCTTCACTGTAAACGTGTAGGTGGTTCCATTTGTCAGTCCTGCAATGGTTATCGGGCTAGAATTCCCTGCTCCGACCAGATTGTTTTGAGCATCGTAAACTTCATAGGATGTAATGACATTTCCACCATCATTCGAAGGTGCCGTGAAGGTAATCGTCGCACTGCCGTTCCCCGCTGTTGCGGCAATAAGGGTAGGCGCCTGTGGCACTGTAGCAGGAATAGCGTTCACTTCATTTGATGCACCGCCTAGGCCGCCAAGATTGCCCGCTTTCACTACGAAATAATACTTTTGACCGTTGAGCAGATTTTGAATTTTATATGTCACATCTGTCACAGTTGCCACGGGTATGTTGCTATACTGATTCGACGCGTGAGACATATAAACATGGTAATAGGTCGCTCCGGTCACCGTATTCCAACTCAGATCAACGACACGATCTCCCGCCGCTGCCGTTAAGTTCTGCGGATTGGCAGGCGCATTAGGGAGGTTAACGACTTGAATCACTGTAAACCTCACATTTGTCATGTTGTCGGCGGAAATGGTTACGGTTGCTGTGTAAGTCCCCGCTTCCAAGCCGTCTCTTGCTTTTACCGTAAACGTCGTGGCTGGATCTCCACTGTTTAATGTCGGCGCAAGCGGCTGTGTGATGTCGAAAGCTTGATCATGTGTGCCGTTGAGAGAGACGCTCAAATTTTCTAAAGCGCCTGTCCCTGAGTTGGTTACAGAAATCGTCAAGGTTTCTTGCGTACCATTGGCGTAGCCTTGTTCTAGTGCATCCGCATTTTGATCTTGAATCGATGCAATGGAATAAATCAATTCAACATCCGTCGTGAACGTCGCTCCCGCGCTCGCTGCCGATGCCGTATGCGTCGCCGTCTCCTTCACCCGTGTCACGAACGTGTAGTCCGTTCCTGGCGTCAGACCCGTGAACGCTGCGCTGTCCTGCCAGGTCGTGCCGTTGTCCTTGCTGTACTCCTGACCCGCCACAGCTGTCAGCGTAATGCTTGTCGTCGCTTTGCTGGCTAGCGTCGCCGCTCCTGGAGCCGACGGTCCATCCGCCTTCGCAACCGCCGCCGTACCTGCGCTCGTCACGTCACCGGTCGCGTGGGTACCGTCAGCCGTCACCGTCACCGTGATAACCGCTCCGAGGTCAGCCTGTGCCAGCGTGTAGCTCGCATTCGTCGCTCCCGAAATCGCAATCCCGCCGCGCTTCCATTGGTACGTCGGTTGATCATCATTCGTCGCTGGCGCGTAAGTCAGACCGATCAAATTCGCTGTCAGCACAGAGCCATATTTCGCCATGCCGTTGATCGTCACCGTCCCGCCCATGACAGGAAGAGCATCTGTCGTGAACGTCGCTCCCGCGCTCGCTGCCGATGCCGCATGCGTCGCCGTCTCCTTCACCCGTGTCACGAACGTGTAGTCCGTTCCTGGCGTCAGACCCGTGAACGCTGCGCTGTCCTGCCAGGTCGCGCCGTTGTCCTTGCTGTACTCCTGACCCGTTGCGGAGGTCAGCGTAATGCTTGTCGTCGCTTTGCTGGACAGCGTCGCCGCTCCTGGAGCCGACGGTCCATCCGCCTTCGCAACCGCCGCCGTACCTGCGCTCGTCACGTCACCGGTCGCGTGGGTACCGTCAGCTGTCGCGGTCACCGTGATAATCGCTCCGAGGTCATCCTGTGCCAGCGTATAGCTCGCATTCGTCGCTCCCGAAATCGCAATCCCGCCACGCTTCCATTGGTACGTCGGTTGATCGCCATTCGTCGCTGGCGCGTAAGTCAGGCCGATCAAATTCGCTGTCAGCACAGAGCCATCTTTCGCCGTGCCGTTGATCGTCACTGTTCCGCCCATGACGGGAAGAGCATCCGTCGTGAACGTCGCTCCCGCGCTCGCTGCCGATGCCGCATGCGTCGCCGTCTCCTTCACCCGTGTCACGAACGTGTAGTCCGTTTCTGGCGTCAAACCCGTGAACGCTGCGCTGTCCTGCCAGGTCGCGCCGTTGTCCTTGCTGTACTCCTGACCCGTCACAGCTGTCAGCGTGATGCTTGTCGTCGCTTTGCTGGACAGCGTCGTCGTTGGAGCATTTGGTCCATCCGCCTTCGCCACCGCAGCTGTGCCTGAGCTCGTCACGTCGCCGGTCGCGTGGGTACCGTCAGCCGTCACGGTCACCGTAATAACCGCGCCGAGGTCATCCTGTACCAGCGTATAGCTCGCATTCGTCGCTCCCGAAATCGCAATCCCGCCACGCTTCCATTGGTACGTCGGTTGATCGCCATTCGTCGCTGGCGTATAGGTCACGCTGGTCAGGTTCGCCGTCAGCGTCTCACCAAATTTCGCCGCGCCGTTGATCGTCACCGTCCCGCTCATGACGGGGACATCCTGCGTTGTGAACGTCGCACTACCTACAGAGCTTACGTTATTGCCGCTATCTTTAGCGACAAAATAAACATAATATTGCGTCCCGGCAGCAAGTCCCGTTACGCTAAAATCTTTAGCCGAGTTTGCCGTTGCAGCTCCGCTTCCCGATTTAAAAGCCGCTGCTCCCGCGTGATCTTGTCCTGCCATAACCTCCGCAGCCGATGGAGCCGTTGAGCTTGTCGTAACGATATAATACATCGTTGCATCTTCATCGCTCGTCGCGCTTACCGTTACGGTCGTTTGAGTTATTCCGCTGCTGCCGACACCCGAGAAGATGGGGGGGGCACTTGTCGTAAGCGAGACAGGGCTGGAGTACGTGATCAGCGTCCGCGCAATCGGATCGCCCCCATCCACGTGGCTCTTATGCGTCAGCTTTGCTCTGAAGCGGTACGTATGGTCCGCCTGCAGATTCAGCGTTACCGTTGTCGGAACGCCCGTCCAGGTTGGCGTAACTGCTGTCCATGCGGTTTCATTATCCATCTGTTGCTCCAACCCGACTGCTTCAGCCGCATTAAGCACATCCGTATTCGCCGCGCCTGTCGGGAAATGGATCTTGACTGAAGTGCCAGTCAGGTCGCTCGTCGTCAAATACGGCGAGCGATATCCTCCAAAGACAGCGTAATAGACCTGGCTGTTCGAATTGGTCAGCTCCACTTCGTCGCCCTGATTCAGGGATACTGCCACAGTTTCTTGCGTATTCGCCGCCTTAATGGCTTCCCCTATCACGTAGGCGCTGTCCGAATCCGTCAACGACGATCCGTTGACAATCATCGTCAAATTCGAGGTCCACGGCGTCCACGTCCGCGTCACATCGATGCCGCTTTGGTTATACGAGAGCGCATTATTCGTTATCGTTACATTGGTGCTGTAAAAGCCGATCACCGATATCCCCGCACTTGCATATCCTTGCTGCGTCGTGCTGTCATAGCCGCTGATCGTGTTTTGCGTAACCGTTCCGTTGCCGCCATAGATGTAGATGGCGTATTCGTAGCCGTCCGATTGCCGCAGACGCTCCGGATAATCCGTGCCTTCAAAGGTGTTGCCACTGATTTGAATTCCGCCATTTCGTATGGCGACGGCATTGCGGAAGGCGTTGCTGCTGGCAAAGACGCTATTCTCAATCGTCGTCGATACCGCTCCCGGCTCCGCATGGACGCCGAAGCTTAAATTGTTACCTAGTGTCGCGTTGTTATGGAATCCTTTAATCGTCACGCCATTCAGACTCAACGAGCCACCCGTCTTGATGTTGATGACCGTAAAGATTGGGTTTGTTCCGTTCTCCAGTATGGTGTTGTTCAAAATGAGCTTGCTGCCCGTGCCCTCCACCCTCAAGAACGTCTTGCCGGAATAGTTGGGAAGCGCCGAGCTGTTGACCGTTAGATCGTCGCTCCGTACGATCGTATCGTCAACTCCGGCTCCTGCCTGAATCGTCGCGCCGTTTCCGTTAACGGTAAGATCGCGCGTAATCGTTCCGCCATCATACTGATAGGTTGTTCCGCTTACCAAATTGATCGTGTCAATATAGCTGTTCGCAAGGTATTCGTTTAATGCTGTGGAATTAGCAGCCGTGACCTCTGTCCTGATTTCCGTTTGAAAGCTCCATGTTGTCTGATCCGCGATTCCCGCATAGTCCACGTTATTCGAATCTATAAACGCTCCCGCATCAATCTGTACATAATAATCGCTGCTGTATAACAAGGTCGTCGACGGATTAATTGTCACCGTCGCGCCGGATACGCTGACTTTCGTTGTATCCGTTGCGGTGATCGTCTCCACCGCTCTATTGTCGAATGCAGATTTGATAACGATGTTTTTGCCCGCCACCGCTGTTACGTTCTCGCTGAATGTCAGCACAAGGTTACTGTTCACATCCACGCCCGTCTCATCGTCCGCCGGCTCATAGACGCTCACGGTCGGTGCGGCATTTTGCGCTGTCCCCGATGTAGTAAAAGCGTATGTCGCATTGGACGCATTCGCTTGAATAAAGCTGTTGTAGTAATCTTGAACAATACCATTTTCCCACTGGATGGAAATGGTATGTCCGCCAGGAAGGGGACTGAGTGGATCAATAGCTAAAGTATCTGTCCCCCATCCTGTAATTTGAGCGCTACTGTTGGCTACGGTTTGTATGGTCGTTCCCGCAGTTACATCTTTGATTGTAAAATAACCCGGCACTCCCTTGAGAACTTTTTGGTTGAATGTTAAGGATATATTGAAGCTTGGGTCCACGTTACTTTCATTATTCGATGGACTGGACAATACGGGATCAAATTGAAGGGCCTGATTCCCCGCCATAACCATACCTGAAAAAGCTGGCTGTTGACTCAATGCTTTGACAGTAGAAACGGCATAGGTCGTTAAGTCAATCGATTTGATCGCTCTATCCACAGTACCTGTTTCGTCTGTGAAGAAGTAAACTTTTCCAGCTGCAATATCTAAAGTTAAATCTCCGGGAATCTTTGCGAGACTTCCTGCAATCTTGAATTCATCCGAGCCGTCGGGCTTCATTCGCCATAACGCGTCCTCTGTACTGTTTGTATTGCCATTCCCGTCGCTAGTCAAATAATAGATATATCCGCTCGAAGGATCATATTGAATACCTGCATGAGCCGGTGTTTGGCTCAATGTTTTGACAGTGGTAACGGCTCCGCTTGTTAAGTCCACGGATTTGATCGCTCTATCCCCGTTCACGGTTGAATCGCCCGACATCAAATAGGCTTTCCCCCCTGCAATATCCAAGGTCAGATCTCCGGGAATCTTAGAGACGCTGCCTGCGATCTTGGATTCGCTTGAGCCATCGGGCTTAATTCTCCATAAAGCGTCCTCTGAACTGTTTGTAGCGCTGTTTCCGTCGCTGGTCAAATAATAGATATATCCGCTCGAAGGATCATATTGAATACCGGCAAAAGCCGGAGTTTGACTCAGCGTTTTGATCGTAGTAACGCCCCCGCTTGTTAAATCCACAGCTTTTACCGCTCTATCCCCGTTTACAGTTGTATCGCCCGCCAAGAAATAAGCTTTCTCGCCTGCAATATCCAAGGTTAAATCTGAGGGCATCTTTGCGACATTTCCTGCAATCTTAAATTCGTTGGAGCCGTCTGGCTTGATTCGCATAAAAGCGTCCTCAGAACCGTTTGTAGTACTATCTCCGTCACTGGTCAAATAGTAGATCCACGGAGAGTTGTCGATTAATGTCGTAAAGCTGATACTGCCAACGCCACTCGTATTATTGCTCCCATCCATCGCGGCAAAATAAACATAATACTGCGTCCCTGCGTAAAGTTCCGTCACATTAACGTGTACGGCATTATTCGCTGTTGCCGCTCCGCTTCCCGATTTAAAGGCCGCTGCTCCTGCATGATCTTGTCCTGCCATAACTTGCGCAGCCGACGGCGCCGTCGAGCTAGTCGTAACAACATAATAAATCGTACCCGCCTCGTTGCTTGTAGCGCTCAACGTGGCGGTCGTAAGCGTTACATTGCTGCTGCCAAAGTCAGAGAGTACAGGGGCCGTGGTGTCAGAAGCCGCTGCATTTATCGTAAACTTCAATTTCTTGTTTTTTTGAATTCCAGAAAAGATCATACCGTCATTGTCTTTAAAAATACCTTTATCCGTATATACTGCGTAGCTTTCTCCGCTGGCAAACGTAACAGAGGGATCGATTGTCCAATTCGCACCCGAGCCGCTTACTTGGGAGCTAGCTACATCGATTTGCTCGATAACCGTATTACTAGAAGAGTTGATAATATATATCTTTCCAGTACCTTTCGTTACGCTTTCTGTAAAAGTAAGCTCAATATTTGATGTTGGCCATACAGCATTTGCATGATTTGCCGGTGTCGTCGATATAAGGAAAGGCGGACTAATATTTTGCTTCAAATATATCCCGTTGCTCGAATTTGATCTTATCCATAAGTCTTGATCAGTATCTCCATCAAAATCTGCAACGGATGTATCAGCCGTCAATAAATTAGCAATTGTAATACCACTGAATAGCGAGCTTGATTGATCCATATCTGTAAAGGTACCGTCTCCATTGCTTCTGGCATATTTAATAGCCGTGTCTGCCGCACCTGTCTGATACAAAACATCAGCGTCCCCATCCGTATCAAAATCTCCTACGACTACTCTTCCCGCTAAAGGTGTGATTGGAAATCCTGGACTCGGGATATTGTTAAACGTTCCATTCCCATTGTTTTTAAAATAAATCCCTTTGGTGGCATTCGCTCTTATCCATACATCCTCATAACCGTCCCCATCAAAATCTGCAACGGATGTATTCGCCGTCAATAAATTAGTGATTGTCACACCACTGAATGGCGAGCTTGATTGATCCATTTCCGTAAAGGTGCCGTCTCCGTTGCTTCTTGCATATTTAATAGCCGTGCCTGCCGCACCTGTCTGATACAAAACATCAGTGTCTCCATCCCCATCAAAATCTCCTACCACTACTCTTCCCGCTAGAGGCATGGTTGGAAATCCTGGACTTGAGACATTGCTGAATGTTCCATTGCCATTGTTTTTAAAATAAATCCCTTTGGAGTTATTCGATCGTATCCATACATCCTCATAACCGTCCCCATCAAAATCTGCAACGGATGTATTCGCCGTCAATAAATCAGTGATTGTTACACCACTGAATGGCGAGCTTGATTGATCCATTTCCGTAAAGGTACCGTCTCCGTTGCTTCTTGCATATTTAATAGCCGTGCCTGCCGCACCTGTCTGATACAAAACATCAGTGTCTCCATCCCCATCAAAATCTCCTACTATTACTCTTCCCGCTAGAGGCATGGTTGGAAATCCTGCATTTGAGGCTTCAGTAAAGTATACTGATGAACTTGCACTTACGTTGATACTGGGCATTGAAGAAAGAAGAAGCGCTGTTATAAGAGCTTGTGAAACGGACTTCCATCGAAAAACATTCATCTTCCTAGCACACCTTCCTCATAAAAACTATTCGCAGCGCAAATGGTTGAAACTCTTGGCGCTCAAATTTGTGGGCACACATGACTATTTTATCGAGCCGCACTAGCAAAACTCTAGCAAAAAAGCACGAAAAACAGCGTTTATTCGCTGTCTTTCGTGCTTTTTTTCGAAATATTTGTAAATTTCTCTGTAACTGAGCCGCTTATTTGGTCATTCGCCTCCTTTTCTTTCAGCAATTTTTCATATTGGTGAATATAATGCTCGCGGGGGATGTCAGACCACAGCCAGTCCTCACCCTCCAGATATTCGCCGCGGTAAAGGCTTATCGCTTGTTGAGCGGCTCTAGAGGAGCGTGTTTGGCTAAAAGCCTCAAACGCTTCTTTAAATGCACGCACATCCCAATCAGCTTCTTTGACCCTTAAAATATATCGGTCGCCAGAATAGGCAATCTCTAGTTGCGTACAGCCGGCCTCACTGAGATTTTTCCGTAATCTGTAGACGGAAGTTTGGAGGTAAGCAAGTGCTTGCTCCGGCTCATACCCGAACCACTGCTCCTCACAGAGCCTGTACTTCGACACCCATTTCCCCTCATACTGAAGCATATAAGCCAGAAACTCCTTCGACTTCGAGCGTCCCCATTTCACGGGTTTTCCATCCATAAGAACTTCAAAAGAGCCGAAGCACCGAATTGAGCAAGCGCGTGGTCGATATGGCTGCTCTACGCTTCGATTTCGTCGCAGCTTGTCGATGGCTTTCATGATCCTCTCCGGCCGTATAGGCTTGAGCAGATAATCGACGGCACCGACATTAAAGGCTTCGGACGCATAATGATTATAAGCCGTCACAAAGATGACCTCCAGCGCCGGATTGGCGGAGACGAGCCGCTCTGCCAGTTCAATGCCGGTCATGTTAGGCATCTCAATATCCAAAAACGCACAGTCCGGATTCGTCTCCGACAGCTCCTGCAAGGCATCCAGAGGGTCGGTGTAAACGCCCACGATCATGAGTTGCTGGTTTTCCAGCAACTCTCTTAATTCGTTCAAAATAATAGGCTCATCATCCACCAGTATCGTTCGCAGCATGCTCGATCTCCTTAATCGGGTATTCTCATCGTGACCCTTGTTCCTTTACACTCCATTCTTTGGATGTCCAAACCCTGTCCATAATACAGAATCAGGCGACGCTGAATATTTTTGAGTCCGACTCCGGATGTGGACGCAGGCTCGCCAAGTATTTTCGATAGCTTCCAATCCTGAATGCCCTCGCCGTCGTCTTGTACTGAAATCACCGTACATGTTTCGCCTCTCTGCACACTGATCCTGACGGTTCCGCTCTCCGATCTCTTCATAATGCCATGGCGTATCGCGTTCTCCACCAAAGGCTGGATTGTAAGCAGAGGAACCGAGATTGTAATAGACTCATCGATATCATATTCCACGTTCAGCTTCCCTTGGAAACGAACCTTCTCAATAGAAAGATAGGCTCTGACGGTGGATAGCTCACTCTCAATTGGTGTCATGCCGTCATAGTTTTCAAAATTGAAGCTGCCTCTTAAATAATCCGACAAGTCGTACAATAGTGATTTAGTCCGCTGCGGATTCTTGGTACTGAGAGCCGTGATGACGCTCAGCGAATTGTATAGAAAATGGGGCTTAATCTGTGCTTTTAAGAAAGCCATCTCCGTTTTGACCAGTTCGTCTGTCGCTTCCTTTTCTTTCTTCAATGCCTCTCCCAAATGAAGGGTCAGCTGATTGGCCCGCTCATAAGCATCAGCAAACCGTCTGGCAGAAATAAAGGAACACACAAACAGCAACTGAAAAATACCAACAGACATCAATTCTCCAAAAGAATTATGAATGATAGACGCATGATACAAACTATCATGCACAATGGTTGCCAATATGCCAAAAAGAGTAACGAGAACAAGCAGCGCCCCTTTTTCAGCCCGCATATACGCCCCTAAAGCAATAATGATTAACCAGCAAACTAACATGGCCCCGATTGCTGTTATCACTGGGGAAAATTTCGTATAGATTTGCATGGGTAGTACAGCAGTAATAAGCGACTCCGCTATCCCATAGATCACAACAGCTTTGTTGGCGAATGGTGGTATATTCTTGGGATATAGGCTGACGATCATGAGAAAAAGAACAACCGGAATCCAGTACATATCCACATAGGTTAGAAAAACAAGAAACTCAAAAGGGAGATCCGGAAAGAGCCTGACAATAAAACTGTCTCCAAACAGAGAGATTCTTACAATAAAAATCATGCATAGCAACATTAAATACCGGCTGCTTCTATCCTTTCGCATAACACTGAAGAAGCCTGTATAATGCATAGCCATAATCAACAGGCTGCCAATCAGGATGGCATCCTTATAGATGTTCATGCGATCTAAATTGTCCATCTGCTCCGGTGTTCCTATACCGATATCGTACCATACGCCGCCGCGTGCGTAGCTGAAATTAGAAACCTGAAGAACAAGAGAAAATTCCTTCGAAGGAGGCTTAAAGGTAATCGTCCTCGATTGGTATCCAGGCACAGTGCTTTTGCGTTCCGTTCCGACCGTTCCATTAGTTGCAAGCTCTATATCGTTGGCAAATAGCCGATAGGCTGTCGCAATGTTATTCAGACGCAAGCTGAGTGACTGCTCTGCATCCCTTACGATAATCTTGAGCTTGTAGGTCGCATAGCCTAATCCCGGGAGCTCTTTTCCATCCTGCTCGTAGGCATCCCATGTTTTTGGTACATAAACAATTTGTTTGGGAGGAGCCCCACTGGTCTGAAGCTCGCTGTATGTATACAGGTTTCCCCAATAAAACTCCCATTCTCCGGCCAGACTTGGCCTGTCATTCACGAAATTCCATTCCGACAAATCCAGCACGCCGTTTGTAGGTTTAGGCGCGTCCGGATTGTTTCCTTTCAAATAGAGAACAGGAATGGCTGATGCAACAAAAATAAAAAGCAGAATAGGAAGAAGCATTTTCTTCAGCTTGAGGTACTTCAGGTTCGTAAACATACACGATGCTCCTACACTTTGTTTAGCTCTCCTGCTTTAACCAGAGAAGGAACCGCTGTCTGATAGCGCTATCGTACCTAATCCTAACATGTTTCGCAACTATCCAGTGCACCAGCCGGTTGGAGGGAATTATTTTTGAGGTCAGTTTAACTGCTTTTTCACCTTGCGGCATCCTAACCATTTTTTGGGTTTGCGAAAATTGATATGGAGCCACAAAGTCAATCGCTTCATCTCTGGTTCGGAATTATTCCCAGCGGACATAGGTGGACACAAAAAAAGCCCTAACCTCCAGGGTCAGGGCAACAATCCGCAAAACAACCAAACCTGTAAATAATGAAATCACGCTACTCCCAAGCAAACTTGGTCGTCAGCACGTCGGCAAATTTCTTGCTCTGCTCGCGTCGCTGTCTGCGCATCTCCGCGCGGTGCTCCGCCGTTTCATACAACCGAATTTCTTCCGCTGTCTCCGGCACAACATTCGGCACCGTAACCGGACGATTTTGCTCGTCCAGCGCAACAAAGGTCAGAAAAGACGTAGCGGCAATATCCCGTTCCCCGGTGCGCAGGTCCTCCTTAATCACCTTCACAAATACCTCCATCGAACTGCGCCCCGTCCAGGTTACAAACGACTCGAAACAGACCGAATCCGTAGGCCTAATCGGCGTCAGAAAGTCAACCGAGTCGGTCGAGGCCGTAACGACGCTGCACCGGCAGTGCTTGTAAGCCGCAATCGACGCGATATCATCAATATAAGCCATCAGCTTGCCGCCGAACAACGTGTTGTGATTGTTCACATCCGTAGGGAATACACGGTTTGTCTTGTAGCAGCGGGTTTCCTTCACATAACGTTGTTCCATAAGCAGTTGGTTCCTCCTCAGCGTAACACGGCTCAGCACGATGACGGCCGCCGGAGCGAGCTTGTCACCATCTATCCGTTTGCCCACATTATACATTGCCATCGCCTTGTCGACTACCCGTCGGAGCAGCTGCCCGCCCATTTTCCACGAGCTTCCGGATTACGGCAATCCGCAACAGACAAAATAACCTGCCGGTAAACATCCAGCCCCTTCCCCGACAGCGACAATTGCCTCGGGAAGCAGGTCACGAAACGCCGGCATTGCCTGCCAAGGCTTCATCAGGTACACTTTTTAACGATGAGCGTTCCGCTACAAGACAATGTGCCCCTAACAATCTGTAAAGGAGCTGTACCCTTTGGCCCAAAATCGACGTCTGATCACCGATCAGGACTTTCAGGAAGCGCTGGACCGCCAGCGACGCATCCGCGTATTCCAGGACGATCATGTAATTGATTACGGAGGACTGATCATCCGATTCAGCGACGAGACCGTCGTCGTGCAGTCCGGCGTCAGCGATTTGACGTATCATTCACGCACAGCCTGCGAGTTTTTCGAAATGCGCAAGTAATTCACAGCCAGCAGCAGCAAGGCCAATCCACATCCGGCGGGTTGGCCTTGCTGCTGCGAGTTGCCCCGCTACGATACGGCTGTCAGCCGCTCAATTTCCTTCACCAGACTGTTAAACTCCAGCTCCGTGAACTTCTCATGCACCTTGCGGGCATCAGGCCGCCACAAGCTGTCCTCTACCGCACAATCCACCGGCGCTTCGCAAGAAATGGTCGCCAGCTCCCGGCACAGGTGCAGCATGTCCAGATCAGCCGTAATTTTGGCCTGAACGGATTTTGTCAGCAGCTCCAGATTGGCAATAATGCCGTCGATGGAGCCGTGCTCCAGCAGCAGCTTGACCGCCGTTTTCTCGCCAATTCCTTTCACACCCGGATAGTTGTCGCTTGTGTCGCCGATCAAGCCCTTCAGATCAATGAACTGCGCAGCCGTCAATTGCTTCTCCGCGAGCAGCGTTTCCGGGTCGTACACCGCGTAGTTGGACGCGCCTTTTTTCATAATGATGACCTTCACACGCTCGGTGACCAGCTGCAGCATATCATGGTCGCCTGTCAGCACATGGACGTTCATATCCAGCTGAGCCCCAAATTTGCGGGACAACGTGCCAATACAGTCATCCGCCTCATAACCCGGAACACCGACATTTGGAATGTCGAAGCTGGACACGACTTCCTTCACCAGCTCAAATTGCGGGATCAGCTCAGCCGGAGCATCCGGGCGATTCGCTTTATAACCGGCGAATTTCTCCGTACGAAACGTCTGGCTGCCCAAATCCCAACAGCAGATGACATGTGTCGGCTTAAACGTCCTGATCGCATCAAGCAAATATTTGACGAAGCCGAATATCGCGTTCGTTGGCACGCCGGCACTCGTTTTGCGGATAAAGCCGCCATACGAATTGGCATAAAACCCGCGGAACAGCAAGGCCATGCCATCCACAAGCAGCACATTGTTCCGGGAGACTGCCGCAGCATCGACAGGTGAGAAAGTTTCCATAGCAGGTATCGCTCCAAACATTTTTTTAGTTCAGTATACCACAGATCGCAGCCCCTCCGACCTTTCCCAGAATGTGGGGTCGGCACGCAATGCTGGACTCTTCGCGAAATTTGACTGCACTGCCCCGGACCTTACCAGATAAATGAAACCATCGTCCTGCAGCCGGCTAATCACGGATGACGTAGCCGACTCCCGGCTCCATTTCGCGAAAGCCCGCCATACGTCTGGCTTGGTAAGCAATCGGCTTGTCACTGGCCATGATTACAATGTTGCGAACGTCGACGGCTCCGGCAGCAGGCAGGGAAAATGGCCGGACATAGGCATAGGATTCGCCCAAGGTCGTCAGCAAGGCATGAATGCGCGGGTCGTGCTCGCCTTTGCCCATCACATTCATCAGTACCGCCCCTCCTGGCTGCAGCTTGTCACGGGTTAGCGTGAAAAATTCAGTCGACAGCAGCGAACGCGGCGTGCCTTGCTCGGTAAATGCATCGACCACGATATAATCGTAGGCTTGAGGCTTCTCGCCTGTCAGCACAGTACGTCCGTCGCCGATCACGACATTGTCGAGGCTGTACCCAAACCAGCTGCGGCTGATTTCCACAACCTGCTCGCTCACCTCCGCTACCTTGCACTGCTTCCCCGCCAGATGGCGGGCCATCGTTCCCGTCCCATGTCCGATAATAAAAACATCCTCAAACGCCGGCGTATGCACAGCCATCAAATGCAGCAGCGCTCTGGGGTATTCCAGCACAATCCGCTCAGGCTGCTCCAAATCCAGCGCTCCTTGCACGTCCCCATCGGCAAATTGCAGCAAGCGAAACTTGCCCCGCTCGCCATACAGCTCCTCGGTATCGTAGACAGCCGCCTGCTGCTCGTCCCCCGTGTATTTATAACGGAGTTCCACCGTTCACACCTCCTGTCTTCCTGCTTTCCCCGCAAAACAACAGCAACCAGACGAAGTGACCGCCCGGTTGCGTGAACAATGAACAGTCTTTCATCCTGCTTCAGTCGGGCTCAGCCCTGCTCGCGAACAGCCTTGTCTTGACGAATCGCGTTCAAAAAAGCGCCGATGCGCCGCACCGCTTCCAGCAGTCGCGCTTCCTCCTGTACAAGCGCAATTCTGACATATCCTTCGCCCTCCTGGCCGAATGCGTCGCCCGGAATAACGACAACACCGGCGTTAACCAGCATTTCCCGGGAAATTTGTCGAGATGTCCAGCCCGGCGGAATCGGCGCCCAAATAAACATAGAAGCCTTAGGCTTGCGAATTTCCCAACCTAGCTCGCGCAGTCCGTCAATCACAAGATCGCGCCGCCGCTCATACAGGGCTGCTACGGACTGGCTGCCCGGCTCCATATCTTCCTTCATCGCTTCGATTCCGGCGCGTTGTACGGCCAGAAAAACTCCGTAATCAATGTTGGATTTCAAAGTCCGCAAAGCCCGCACCACATCCGGCTGACCGACCATATACGCAATTCGGCAGCCTGCCATGTTGAAGCTTTTGGACAGCGAGTGAAATTCGACGGCAACCTCACGGGCTCCTTCGACCTCAAGAATACTGGGGGGTCGAAAACCGTCAAAGGCCATTTCCGAATAAGCGACATCATGCACAAGCAGCAGCCCATGCTGACGGGCGAAATCGACAAGCCGTTCAAAAAACGGCAGCGTCGCTACTGCGGAAAGCGGGTTGCTCGGATAATTTAACAGCATAAACTTCGCCTTCTGCAGCACTGACGCCGGAATTTGATCCAGCTGAGGCAAATAATCATTCGCTTCCCGGAGCGGGATAAGGTACGGCTCCACCCCGGCCAAGACAAGGCTGGCTGCATAAATCGGGTACCCCGGATCAGGCACCAGCGCGATATCCCCCGGATCGGTGACGGCTAATGCCAAATGCGCCAGCCCGTCCTGCGAGCCCATCAGCGCCACAACCTCCGTCTCCGGGTCCAGCGTAACGTCAAACCGGTGCTTGTACCAGGCGGCGACCGTCTGGCGAAACTCCGGCGTGCCGACCGTCCCCGGATATCCGTACTGCATCGGGTCGAGTGCTGACGCGCTAAGCGCTTCCCGAACCCGCGCCGACGGCCCCCGGTCAGGACTGCCAATGCCCAGGTCGATCACATCGACGCCTTGCGCAATCGCCTCCTGCTTCCACTGCGCAACTTCAGAAAAAATGGCCGAACCAAGTTCGGCCAGCCGTTTGGACTCCCAACGTTTCATACAATAGCTCTCTCCTCTTGCTTGCTGCCAAGCGTCGCTTGTAGCTCGGACGGTCGCAGGGCTACATTCCCTGTGCGGCTCCGCTTCCTTTACTTCAAGGGCTCCGGGCACTTCGCTCACGCCTGTTTTGCCGTATTTGCTCTTGCTCCTGCCTGCTTCGCCTTTTCGCACCGGTCCTGGCGTGCCTTTTATCGCACCGGTCCTGCCACGTCCGGCCAACCTTCGTACATGCCGTCAATGCTAAGC
Source organism: Paenibacillus sp. sg306046 (assembly GCF_059821225.1). Classification (NCBI taxonomy): domain Bacteria; kingdom Bacillati; phylum Bacillota; class Bacilli; order Caryophanales; family Paenibacillaceae; genus Paenibacillus; species Paenibacillus sp. sg306046. Next base: position 379,602 of record NZ_JCAMRT010000001.1, read on the forward strand.
CTGATCAATCATTAACGGCCCAAAAAACCAACGCCGGACAGCTCATGAACAGCAAACATCATTAGCAGCAGCGCCGCTGCCAGCGAAAGGTAGCCAATTCCGAATCTCCATCTCGTGGCAGGCGAAACGTCGTAATACACATCATTTTCATACGGCGAATACTCGACCTTGCAATGGATCGCCAGCTGCAAGCCGTCTTCCTTCTGCACCTTCTCGACCCCTGTCGCATAGGCACGATGAATGAGGCTCTGCTGCACCATCGGCACCGTCCCGTGAAACTGCAGTGTATCCCAGTAAAGCTCCACACGCTGCGTTTCATCCTCCAGCTCGGAATACGTGGCAAAACTCAGCTCGCGTTTATGCTCAGGACCCGGAATCATGATGCCTTGCTCCAGCAGCGGCTCGGCGGGCGCCATAAAGGTCAGAGCAACCTGCCGAAGCTCGCCCGGCTTGCCGTGTTTCCGATTTTTCACATATTTCACGTACAAATCATACGCAAACATGGCCCATATAATCGCCAGCAGCCAGCTTTGGAGCAGAACAATGACGACCAGTCCGCCAATGAGCCCCACCAGCCAAAGCCAGCGGGTAACTGCCGTAGCAATACGTCCGCCATCCAGCGGATGGATCGGCAGCAAATTCAGCAGGTTGAGAAAAAAACCGGTATAAGCCAAGCTGTACAACAGCCCGCTATCCAGCAAATAGGCAGCTGCAAAAACAACAGCTGCGCCAATCGCGCCGACAAGCGGGCCGCCCATCGCCACATAAGCTTCCGTAGCGGCGTCACGCGGATGACGCTTCATCGTAATCAACGCGCCCAGGAACGGAATAAACACCGGTGCGCTCACCGGCAAGCCTTTCCGCTTCGCCGCCCATACATGCCCCATTTCATGGACGAAGATCAATAGCACAACTCCGACCGCGAACTGCCACGGGAACAAGATCGCATAGGCCCCTACGGACAAAGCCATCGTCACAATCGGCCCTCCGACCTTGCTTAGCTTGAGCAGCGGCAGCAGCGTCTTGAGCTGTGTCAGCAAAAACATGACGGCGGCTCCGATGTACCAAAGCGGGCCTTGTTTGTTACGTTTCGGTTGCTGCTGCACCTTCCCTCCGCACCCCCTTCCTTAGCGGCTCCATGCCGCCTCATACGCCTCCGGCTTAAAGCCAAGCGTCACCTGCCGCCCATCGGTTACAATCGGGCGTTTGATCAGCATGCCATGTGCAGCGAGCAGCCCGATTTTTTCCTGCTGCGACATCCCGGCCAGCTTGTCCTTGAGCTGCAGCTCCTTGTACACCTCGCCGGACGTGTTGAACCACTTCTTGATATCGAGACCGCTCAGCGGAATCAATTGCTCCAGCACCTGCACGCTGGGCGGCGTTTCCTTAATATGAATACGCTCCAGCTCCCAGCCCGCGGTTTGCAGCCATTTGACGGAGCTGCGACATGTTCCGCAGGGCGGGTATTCATAAATGGTCAATGTTCCAGTCGATTCGCTCACCTTGCTCATTCCTTTTCCACAATAATTTTCGGCTATATGAGTAGCCTCAGCTATAAATGCACTCCCTCATTATAACGAGGAAGCTCCGTACGCTGCAAACGCCCCCGCTCCGCTCCGACCCGGAGGTTGAAACTTGTCCTTGCCCTTGCCATAATGGATAGGAATGGAAACCCACCCGCTGGATCTGCGCGTCAGAAAAGGAGCCTGCCATGATTTATGTATTAAAAGCTATGTACAGCTTCCTGCTGCCGCCCGGACTGCTCATCCTGCTGTTGGCGCTGCTGGCGGGATTTATGTTCCTCCGCGTTAGCCGCCGGACCGGACTGCTCGCTGGCTTGGCTGCCCTCCTGTTGTATGCCTGCTCGATTCCGCTGGTTGCGGATGCAGTCATCAGTCGGCTGGAGGACCGTTACGCCCCTCCAGCTCCTGCGATGCTTGAAGGCGATTCCTATGTAGTGCTTGGCGGCGGCTCCCTGGCCGGAGTGCCTCATCCCGCGGGGGAAGGACAGCTGTCCGGTACGACGCTGCAGCGAGTCGTCGCTGCGGTTCAGCTGTACAAGAGCAAGCCGCTGCCCATCGTATTTTCCGGCGGTGAAGTGTACGCGGCCTCCGGCAATGAAGCGCAGCTGTCCAAACGGATGCTGCTTGAGCTGGGCGTTCCGGAGACGCATATTTTGCTCGACGACCAAAGCCGCAGCACGCAGGAAAATGCCCGGCTGACGCACGAAATCTTACAGCGACATCAACTGAGCCGCCCGATTCTGATCACCTCGGCCTTCCATATGGCCCGGGCTGTCCAACATTTTGCCGCCCAGGAGGTACAAGTTACGCCTTACCCGACCGACTACCGGACAAGCCGCGGCGGGCAGCCGCAGTCGCTCACCCGGCTCTGGACGCCGCAAGCGTCGGCACTCGATAACCTGGCCGTCGCGTTGAAGGAATATATGGGCATGCTGCAGGGAAGCAAGTAGGTGGCTGCGCTCCGCGAAATCGAGCCTAGGCATCGTTTGACCCCCGACCTGGTGAATGCCAACGTTTCTTGTACGAAAAAAAACGCAAGCCGTTCCGGACCGGGTCCGGGCTGCCTGCGTTTGATGAACCGGCATAACCGCCGCTGCAGTTGTACGCGAGCGCAAGCAGCGGCAGGCCGAGTCCGTTCCCTAATCTGTCCCCCGCTCCAGCCTGCGCGCGCATTCCAGCATATCTGCCGGAACCGGGGCGTCGAATTCCATCCACTTTCGGAGAATCGGATGCGTCAAGCCAAGCGTCGCGGCATGCAGCGCCTGCCTGTCGATCAGGCCGTTGTCGGCCTCTGGCAAGCCGTACATCCGGTCGCCGACAAGCGGATGGCCCAAATGCTTCATATGCACGCGAATCTGATGGGTGCGCCCCGTTTCCAGCCGGAGCCGGACAAGCGTCGCAGCTTCGAACCGCTGCTCTACGCGAAAGTGCGTGACCGCCCTGTAGCCGCTCTCCGTCACGATCCGTACATGCGGCGCATCCGGGTCGCGGTCAATCGGCGCATCAATCGTGCCTTCCTCCTGCGTTACCCGGCCGTGAACGAGGGCGATATATTCCTTTTTGAGGCCGTTTGCTTGCATTTGCTCCGAAATTTGCTGATGAACATAAGGGTTCTTGGCGATAGCGAGCGCACCTGAGGTTTCCTGATCAAGCCGATGAATCGGCCTGAATCGGAAGCTGGCCCCCTGCTCCTTCCAATAATGAACGACCCCATTCGCCAACGTGCCCGTGTAGTGCCCATGTGTCGGGTGTACGATAATACCGGCCTGCTTGTCCAGCACCAGCAGCTCTTCGTCCTCATACAAAATATGCAGCGGCATCGGCTGAGGCAGTATATCCTCCGAATCCTCCTCCGCCATCCGCGCCGCTACCCGGTCGCCTGCCTGCAGCACAAGGTCAATATATTGGCGCTCGCCGTTGACCGTAATGCCTTGCTCCGTCAGCTTCAGGCGGGAAATGAGCTTGCGCGACAGCCCCATTCGCTTCTGCAGCACGGAACGCAGCACCATACCAGCGTCTTCCAGCGGCACGACATACTCCAGCGGTTTATAGTAGGTTGTCATGTTTTTCTGCGAAACACCTCAGCGCTCCGCACATATTCCACATCCGGCACGCCTGCGCGATGATTCGCCGTCCGGGCCAAGGTGAAAAACAAATCCGACAGCCGGTTCAAATACCGCCGAACCTCTTCATTAATCGGCTGCGTCCGAGCCAGCGTCACCACGCGCCGCTCCGCCCGGCGGCATACGGTCCGGCACACATGAAGCGCCGAAGAAGCCTGACTGCCGCCCGGCAAAATAAACCGTTTAATATCCGGCGTCTCCGCATCGTATTTATCAATCCAGGCCTCCAGCCGGTCGACCATCTCGGCCTTGACCTTATACGGCCGCAGCTCCTGCTTGAGCAACGCCAGATCAGACCCGCAGTCAAATATTTCATGCTGAATTTCCAGCAAATCGGCAAGCAAATCCGCGTCCCGCTCCGGGTCCAAAAAACCCATCGCCTGTCCGACAAAGCAATTCAGCTCATCCGTCGTCCCATACGCCTCAACACGGTCATCGTCCTTGTCTACACGACCGCCGATTACGCCTGTCTGCCCGGCATCGCCGGTTCGGGTATAAATTCGCATCTCTTGATCTCCCCCTCCGGTAGCATTCAGTTTACCTTATCATCTCATACAACCGCGACATATCCAAGCTGCTGCGCACATGCTCCGCCAGCCGATCGAACGCCGCCTCCCGCTGCTCCTGAAAACGAAGCTCCGCCGGGAGCGGCTCCCAGCCCTTCGCCACCCTCAGCTCGTTCAGAAACGCCCGACGGAAATCGTCATTGTGCAGCACGCCGTGCAAATACGTGCCCCAGACGCGCCCGCCCGCCGTCACAACGCCGTCCAGGCTGAACGGCTTCCGGACTGAACGCTCGCTGGCGGCGAGCGCGCCTGTTTCACGCTCACTGCTGGTGAGCCCGTTCGCTTCCTCCGGCCACAGCTTGAAGGCAGGCTCCGCTTGCTCCAGCATCAACGTTCGGCCCATATGAATTTCATAGCCGGCAATCGGGTACGACTCACCCGGAGCCGCATACAGCGTCGTAGTCCCTTCGACACGAACTGTCCGTTTTTCCGCCGCAAATACGGTTTCCGTCGGCAGCAAGCCAAGCCCGGCCAGCTCCGGCCGGTCGGCTTCCACCAGCTCCGGGTCAAGCAGCCTCCGGCCCAGCATCTGATAGCCTGCGCAAATGCCGACCACCCAGCCGCCATCGGCGGCCAGCTGCAAAATCGCGCGGTCCAGACCGGCCTCGCGCAGCCAGATCAGGTCATCAACCGTATTTTTGCTGCCCGGTACAATAACCGCGTCAGGGCGGCCAAATTCAGCCGCGCTCGTTACAAAACGCAGCCGGACATCCGGCTCCTGCAGCAGCGGGTCCACATCCGTGAAGTTCGACAGCCTCGGATGGCGAATGACGACCACATCAAGCCGCTTGCCTTGATGCCGGGCCAAGCTGCCGGGCGAATTGGCAGCCGAGCTGTTCCCCGTGCCTTTGTTTTCTCCTCTGTCAGCGTTCTCGTCCGTTTCGTCGTCTGCGGCTGACTGGATGCCTCGCCCGCTTCCGCCAGCAGCCAGCTTGCGGTCCAACGATGCCGAATCCTCATCCTCCAGCCCCAGATTGGGCAAATACGGAATGACGCCAAGCACCGGCTTGCCGGTACGCGCCTCCAGCCAATCCAGCCCCGGCTTCAGCAGGGTCACATCGCCGCGAAATTTATTGATGATAAACCCTTTGACCCGCGCCCGTTCCTCGTCCGTCAAAATATCCAGCGTGCCGACCAGCGAAGCAAACACTCCGCCTCGGTCAATATCCGCGATCAGCAGCACCGGCGCATCCGCCCAGCCGGCCAGCCGCATGTTGACGATATCCCGGTTTTTGAGATTAACCTCGGCCGGGCTGCCGGCTCCTTCCATCACAACCACATCTGCCGTGCCGCGCAGCCGGTGCAGCGCTTCCTTAACAACAAGCTCGGCCTCCGGCAAATAGTTCTCCCGGTAGGCGCGGGCGGTAAGATCACGGTACGGCTTGCCGTGAACAACAACCTGCGACACCATATCCTTCTTGGGCTTCAGCAAAATCGGATTCATATCCGTCGTCGCCGCGATCCGGCAAGCGTCCGCCTGCATACCCTGCGCCCGGCCGATCTCTTTGCCATCCGGCGTCACGTAGGAGTTCAGAGACATATTTTGCGACTTAAACGGCGCCACCCGGTGGCCGTCCTGCAGCAGGATGCGGCACAATGCCGCTGTCAGCAAGCTTTTGCCGACATCGGACGCCGTACCCTGCAGCATAATCGTCCGCGCGTAGCCTTGAGAGGAAGGAACAGGCGGCACAACCGTTTGCTCCCCACCCGATGACCGCTCCGTCGACGCCATCCCAGCTTCATTCAGGCCTGGCGAGCGCTGCGGCTGTTTCGGAGCCTCGGCTTGCTGCTGCTTCGCCTCTGCCCGCGCTCCCAAACTCGGGTTCGCCGTGACCGACAGCTCGCGCGCGGTCTCACCCAGCCGTGCAGCCTTCTCTGCCTCCGTCGATAACTCGCGCACCGTCTCTCCCAGCAGCACAAGCAGACTGGCGTTGCCGGCTTCCTCCTTCACCGCCAGTCTGCCGTAGAAGCCATCCAGCCCTGCGAAGGTCGAGGCATCACGCAGCAGTACGCCGCGTTTGCCCAGCGCACGCTGCAGCTCAGCAATCCGCAAGCCGAGCGGCCGGGCGGAAAAGAGTATAAAATTGACGTCGCTGTCATAGACGCGAAAGCCTAGCGCGCGCAGGCCGTTCGCCAGCTGCTCGCGTGCCGGAGCAAGCCAGGCGCGTGTACGGCGAGCGTAGGCCTCGTCATCCAGCGCTGCCAAACCGATCCACTGGGCAAGCGCATTAACGCTCCATTGCACCTGCAAAGCCTTCAGCCGGGCGATCAGCTCCGGATGCGCGATCGCATAGCCAAGCCGGATGCCCGGCACCGCATAAAACTTCGTCATCGAACGGATGACGATCAAATGGCTGCCAGCCGCGGCCTCGCGCGCCAGCGTCAACCGCTCCTCATCGGCGGTAAAGTCGAGAAACGCCTCGTCCACAATGACGGTAGCGCCGTCCGCTCCATCAGTCAGCCAGCGGAGCACCGGAACGGACAGCACTCGTCCGGTCGGGTTATTCGGATGGCCGAGAAACAGCACCTCACAATGCTGCGCCGCCTTCTGCAGCGCTTCGAGCGTTGGCTCGAAGCCATCCTGCTCGCAGGTCGGGATATCCGCAACACGCCCGCCTGCCCGGCCTACCGCTTCCCGGTATTCCCCGAAGGAAGGGCTAACCAGCCCGGTTACCGCCGGACGCAGCGCGCGAACGGCCAAATCAATCAGCTCGGCTGCGCCGTTGCCGACCAATACACAGGCGGGCTCGACGCCGTGCTTGGCGGCAAGCCGCGCCGTCAGCTCCCGAACGGCAGGGTCCGGATAATGAACCAGCTCCCGCCACCGCTCCGTCATAATCGCCCTCACCGCATCCGGCGGACCGAGCGGATTCATATTGGAGCTGTAATCAATCAATTGTTCCTTAGGTAAGCCAAACAGCTCGGCCGCCGTCCACAAATCACCGCCATGCCCGTAACGCTCCAGCATTGTCCATCCCATCCCTTCCTACCACTGCGCTGCCAGCTTCAGTAAAACAAGCAGCAGCACAGCTTCCAGCAGCTCATTCAGCGCCCCATACGTATCGCCCGTCAGGCCGCCCAGCTTTGCGTTCAAATAGGCTCCGGCAACCGTGCCTGTCATAACGGTCGCAGCCGCCGTCACCAGCGCCAGCCCCAGACCTTGCCCGGCTGTCAGCGTCAGCCAGCCCAAGCCGACAGGCACGCCGATCGCAGCTGCGCTCAGCAGCGCGGCCGTGGCCGTTGCCGCCAGCACATGTCGGCGTCCCACGCTGCGGAATAACCCGCCAAGGCCTCCGCTGCCCGACGGGACCTCGGTTGGCGCAGCCTCAGCCGGCTCAGTTGCCTGCACGGCCTCAGCCTCAGCCGCTTCCGAACCCGCCTGCACGATCACGGCCTCAGCCTGTTCCGAACCCGCAGCCTTGTCTGCGCCTACGGCCCCTGCGGCCCCCGCCTTCGCCGACTGTCCGGCGCGCGCATAAGGCCAGCCCCAGATCGCCACGACCATAAACCAGCGGCTCCAGATCATCGCCAGCGGCAGCAGCAGCCAGACCGAGCTGCCGACCGTACCGGACTCAGGCAGCAGCTCGGTGAGCAGCGTCCATTTTATCAGCAGCAGCAATATGCCTGCGATAACTCCCATGGCGCCAACGCGGCTGTCCTTCATAATCTCCAGCATTCGCTCCCGCGAGCGGTGGCTCAGCACGCCATCAGCTGTATCCATCAGCCCGTCTAGATGCAGCGCTCCGCTGAGCGCCACCCAACAGGCCAGCACCAGCGCCGCCGTCACCGCAGCTGGCAGCTCCGCCACATCGGCGAGCAGCACGCCGAAGCCTGCGGTCAAGGCCCCAAGCACCCCGCCCGCCAACGGATAAAAAATAACGCTCCGGCGAAACAAAGCGTCATCGTAGTCCAGCCGTACCGGCACCGGCAGCCGGGTTAAAAACTGCAGTGCAGCCGTACAGGCCGCGCCAGTTTGCCGGATTAGACGAGCAGCCCCCATATGAGCAATCCTCCCGCTATCATATAACTTACACCGTACAGCATCCGAACGACAGCCGCAATATCGCTTCGCCGCCGTTCCCGCAAAGGCCAGCCCATCCGCGCACGCTCGCTGATTCGGCCGTGATACACATTCACCCCGCCCAGCTCAATGCCCAGCGCGCCTGCGGCCGCCGACTCCGGGATGCCGCTGTTCGGGCTCGGATGCAGCCGGGCGAAGCGAAATACGGCACGGGCAGCGCGCATGCCGGATAACCCCGGTATAACTGCCGCCCAGCCGATCAACAGCAAGCCGCTCAGACGCGCCGGGATATAGTTAAGCACATCGTCCCAGCGCGCCGAAGCCCAGCCGAAGTCGGCATAGCTGTCATTTTTATAACCAACCATCGAGTCCAGCGTATTCGACGCACGATACAGCAGCGCCAGCGGCGCGCCGCCCAGCAGCGCAAAGCACAGCGGCGACACAAACGCATCGACAATATTTTCCGCCACCGTTTCTACCGTAGCCCGCGTCAGCTCCGGCTCCTCCAGCTTCGTCGTATCGCGTCCGACGATATAGCCCGTATACAAACGCGCCTGCTCCAGGTCGCCGTCCTGAAGCGGCTTATATACCGCCATCGCCGCCTGCTTCAGCCCCTTCACCGCCAGCGTCGTCGAGATCAGCCAAACGTTAGCCGCGTAACCAAGCCACGGATGCACCCAATCCGCCACCCATACAAGGGCAGCCGCAGCCGCAAAGGATAAGCTGATCGTTGACGCCATCAGCCACACTCCGCGCACGCGCAGCGAGCGGGCCGACAGCAAACGATCGGTCGGGCGCAGCCACGCCTCAAGCCGTCCGATCCAGCGTCCGATCACAATAACGGGATGCGGCAGCCATTTCCACGCCGGGTCGCCGATGATCCAGTCGGTCACAATCGCTGCGAGCGCCATCCACAGCGTCTCTTCCCAGCTATACATCCACAAGCGCTGTCCCTCGCCATCTATGTAAGTTCAATGCTGATTTAATTAAAACCGGTAAGCCTGGCTTTTCAGCTCCACCGCAACACCGGACGTAACCAGAAACAGCTGGTCCGCCTCCTGTGCCAGACGCTGGTTCATGCGCCCCGATACGTCACGAAACAATCGGCCCAGCTTGTACTCCGGCACCAGTCCGCTGCCAACCTCGTTCGTCACGAGCACAACCGGCCGCTGGGCCGCCCGAAACGCCTCCGCCAGCGCATCCACCTGCCGCTCCAGCAAAGTCGTCACCTCCGGCTCCGCCTCCAGCCGCAGCAGCCAGTTCGACAGCCACAAGGTCAGACAGTCCACAAGCACAACCGGCTCGTCCGCCTGCCGCAGCGTCTCCGCCAGCGCATACGGCGCTTCGAGCGTGCGCCATATGTAGCCGCGCTGCTCACGCTCCTGCCGATGGAGCGCGATCCGCTGCTCCATCTCCTCGTCATAGGCTTGCGCCGTAGCAATGTACAAGCCTTCAGCACCCAGCGTAGCCGCGTACCGCTCGGCGAAGGAGCTCTTGCCGCTGCGCGCGCCGCCTGTCACCAGCGCCTTCACGGCTTACCGGCGGCACGCTCGTCCGCTTCCTGAGCCGACTGTCCCTGCTCCTTGTTCCTCTCCGCATCGCCCTCATCGCGCTTTTCCTCATGCAGACCAGCCTGGCCCTGCTCACTGTCCGCCTCCGGACCGACCTGACCGTGTCCGCGAGCCTGCGCCTCGGTCCCCTCGGCAGCCGAGCCCTGCGACACGCCCGCATCGGCAAATGTCGCCATTTCCTTCACAATCCGCACCGCCGCTTCAATCAGCGGAAATGCGAGCACCGCACCCGTCCCCTCGCCCAGACGCATGTCCATCCGCAGCATCGGCGTCAGCCCGATTTGCTCCAGCAGCCGCGCATGGCCCTGCTCCTGCGACAAATGCGAAGCGACCATATACGATGTGCTGAGCGGCGCCAGCCGTGCGGCGAGCAAGGCGGCAGCCGACGAGATAAACCCGTCGATGACAACCGGGCAGCGGTGGCGGGCCGCTCCAAGAATGACGCCGACCAGTCCGGCGATTTCGAGTCCGCCAACCTTTGCCAGCACATCAATCGGGTCGCCCGCATCCGGGCTGTTCAGCGCAATCGACCGGCTGATCACCTGCTGCTTATGCCGCAGACGGTCATCATCAATCCCCGTTCCCCGGCCGGTGGCCGCAACCGGATCGGTCTGTCCCAATACCGTCAAAATCGCTGCGCTGGCCGTCGTATTCCCGATGCCCATCTCGCCTGTCGCAAACATTCGATAGCCCTGCTCAGCCAGCTCGCCGACCAGTTCGATCCCGACAGCAATCGCCGCCTCAGCTTCGGCTCTCGTCATCGCCGGACCAACGGCCATATTGGCTGTGCCTTTGCGTACCTTGCGCGACACAAGCTCCGGATGGCTCAAGTCCGCATTGACCCCGATATCGACACAAACGACATCGGCTCCGGCGTGACGCGCCAGCACATTAACCGCTGCACCGCCGTTCAGGAAATTCAATACCATCTGCGGCGTCACCTCGGCCGGGAACGCGCTGACGCCTTCCTCGCACACGCCATGATCGCCAGCCATCACAAGGACGGCCTTCCGCGACAGATCCGGGGTCAGCTCGCCCGTAATGCCTGCAAGCTGCCGAGCCGTTTCCTCCAGACGGCCCAGACTGCCGGGCGGCTTGGTCAGGCTGTCCAGCCGTGCGGCTGCCTTGTGCACAGCCTCAGCGTCCAGCGGAACAATGGCTGACGCGACTTCTTTCCAGTTCGTGCTACTCATCCTGTTTTCCCCCAGTTACTAAAATTTGCGGAACACTGCTGTCCGGATGAGCCAGCACATGCGGACGCGTCCCGTAGACACGCTCCAGCAAATCGGCCTCCAGCACCTCCTGCGGTGCGCCAATGGCCTCGACAGCTCCGCGATGCAGCAGCAGCAGCCGATCCGCATATTGCGCCGCCAAGTTCAGATCATGCAGCACGGAAATAACCGTCATGCCCCGATCCTGCTGCCAGCGGCGAACCTTGTCCATCAGCTCCACCTGGTAGCCGATATCCAGAAATGTTGTCGGCTCATCCAGCAGCAGCAATTGCGGCTCCTGCGCCATCGCCTTGCCCAATGCGACCCGCTGCCGTTCGCCGCCGCTCAGCTGCTCCACGGCCTGATCGCGCAGCGGCTCCAGCTTCAGCGAACCGATGATCTGCTCGATCAGCCCGGCCGAATCGCCTCGTTCGTCGCCGAGCCAATTTTGATAGGGATACCGCCCCATCTCGATCACTTCCTGTACCGTAAATCCGACCGGAGGAAGCGCATCCTGCTGCAGCACGGCGATCTGCCGGGCAAGCGCCTTGCGCGAATAGGCTCCAACCGGCTGACCGTTCAAGGTGATCTGACCGCCGCTGGCCGGCAATACGCCGGACAGCAGCTGCAGCAGCGTCGTCTTGCCGCTGCCGTTCGGGCCGAGAATACATAGCCATTCACCCGGCCGTACCGTAAATTGCACGCCGTCCAGCACGACTCGCGTCCCGTAGCGCTTCTGCAGACGCTCAACCGCCACCTCAATCACGGCTTCCTCCGCCCCCTTCGCACCTCTGATGGACTTCAGCTGAACCTCTTCATTGACACGAAGCCGCTCTGTCCGCCTACTCATTTCTGACCAGCTTCCCCGTCTCCGACTGCCTTTGGCTCCCCTGGTAGCTTCCCTTTTGCTCCTTGTGGCTGCCTCTGACTGGCCCAGGCTACCACGACCACTATGAACCGCCGCTTAATGCTCCGATTGCCCCGCGTGCGCCTGCCCGCTCAAGCTCCCTGATCACGTGCCAGTCGCTTGCGCCGCTTCAACAAATACGCGAAAAACGGAGCGCCCATAAATGCGGTTACGACACCAAGCGGAATTTCGGTAGGCGCCAGCAGCGTCCGGGCCAGCGTGTCGGCCAGCAGCACATAAATCGCGCCCCCGATGACGGACAGCGGCAGCAGCAAGCGGTAATCGGGGCCGACCAGCAGCCGCAGCAAATGAGGCACCAGCAGCCCGACGAAGCCCACAACTCCGGCCACCGACACCGCAGCCGCCGTAATTAACGTCGAAGCTACCAGCACCACCAGCTTCGTCCGCTCCACCGGCACCCCCAGATGGGCGGCCTGCCGTTCACCGAGCGCAAACAAATTCATCGCCCGGCCATAGCCGAGCAGCAGCAGCAGCCCCGCCGCCAAATACGGGAGCAGCAGCAGCGAATATGACCAGCCGCGCAACGCGAGACTACCCATCAGCCAAAAAATAATTTCATTAATCACCTGCTTGGACATCGACACCATCAAGGACACGATCGCCGATAAAAACGCCTGCAGCACCACACCCGATAAAATAACCGTCTCGATCTTCAGCTTCCCGTCCGTCCGGGCCAGCAGCAGCACGAGCAGCAGCGACACAGCGCCTGTGCAGAAGGCAACCGCAGGCACGCTCCATTCGCCCAGCGCATATTGCAGTCCAAATAAAATAAGAAAGGAAGCGCCGACGGACGCTCCCGAGGACACGCCCAGCGTGTACGGATCAGCCAGCGGATTGCGCAGCACGCCCTGGAAGGCCGCGCCGGCCAGCCCAAGCGCCGCCCCCACCAGCATACCGAGCACAATCCGGGGCAGCCGCACCTTCCAGACGATCTGCTCCGAGGAAGCCGGCCAAGCCGCTTCAACCCGCCCGTCCATGCCTGGGAAGTGATGAAGCAGAATGCTCCAGACATGAACAAACGGCACCCGGACCGAGCCAACCGACAACGCGATCGTAACGACAAGCAGCAGCAGTCCAAGCGCAGCCAGCCCCCAGCCGATCAGCTTTTTTTTCATTTACTTCACCAATTCAGGATAAATGCCCTTGGCAATTTCCTTCAAGCCCTCCGTAATTCGCGGACCGGGACGAACTGTCGTATCCTTATCCACGCCGGCCAGCCTGCCGTCCTTCACGGCGTCGATTTTCTCCCAGCCGCTGCGCTCGCGAATAAGCTGATCCAGCGTTTTTTTCGAGCTGTCATCAATCAGATTACGCGGGTAAAGAATGACCTTCGGATTTTCGGCGATAACCTTCTCCTCGCTCAGCTTGACATACCCTTTCTCCGACGCATACACATTGATGCCGCCCGCGATGTCGATCAGCTCGCTCAGAAATTCGCCGGAACCAACCGTCCAGCCTGGAGAAAATTCGATCAGCACCTTCTTTTTTTCCTCCGGGTTCAGCCCCTTCACCGCGTCAACGACCTGCTGCCGGTCCGCCTTCATCTGATCGACCAGCTTTTGCGCCTCCGCCTGACGGTCGAAAATTTGCCCCATCAGCAGCAAATTGTTCATCACATCATCAACCGTCTTCGGCTGCACCTGGAACAAATTGACCTTCAGCTCCCGCAGCTTCTCCACGGTCGGCAGCTTCATCGACACCCCGGTCAGCGTCAGGTCCGCACCCGCGCCGATCAAGGCTTCTTCATTGGGCTTCGTGATGCTGCCAAGCTTGGGCTTGCTCTTCGCTTCAGCCGGATAATCGCAATAATCGGATACCCCGACTACCTTGCTGCCCAGGCCAAGCGCAAACAGCATCTCCGTCTCGCTCGGCGAAGTGGACGCAATCCGCTCCGGAGCCTTCTCAAACACAAACTCCTTGCCCGTCGCATCCGTCACCTTGAGCGGGTAAGCGGTTCGCTTCGTCTGCGCTGCGCCTTGCTGCGCGCCACTTTCCGCTTTGGGCGGATCGACCAATACGCCGGGGTTGGGCGCATTGGTCGGCGGAGCCTTGTCTCCGCAAGCGGCAAGCGTTGCCGCGAGCGCCAAGCCCAGCACAGCGTTCAGCAGCTTGCGGCTTCTTTTTTTCAACAGATGATCCATCCTTATTCTCACTCCTACCTTGTGCATTTCGTTAAGCTGATCCCACCCTGGCATGCCCCCGTTTACAACAAAAGCCAGACAAAAAAACCTCTGCCTGCGGACCAAAGTCCAGAGCAGAGGACAGACTTCTACGCGCCGGTCCGTCTTCGGGCATCCTTTACCCGCCGACCAACCAGTCACCGCCTTGTCACTGCCGCTCCCTTTCCTCGAAAGGAACTAGCCGTACCGGCGGCGGGCAGGTCTCCTGACTTACGGACTCCTTGCCGGCTCCCCGCCTTCCCATCGTCGCTGGCCGCGCCGACAGTGGCATGTGGGGAGCTTATCGTCCGATTACAGTGGCGGGACCGCGCCGGATTTTAACCGGCTTCCCTTTTAACCCGAAGACTTCTCCGTTGCCGTGTCGTCTCCGGGCACCCGTGCCGTATTTCATGTCATACCATTTGTTTATAGCCGTCAGCCAAGCCTTCGCAAGCTCTTGTCGCATTACGTCGGTCCGAGCCGATCCGCTACTTCTGGGCAATGTGCTTCATCACCAGCTTGGCCTTCTCAATATCCTTCGCATTCTGCGGAATAAACGCATACAAATCCTTGCCATTCAGCTTCAGCTCCGTAAACCACTTCGTCTGTTCCAGCGGAATGCCATACAGATGCTTTTCCAGCTTGGGAGCAGGCTTGTCCGCCGCCTTCGAAGACTTGCTGTCCCGATCCTCGATCGGAACCTCCAGCACTCCGTCCGGGAAGTCCGCCGCGCTCGCCAGCTCATCCAGCGGCACGAAGCCTCCCTGCATCCCCAGACCCTTGAATTGCTCGCCTGGAACGACAATGATCCCGTTTTCCCCAGCAGCAATTTCAACGATTAATTTTTCCATTGAAAACATCGGCGATGCCGAAATCGACACGGTTGGCGTTTCCCCTACATTGGCAACAAGCGCCGTTTGCAGCTTCTCCGCCACTTCGCCCGGAATTCCGGTTTTCGAGATCATAAACATCGGCACATCCGCCTTCGGTCCGCCGCAGCCCGCGAGCACCAGCAGCAAGCCTATACAGAGCAGCCAGCATCCTTTCCTCAAGACCCGTTCCCTCCATCCGACAAGTTTGTCAGCTAAGTATGCAATCCGCTTAACCTTCTCATCGACCTATCTTACCATATCGGATTCCTTCGGATCAAAATTATTTCGGCAGAAAGCGCTTGAGCGGTCTGAACTGAAAAAAAGAATAAGCACGCCTATTTTGGATAGGATGCTTATTCCTTTAAAGCGACCGACCGATTGCTTGCTGTCACTAGCCGAAGGCTGTCCGGCAAAAGCTCTGCAGCGAGCTTTCATGTTCACGCTGTGTTTTCCCTCGCGACGCCCTGCTTGTTTTTCTCCAGCAGCCATACCACCCCCCATAACGCCAGACTCGCTATAACCGCCACGATCGCTGATCCACCCGCATGCAGCAGCAAAATCGGAGCCCACAATATACCGAGCGTGCGATGCGCCACCCGCATCCATTTGTTGCGAATTTTGTTCAGGAACAGACCGTACCCGGCGAGCGTCAGCAGAATCACAAATCCGGCCAGGCCGGAATAAATATCACGGCTCCCCGGCTTCGCAATGAGAAAATAAACGCCATGAGCTGCAACGGCCAGCAGCGTCAGCCAGCCCAGCAGCTTATGAGCCGCGTACAGCAGCTTCCCCGCTTTTCGCACCAGCAGCGACGGAGATTTCAGCTTTTTCTTGAACCAGAACCAGGAGAAGCTGACCGCGCCCAAGCCTACAGCAACCGTGCCTATGTTTTTGAACCACGCCTGGATACCTCCTGGTCCCGCTTCGCCGCCTGTCGGCGGGCGCATACCGCCTCCACCGCCTCCAGCCCCGCCACCTTCAGGCGGTCGCATACCGCCCATGCCGCCGCCGCCCGGAGGCGCCGACATGAAGTAAACGTACACGACTAGCGCGATCGCTGCCGCAACCGCCACAATGGCCGGAATCCATACCTTCTTGTTAGACTTCATCAAACCGCACCTTTCCCCATCGAATTACCTCTACTGTAATCCATCAAGATGAGCATACGATGAAACTTGGCTGAAAATCAGCTGAATGTATGACCGCCGGCTCTTCACTATGGATCAGCCTAGCTTACCCAACCAACAAAAAAAACACTCCCGGTATCGAGTGTTCTACGAGTCTTCCTATAGCTGTTACGCCGGTTCCGGCATCACCGTCCCATTTCCCCGCAACGCGCAAGAAGCCGCTTCTCAGCGGCCTCTACGGTGTGCTTTCATATATTCATTGATTTTAATATCCAATTCCATACTAATCTCGACCACTCGGGGAGAAGTCAAACTGCTGCCATCCTGAACGAGCGCTTCCAGCTCCTTGCGCAGCCGGTAAATGTCATCTTCTAAGGACGCAGATGATGAGGTTGCATTTCGTTTTCCAAACATCCACTTGGCTTTGCTTTCGTTCTCATGAATCCATCCGATTTGCAGGTGCTGCCGAAGCCGATATTCCGGAAAAGCCATAATTCATCCCTCCCAGTTCCCGAATCTTTAGACCCATAGAAGAAAAGCCTCATAAATGATTAAACCTATGAAACTTCCATGTATCTAACATACCAGTTTTGGGAGAACTTGAAAATGGCTTTTTTTGTCGAATCACATTTTTTTCATAAAATTTCCAATCCGGTCGAACGCTTCCGTCAGCTGGCTGACCGAATAGGCGTAAGAACAGCGCAGAAAGCCTTCTCCGCCGAGTCCGAATACGTCGCCGGGAACTGCCGCCACCTTGCCCTCCAGCAGCAAGCGGGTCGCAAATTGCTCGGAAGTGAGACCTGTTGCCTGTATGGACGGAAACGCATAAAACGCGCCCTGAGGCTCATGGCACGGAAGACCGACCTCCCGGAAGCCCTGGACAACGAGCCGTCTGCGTTGATTGTAGGACTCCACCATACGGTCCTTCTCTTCCATCCCGTTCCGCAGCGCCTCAAGTGCAGCCACTTGACCCATAGACGGCGCACACATAATCGTGTATTGATGGATTTTGAGCATCCCCGCAATCAGCTCGCGGTGCGCGCACACATAACCCATCCGCCAGCCGGTCATCGCAAACGACTTGGAGAAGCCGCTGACCAAAATCGTCCGGTCGCGCATCCCCGGCATCGAGGCGAAGCTGACGTGCTTCTGCCCGTAAGTCAGCTCAGCGTAAATTTCATCGGAAATGACAAGCAGATCGTGCTCCTCCACAAGCTTTGCGATCGGCAGCCAATCGTCGTAAGTCATGATGCCCCCGGTCGGATTGCTTGGGTAGCACAAAATCAGTACCTTCGAACGCGGCGTAATGGCGGCCTTCAACGACTCCGGCGTCAGCTTGAACTTATCCTTGGCGAACGTCTCGATGCCGACAGGCACGCCGCCGCTGAACTTCGCAATCGGTGAATACGTGATATACGTCGGCTCAGGCACCAGCACCTCATCGCCCGGCGATACAAGCGCCCGCAGCGCCAGATCAATCGCCTCGCTGCCCCCTACTGTGACAAGCACCTCGTCTTTCGGCTCATACTCCACCTGGAACGAGCTATGCAAATAGTCGGCAATCGCCTCACGCAGCTCCGGCAACCCCGAATTCGGCGTATACTTCGTATTGCCCCGCTCCAGCGCATACACGCAAGCGTCGCGCACATGCCACGGGGTGCTGAAATCCGGCTCGCCGACGCCGAGCGAAATAATATCTTTACTGCCCACGGCCAGGTCAAAAAATTTACGGATGCCTGAAGGAGGTATCTGCTGAACGACCGGGGTCAAATAACTGCTGAGGGATCGGGAACGAGGGGACTGTCCCTCTGTTTGCTTCTGCTCTATCATCGTTCTCAGCGTCCTTTACGGCGAAATTAACAGACGATGGTCATCCTCATGGTCCTCGAAGGTGACCCCGTCCTGCTTATATTTTTTTAGAATAAAGTGCGTCTTGGTCGATAACACCCGATCAATCGGCGACAGCTTGTTGGAGACAAACGAAGCGACCTCCTTGAGCGTCTTGCCTTCGATTTCGACGAGCAGATCGTAGGCGCCCGACATCAGGTAGACGGATTTCACTTCCGGATATAAGTAGATCCGTTCCGCAATCGCGTCGAAGCCGCGGCCGCGTTCCGGCGTAATTTGTACCTCGATTAAAGCCGTTACCTTTTCATTGTCCACTTTGGCCCAATTCACGACCGTTGCGTATTTCACGATCACGTTCGCTTCCTCAAGCTCCTTGATCGCCGCCGCCACCTCCGCCTCCGTCGCCCCCAGCAAGGTTGCAATCAGTGCAGGGCTACGACGCGCATCTTCTTTCAGCAGCTCAAGAATTTTCATTTTGAATTGTTCCATGAATTCATCCTCCTGACCCAAGGTCATACATCCAAGCATAAAGCTTCAACCGCTTTTGCTTATCTCCCCATATTACACCTAACGACGGGTGCTGGTAAAGAAAAAAAAGCCTCCTGAGCGGAGGCCGGGTGAAGCTCCTTACAAGCAGGCGTGAACAGCCGCCGGAGCGGGCCGGGCAGCCACCTTAAGCAGCTTGCTCATGTAGGTGTCCAACTCACGTCCCTCGTAGCCGGGCAGAATGGCAAACCTTAAAGCCGCAGCGTTGTAATCCTGATCCTGACAAATCCCAAGACCGACCAAACGGTCCTGATCATAAGCTGCGATCACCGGGCTGCCGCCGTGGCGAAGCGTATCATATTCGAAGGCTTGCAGGACAGATGCCTGACCGGCCATAGCTGCGATCAATTGACGAACGTGCGCCTCGCACGGCAATTCGTTATGCAAAGCAATTTTCATGATCTCAGGTCCCTCCCAGGGAAAGGCTTGCGGACGCTTCGAACGTCCTGATAATTATTATTATACAATATAATGAATAAATATTCAAATCATTTCAGAGAGATTCCCCTGATATCATCGCGATGAACCATTCGCCCCGCAGCAAAAACCCGGCTCCCTCCGAGGAAACCGGGTCGATCGATGAGCAAGCAAGCCGTCAGGCCGCGCTATGCGCCATTTTAGAAAATATCCATGCTCAAATACCGTTCGCCTGTATCCGGCGCAATACACAGCACCCGCTTGCCGGAGCCAAGCTTGCGGGCAACCTGCAGCCCCGTCCAGACGGAAGCGCCCGCAGACGGGCCGACCAAAATTCCTTCCAGGCTAGCTAGCTGCCGCATCGTGCGCAGCGCATCGTCGTCGCTGACCTGTACGATTTCATCATAAATTGACGTATTCAATATCGCCGGCACGAAGCCGGGGCTTGTCCCGACAAGCTTATGCGGGCCTGGCTCCCCTCCGGACAGCACGGGCGAGCCTTGCGGCTCCACGACGTAAATTTGCAGCTCAGGCCATGCTTTGCGCAGCTCCTCTCCGGTTCCGGTAATCGTGCCGCCGGTGCCGGAGGTGGCGACAAAGGCATCCAGTCGGCCTGCCATCTGCTCGACAATTTCCGGCGCTGTCGTTATCCGGTGAATATCGGGATTCGCCTGATTTTCAAACTGCTGCGGAATAAAGCTTCCAGGAATTTGGTCCCGCAGCTCCTGCGCCTTGCGAATGGCGCCGGGCATCCGCTCGGCCGCTGGCGTCAGCACCACTTCGGAGCCGTACGCCTTCAAAATGTTAATGCGCTCCTTGCTCATATTGTCCGGCATAATGAGAATCGCTTTATACCCTTTGGCTGCCGCATTCATCGCGAGTCCGATCCCCGTATTGCCGCTCGTCGGCTCGATAATCGTCGCCCCCGGCTGCAGCTTGCCCGCGAGCTCCGCCTGCAAAATCAGATTGTACGCCGCACGGTCCTTCACGCTGCCGCTCGGATTAAAATATTCCAGCTTCACGTACAGCTCCGCGTCTTGCTCCCCAGTCAGCCTGCGGACCCGGACCGCCGGTGTATCCCCGATCAGCTCGGTTATGCTATTTACCATCAATGCTCGTCTGTTCATCTCGCAACTGCTCCCTTCCCGTCCTTGCCCTGGAATAAATATCCGTTTTGCTATCGGTTTAATTGTTAAGGACGGGAGCGGGATTGTCAAGATATTCGGCTCTGCTCAGGCCGCCTCCGCCTTGCGCATAAAATAATAAGCAAACAGCGGCGAGCTGCCCACCACGAGCAGCAGCAGATTCATGATCAGCGGTGAATTGGTTTGCGACACAACCGCGATAAACAGCGACGTGCCGAGCAGCCGGCCCGCATTCAGCGCCAGCTCGCGCATCACGATATATTCCTCGCGGCGTTTTGCGCTTTCCTCATCCTTGCCGATCAGATCAAACACAATCGTCGTCATCGGGATGCCGTACAAAGGATAAAAAATCGCCGCCCCGACCCCGAACATCAGCAGCGTCGTAAAGTTGACCTTCCAGAAAAACGGGAGCAAAATGGCCACCAGCATCACGACTCCGATCAGCATCGCCTGCCTGCGGAATCGCGGCTTCAAATATTTTCCGGCCAGCATAAAACAAACAAGCGCCACCGCGGAAGAAATGAACGCAAAGTTGCCAAGCTTCATTTCATTGCCGGTATGCACATACACCAGCAGCCCAATCATAAATCCAAACACGCCTTCCCGCACACCCTGGGCAACGAGCGCAAGCCCTACCGGCCGCCAAGCCGTATCCTTTTGCCGCAGGCAGTTCCAGGTCAGCAGCCATTCGTATGAACCTGCCGTCTGACGTTTTTTCAGAAAAAAACTGACGATCGCCCCCAGCACAAACACAATAAGCGATAAGGTAAAAATTAGACGGTAGCCTTGCACCGCGTCCATCCGAACGATCAAAAAGCCGGAAATCCACGGCGCGATCATGCCGGCCCCTGAACCCAGCAAGCCCGCCCATCCGTTAAAGCGGTCGCGGCTGTCCGGCTCGGTCACCTCGAAGTAGACGACATTAAAGGCCAGCCAAAAAAATCCGGCCGCAATCCCCTGCACCGCGCCCAGCAGCGCGAAATAAGCAACCGCTCGCTCGCCAAGCCCTAGCACCAGCATGTAAAATAGCGCGGAGAAGGCCACTCCGGCCCGCAAGCAGTTCATCTTGTTGCGCTCCTTCACCCACTTGCCAGCCAGCCAGAAGGTGAGCGCCATCGCGATATAATGAACTAGCGTAAACCAGCCGATAACAGTGAAATCGTGCTTGGCCTTCCACAAGTAGACGTGAACAAATGTACCGGACAACGCGTTGCCCGCGGAAAACAAGCCGTTTACCGCCAGCAGCAGCTTGGACTGGCCGTCGAGCCGCCCGCCCTGATTGCGGGAGCGACCGCCCGCCTCCTGACCTTGTCGGCCGCTTCCCTGCTGCTGGCTCTCCTGATCAGACCATGGCCTTGGCCTGCCTGCTTCCTCGCCCCTGACGCGTGCGCCAAACGGGGGAAATTGCTTCGATCCGGTATGCATGCCCTCAACCCTATCCCCTTGGAATGTGTTAGTTAACGTACCCCATTTCCGGGGAATGCATGACCAGAGGGCAAAAAAAGGATCTCATCCTCCACTTTGCAGTAGAGCTTGAGATCCTTTCGTTTGGAAAGCGGGACGTTGCCTGTCATACGAACACTTCAAGGATAGCCCCTGCTGTTCCTGTTCGTCACCCAAGCTATGCCGTGCCGCCAACCTCGCGGAGCAGCTGTATCATGGCCAGCCGATCCGTCTCCGACAACAGCTGCTCCACCTTAAAGCAGGAGGGGCATACATACACCTGCGCGGTAAATCCGGCGGTCAGCAGCGGTTTACCGGCCGCTTGATGCACAAACGGCTGGAACGCAGCCGCAGCCGGCTGGACACCCGCCAGCAGCATGAAGCTGTGGCAAGCCGGGCATTCCGGCGCTTCCTCCTGCTGGTCAAGCAGCCGCTGGGCGCCTTCTTCGTAATCGTCCAGCCCCTCAAGCTGACTTTCATCGAACTCCTCGTAGTCATCCAAGCTGTCGTCTTCATCCTCATCTTCCTCGGCAGACGATTCGAACGGCTTCAAGGGAATGCTGCGGTAATCGCCCAGCTCATTCAAGCAGTGGGGGCAGGCTGATTCCGGTCCGATCTCCGGGTCCCAACTAATTTCCGTTTGACACCATGGGCAAATTTGATCCTGCGGATGAGCCAACCTTCATTCCTCCTCAGACCCGGCGTCCGTCAAGCGAACACCGGACTCGCTTCCTTACGCATAATTAATAAAATAGTAAACGCCCGCGCCCAAAAAAACAAGCGCAAGCGCAAGCAAAATTCCCCATAAATAATTCACGCCGAACACCTCGTCGCTGCAAAAATTAAGTCACGCTGGCCCCGATCACATACGACAGCGAAACGGACAAAATCATGGAGATCAGCCCTACGGCCCGATTATCCTGCTGAATTTGCTCGTCGATTTTGAAGAAGGGGGTCAAAAATTCGAAGATGAAATAAGCGATCAGCAGCAGCACGAACCCGTAGGCGGCCCAGGTCAGCGAGATGAGCAAGGAATCGTTATTCAAAATCGCGAAGCGGAAAATATTGCAAATCCCGAAAATTTTCCCGCCGGTCGCCATGGCTACCGCCACATTGCCTTTCTTGATTTCATCCCAGTCCTTATACTTGGTCACCAGCTCGAAAATAGCCAGAAAGACGACTAGCGCCAGCACCGCCACCGAAAAAAACGCTAATGTTTCCACGTAGGGATTGCCCATAATCAGGTCCACCTTCTCATTCATCATGATCGAATTTCACCTTGCCCTTCTGGTAAGCTCCGGAAACAACCGAAGAGACTGAAGGCTTGACGTCCTTCAGTCTCTGTGAATCCGCTCTGGTCTTCCGCTAAGGGGACCGGGCCGTTACCCTTGCTTCTTGGCGGCCAGCCTTGCCCGCAGGGCAGCCAGCTCGTCATCGACACCATCATTTTTGACCAGCTCGTTCAGCTCGTCATCCAGACTTCTGCCCTTGGAGCGCAATTCGCTGCTTGCTTCCGCTTCCGCTTCAAGCTGCAGCACCTTCTCGCTCATCCGGTCAAAGCCTTTGGCCGCGTTATCCGTGCCGAAGCCGGACATCGCCTGGTTGATCTGCTTCTGCGCCTTGGCTGCTTCCGCACGCGCAACCAGCACATCTTTTTTGTTTTTCATTTTGGTGAATTCATCTTTCATTTCAGACAGCTGATTGCGCAGACGATCCGCATTTTGCTTGGCCGTATCGAACTGAACCTTCATCTCATCATAACGAAGCTGGTGGTCCTTCTTGTCCTTCAGCGCGCGGCGAGCCAAGTCCTCGTTGCCCGCCTCAAGCGCCTTGAGCGCCTGCTCTTCGCGCTTCTGCACCATTTCCAATGCTTCTTCAACCTGCTGTTTGAATTTTTTCTCAATCGCAATCTGCTTGGCTACCGCGATCTCCGCTTCCTGAATATCGGCTTCCATATCACGCAGGAACTGGTTCAGCATCTTAACAGGATCTTCCGCTTTGTCGAGCAGATCATTGATCGAAGCCATCGTCAAATCGCGAAATCGTTTAAAAATTCCCATTGTAGTTCCTCCCAGAATTTAAATGATTAGCCTATCACAGCTTGCAAAGCCTTACTGCGCTGATTCATAGTTATTCATACGAAGCTAGGTGACGGACGTTTCAGATTATTTTAATTCGGCCACCGTAACTCCGGCCCCGCCTTCGTTGTAGTTGCCCATCCGCTGGCTTTTGACATGCCGATGTCTGCGGAGATAGTCCTGAACGCCCGAGCGCAGCACCCCGGTGCCTTTGCCGTGAATAATGTAAACCTGCGCAAAATTGGCCAAGTACGATTCGTCGAGAAAGCGGTCGATTTCCACAATCGCCTCCTCCACATTCGCTCCCCTCAGGTCCAATTCCATCTTCGCGTTGTCGTCCCGCGTCCGCTTCAGGCTGGAGGTTGCCTTCGGCTGCTGCTGCGCCTTGGGCTGCGATGCGGCAGCCTTGAAGAGCTGCACATCCTTCTTGTTCACCTTCATCTTGAGGATGCCGAGTTGAACCGTGACCTCCTGATCGCCGACCAGCTCCACGACATGACCGCGCTGGCCGACCGACGTCACCAGCACCTCGTCGCCCGGCTCCAGGCGATCCGGCTTGCGCGGCGCGGCGCCGGACGAGGGCTGCCTCGACCGCAGCTCCGGCGCGGCGTTGTTCAGCTTGCGTTTCTGATCGCTGATTTTATGATCCTTGACGCCTGCGCCTTCCTCGCGCTGCAGACGGCGCAGCTCGGCGATGACCTCCTCGGCCTCGCGCCGCGCCTTGGCCACCGCTTCGCCCGCCTCCCGCTCCGCGCGCTCCAGCAGCTTGTCGCGCTGCGCTTCGAAGCGCTCGCGCTCGCGGCGCAGCTCCTCGCGCTGCCGCTCAACTTCGCCGCGCAGCTGCGCAGCCGTTGTCCGCTCCGCTTCCGCCTGGAGCGTATTTTCCTCCAGCGTCGCAATCATGGATTCGACGCGCTGCTCCTCCTCATCGACCTGGCCGCGGGCATGGTCGATGATCGGCTTCGGCAAGCCAAGCCGCGCCGCGATGGCAAAAGCGTTGCTGCGGCCCGGCACGCCGACCAGCAGCCGGTACGTTGGACGGAGCGTCTGCACGTCAAATTCCATGCTTGCATTTATGACCCCAGGCCGGTCAAAGGCGTACGCCTTCAGCTCCGAATAATGCGTCGTCGCCAAAATACGGCAGCCCATCCGGTGAATATAATCGAGAATCGAAATCGCCAGCGCCGAGCCTTCCGCCGGATCGGTTCCCGCCCCAAGCTCGTCGAGCAGCACCAGGCTTTTGGGCGTCATGTCCTTCAGAATCCGGATAATATTCGTCATATGACTGGAAAACGTACTCAAGCTTTGCTCAATGCTCTGTTCATCGCCGATATCGGCATAGATCGCATCGAACACACAAAGCTGGCTGCCTTCCTCGGCCGGGACAAACAAACCGGACATGGCCATCAGCGACAACAAGCCGACCGTTTTCAGCGAGACGGTTTTACCGCCGGTATTCGGCCCCGTGACGATGATGGAGGAATAGTGGTTGCCCAGCTCGACATCGAGCGGTACGACCTGATCCGGCGCAATAAGCGGATGGCGTCCCCGCTTGAGCTTGATAAATCCGCGGTCGTTCAGCAGCGGCAGCGTCGCCTTCATCTCGCGAGCCAGCCCTGCCTTGGCAAAAATAAAATCAAGCTCCGCCAGCGCATCCACATTGACGAGCAGCGTATCCGCCGACTCGGCAACGAGCGCAGTCAGCATATGCAAAATTTTCTCGACTTCCACTTCTTCCTTGAGCTTCAGCTCGCGTACCCGGTTATTCATCTGGACGACGGCTTCCGGCTCGATAAACAGCGTCGCTCCCGATGCCGACTGGTCGTGGATCATGCCGCCAAAATGGCTCCGGTATTCCTGCTTCACCGGAATGACATAGCGGTCGTTGCGCAGCGTGACCAGATTATCCTGCAGCATCTTCTGAATCGACGGAGTGCGCACCATTTGCTCCAGCCGCTCGCGCGCCTTGGACTCGCTGCCGCGCAGCTCCTGGCGAACGCGGGCCAGCTCCGGACTGGCGCTATCGACCACGTTCGCATTTTCATCAATACATTGGCGCACCTTATCTTCCATCAGCTTGTGATCGGTCAGTCGGTCCGTCAGCTCAAGCAGCAGCGGAATTAAATATTCCCCGTTCACATCTGCAAGAAACTTGCCGAGGCGGCGTCCTCCCTGACTGGTCATGGCGACATCGAGCAGCTCGGTTGTGTTCAGCATGCCGCCGATCCGGGCGCGATGCACGGCGCTGCGGATATTGCGGATGCCGCCAAACGGAGCGCCGCCCTTCAGACGGTCAACGTTGACCGCTTCCTCCGTCGCCTGCAGACGTCCTTTCACCTCTTGAAACTCACCGCTCGGGGCCAGCTCCATCACCAGCTCATGGCCTAATGAAGTGGAAGCATGATGAGCGCAACGCTCCAGCACCGCATGAAAATCAAGCGTATTTAATATTTTCGGATTCATAATTGTTGTTGGTTTCATAGGTTTCTGTAAGGAACCTGCCTTTCCTGTCCTTCACTTGCACGCGCTTGCTATACAGTTGTATTATAGCCGACTTGCGGATTCAATGCGAATGGAATTGCCTCAACCTCCCACTCATACTGCCTCTGACTTCCGGCAAGCCTAATTGGTGCAGCCGGATCAACATCCGTGGGTGCCATCATCTCATGAGGAGGAATCGTCTGATGCATCTGCTAGGCCATCTTGTCCGATTTATCGTCTCAGCGCTTATGCTTCTTGTCGTCAGCTGGATCGTTCCCGGATTTTCCGTTGGAGGCTTCTGGAGCGCCTTTTTCCTTGCTCTCGTGATCGCAGTGGCCGCCTGGGTCATCGAGGGCGCCTTCGGCAAACGGATTACGCCGTTTGGCCGCGGAATCGTCGGATTCCTGGTCAGCGCTTTGGTCATCTGGGCTGCGCAATTCATCGTGAGCGGAGTATCGACAAGCGTGATCGGCGCCATTTTGGCCGCACTGGTCATCGGGATCATTGACTTGTTTATTCCTGTAAAAACTCCGTTCGAGCAAGGCATCAGCGGTCGGGAGCGCGCGAAATAGCAAGCGCCGGCTCTGCTGATCTGGAAGCAGCCGTGTCCCTGACGCGGCTGTTTTTCATGCGCCAATCTCCAGTTGTACCATACGCCATAAACGGTGACGACAGCCAGATAAAATTCAACTATAAGCAAGTTGACCGCTTTGTTGTCACCCGTTTGACACAGCCAATTTTGCTGAAATCAGGTATGCTGAACATAGAACGAAGACCATATTGAGAGGGGATTTTTTTAAATGAAAAAATGGATCGTTTCCATCTCCGCCATTGCCTTGATTGCTGTTATGACAGGCTGCGGCGCCAAGCCGGAGCCTACGGCCACACCGGCTCCAAGCAGCCAAACCAATGCTTCAGCAGGCGGAACCAGCCAGCAGGTAAAGCTGGTGGCAAGCAATTACCAATTTGATCAGAAAGAATACAAGGTGAAAAAGGGCGAGGACGTCACCTTCACTCTGGAAAATAAATCCGGTCTGCATGGCATCGCCATCAACGGGCTGAATGTAGAGCTGAAGGGTGACAAGCTGTCCGCCACAGTCAAGCCTGAAAAAGCGGGCACCTACGATATTATTTGCAATATCCCTTGCGGCTCGGGCCATATCAGCATGAAATCCAAGCTGATTGTTGAATAAGCGGCGCATAGAGCTTTTCTTATAAGCTTGATCAGGAATGTTAATTTCCCCTCTCCGGCCCTGCTTGGTATAATAGGCAAAAACAAACCGAAGGGACGGAGCATATGTCGGATCTCACGTATCTGCAAGGAAAAACGGCGATCGTCACAGGAGCCGGAACCGGGCTTGGCCGCGCAACAGCGCTGGCGCTGGCCGCTCATGGCGTACAGGTCGCCTTAGCTGGACGAAGGCTGGACAAGCTGAAGCAAGTTGCCGCAGAAATTACAGCGGCAGGCGGCGCCGTGCTTGCCGTACAAGCGGACATTAGCCGCGAGGCGGATGGAGCTCGTCTTGTCCGCGAAACGCTGGAACGGTTCGGCGGCATCGATATATTGATCAATAACGCCGCTGTATTTGAAGCCGGGCAGGTCGCGGAGACGCCGCTGGATTCATGGAACGAGCAGATCAACGTGAATTTGACCGGCGCTTTTCTGATGACACGCGCGGTGCTTCCGGCCATGCGCGAGCAGCAAAGCGGGCATATCGTAAACATTACCTCGTCGCTCGCCACCAACGGCGCAGGCGGCTTCGCGGCTTACAGCGCCAGCAAGGCCGGATTGGAATCGCTGACCCGAACGACGTCCGAGGAAGAAAGCCGCTTCCGGATCATTGCGAATTTATTTAATCCCGGTACAGTCAAATCAGATATGCATGCCACCGGCAAAGACCCCGCAACCATCGCTCCGGACATCGTTGCGCTGGTAGCCATCACCAATATCGGCTTCTCCGGT
Organism: Paenibacillus sp. sg306046; assembly: GCF_059821225.1. Taxonomy (NCBI): domain Bacteria; kingdom Bacillati; phylum Bacillota; class Bacilli; order Caryophanales; family Paenibacillaceae; genus Paenibacillus; species Paenibacillus sp. sg306046. Next base: position 407,624 of record NZ_JCAMRT010000001.1, read on the forward strand.
CAGCTTGTCGAAGCAGGCAGTGTGCTGGAGTAGCGGAACAGAGGCAGTCTCTCCCGATTCGTTCGGGGCAGGAGGCTGCTTTTATTTGTTTGGAAAGCTGAATCATCGGCGCAGTTTAACGGGAATTAAGCTAAGCTTGGTATAATCAAGACTTGGAGGGATGTTATGCTAAACGCCAGATTATTGCTGATTGATGACGAAGCGTCCATTGTCAGGCTGCTGGAGATAATGCTGCGCAAGGAAGGATTCCGGCACATTTATACGGCGCATACGGCGCAACAGGCGCTGGAGCTGCTGACCAGGCACGGAGCCGATATTATTTTACTTGATGTGATGCTGCCCGACCAGTCGGGCTTCGAGTTATGCATCAGCCTCCGGGCGATTTCGGACGCCCATCTCATTTTTTTGACAGCGAGGACATCGGATCTGGACATCTTGACCGGCTTGACGGTAGGCGGAGACGATTATGTCACGAAGCCGTTTAATCCGCTTGAAATCGCCGCCCGCATCAAAGCGCGGCTGCGCCGTGGCCTGACGACTGCAAGCGGACAAGGCGAGGAAGCGGGACCCCGAGGCCTGTACAATTACGGCCACTTTACATTGGATGAATCCGGCTGCGAGCTGCGGGTCGGCGGAGTTGCTGTCGCTTGTCCCGCCCTCGTGTACCAGTTGCTGCTGTTCCTGTGCCGCAACCCGAACGTCGTTTTTTCCAAATCACAATTGTATGAAGCCATCTGGGGGCTGGACGGCATCGGTGACGATAATACCGTGATGGTCCATATCCGCAAGCTCCGTGAGCGAATCGAGCCGGATCCCGGCGCCCCGCGTTTCTTGGTGACGGTGCGCGGACTGGGCTACAAGCTGGTGCGGGATAAAAACGTATGAGAAACATCAGGCGGAGACTGACGTGGCACTTCATGTATCCGTTTTTTTTCCACTGGCTGTTTATGCTGGCTACGATGCTGGCCGGTCTGCTGCTCATGCTGCAATATATCAGCCATCAGGAGCTGAGAAAAGACGTGCCCGCCCAAACGCTTGACTCCCTCATCCTTGACTCTGGCTGGGGCGAGCAAGCCTTGACTGTTCCGAATAGCTGGACCATCTCCTTGACCGAGCGCGGCTACTGGCTCCAGGTCGTCGATTCCGAGGGCAATGTCATACATACAATCAATGCGCCTCCTGAGCTGAACAATGCCTATAGCGCTGCCGAGCTGGTCCGGATCGTCGAGCAGGGATCGCTGGGAGACTACAATGTATTCGCCCAATTGAATGAATCAAACGGGCGGAGCGACCTCTATCTGCTGGGCCTCAAGGATACCCGCAAGGAACGTCTGCAAGCCTGGATCGGCCAATATAGCTCCGAGGGAATGATTCGGCCGGAGGCCATCCATGAGCTGGAGGGGCTGTTGGCGCAAGCCGGCGAATTTATTCAAGTCGTCGGGCCCGCAGGAGATATCAGGCAAACCGTCGGATCGGGAAGCCGCAGCGAGCCGTATACGCCGATGGAGCTGGTTGCGATGCAAATCGAGCCGTGGACCCAACTCTCCAGAGCGTATGTGCACTACGATGAAGCCTCCAGGCAAGTATGGATGCTTCATCAGGCGCCGACCGGGCCAACCGTCTCCAGGCTGTCTACCATGCAAAACATCATCTGGTTTTTGCTAGGAACCGCCGGACTGGCGCTGCTGCTGACCTTAAGCCTTTCCATTTGGCACGGCTACCGGTACGGGCGACCGCTGCTGCTGTTTGCATCGTGGTTCGAGCAGTTGGGCACCGGGCATCGTCAGGAAGCGCTGACAGAGAAGGACCGTCGCAAGGTATATCGCAAAAACGGCACAATCCGGCTTCGGTACCGACTGTACAAGGAGGTGATCGACGCCTTCTACTTGATGGCCGACCGTCTGGATGAGGCTGAACGGGAACGGACGCGACTGGACGAAACACGCGAGGAATGGATGTCGGGCATCTCCCATGACCTGCGGACGCCGCTGGCAACTATTCAAGGCTACGGCCATCTGCTGGAGAGCAATGCCTATACCTGGTCCGACGACGAGTTAGAACAGATGGGTCGGATGATTCGGGAAAAAGGCGATTATATGCTGGAGCTGCTGCAGGACTTCTCGCTGACCTTTCAACTCAAAAACCGCAGCAGTCCCTTTTTGCTGACGCCTACGGAACTGAATGAATGCACGCGTCGGGCAGTGCTGCGTTATGTGAATGATGCGACCTTGCAGCATGTTTCGTTTCATTTCGACGGCGCTCCGTCTGAACTGATCATTTGCTTGAATACGATGTGGTTCCAACGAATGCTGGACAACCTCATCACCAATGCGATCAAGCATAACCCGCCAGGCATCTGCATTACCATCCGGACCCTGGCAGATGCAGCCGATGGCCTCGTAATCATACAGGATGACGGTGTCGGGATGGATGCAGAAACGCAGCGCAATTTGTTTGAGCGCTACTATAGGGGGACACACACGGAGGCTGGCGCACACGGCAGCGGGCTGGGGATGAATATCGCCAGATCGATCGTGATAGCCCATCACGGCACCATTGAGGTGGAATCGCAGGAACAGGTGGGAACGACGATCCGGCTTCGTTTTCCGTTGGCTGCCCAGGATCAATCCGCCCTGGAGCGCAAGGCTGCGAATTCGCGACTTTGAAGCGAGCTGAACATGTAAAAAGCCAGCCAGCATCGCCTCTGCTGAAATGGAGGTCTTGCTGGCCGGCTTTATTAGTTTACTTTTACTGCAAGCTGTTGCTTTTACTAGGGCGTGTCTGAAAACGCTGAAGCCAGCAGATTTTGCCGAATTTTCGTTCCAAACGAGAAAGTTTTCCGCAGGCGTACCGGGGCACGTCAAGGTAAAGTGACGCGGCAAGGGGCGAAAAGGCGGTAAAAGATGCACTTCAGCGATTTCTGAGACACGCCCTGGCACTGTACGCCCCCGCAAATTCGTCGGCATCAGGACAACCGGGTCCAGCAGAGCAGCGGCCCAAGGCCCAACCATCCGGGCTGTCCAGCCATTGTGGCTGTGCCCGGCATGATCCCTCGCGGCCGTCAACACATCGGGTCTGTCAGGACTCTTCTCGCTAGGTCTGTCAGGTCCGGCAAGTCATCAGAGCCGCCAGAACTTAGATCCCGTCAGGCACGGGTCTGGCTTGCCAAAGCTCCTTCAGCTTGTCGGCGATCAAGGGGGTATGCGCCACGATGTACGGGGCGGAAACGGAGCTGTTCAGCAGTTTCTGCGCCGTATCGCTGGGCAGCACCGTCATGACCTGCACAGCAATCAGCGCAATGATCGCCGCTTCGAGCAAGCCAAGCGCGGCTCCGCTCCATTTGTTCATTGCCTTGAGGCCGGGCGCGGCGGCCAGCCATTGGAGCAGCCTGCCGACAATGCCGAAGGCCAGCTTGGTACCGAACAACAAAATGCCAAAAGCCAAGGCATGGTAGATGTACGTATCCACGCGCAGCTCCTGAGCCAGCAGTTGATAGCGGCCGTACGTCTCATGTCCGGACAAGTTTATCACGCTTTTAAGCAAAGGCGCCACTTGTTTGTAGCCCAGGAAAGCCACCAGGTAGGCCGCGAATAAACCGGCGAACGATACCAGCTGGCCTACAAACCCTCTGGCATACCCTAAAGCAAGTCCCATCGCGGCGATGACAAGCAAGCCGTAATCCAGTCCGTTCATCCGCTAGTCCTTCTCGACAAGCTCAATCCATTCATTGTATTCAACCTGAAGCTTCTCATATTCCGTCTGCAGCAGTCCCAATTCCTGGAACACCCGCTCTGCCTTTTCCTGCTGCTCATCATATTCACTTTGCAGCGCCTTATGCAGCTGAGCCTGCTGCTTCAGCTCAAGCTGAAGCTCGTGGTAAAGCTCATGCTGCAGCCGCAGCTCCTCGCGGTTCGCGGCCAATTCCTTCTGCAGGCGAGCCGACTCCGCAGCCGTCTTGTCCAGCTCGCTTAGCTTTGCAGCCTGGGCAGCGAGACGCCCGGTCAGCACGTTATGCTCATCCAGCGAATGCTTCTGCTTATGCTCCCACGCCGCGCATTGCTCCTGCAGCGCCCTGCCGATTTCTTCCGCACGGCGCAGTTCGGACTGCAACGCAGCAAGCTGACGCTCTCTGTCTGACAAAGCCTGATTGATTTCCTCGTATCGGCCTTGCTGCTCCTCGCTTTCCAGCTTGCTCCGCGCCTCCTGCTCCGCCAATCGGGCGGCCAGCTCCTGGTGCTTTCTCTGCAATTCGTCAATCACTTCCTGCTGGGCGTGCAGCTCCTCCTGACGAGCCAGCATGCCTGACCGCAGCTCGTCTGCCAGCGCTGCCTGACTTTCACTGCGCTGCTGCCATTGACTGCTGCTCTCCTGAATCTGTAGGTTGTACGCCTGCTGCTGGGCAAGCTGCCGTTCCAACTGGAGGCTGCGCTGCTCGCGCTCGTTCAGCTCGGCCTGCAGCTCTGCGCCGCGCGCGGACAAGCTGTCCGCTTCCTGCCGCGCTCGTGCTTGCGTCTGCTCCAGCTCGGCTGTACGGCGGTCCTCGGCTTGCTCAAGCTCAACGATGCGACGTGCTTCCGCTTGCTCCAGCTCCGTGCGCAGCCTTGCCTCCAATTGCTCCACCGCCTCACGCAGCTTGGCTTCAGCCTGCTCCAGCGCAGCGCGATGCTGCTGCTCCGCCTGCTCAAGCTCGGCAATGCGGCGGGCTTCGGCTTGCTCCAGATCGGCGCGCAGCTTCGCTTCCAACTGCTCTGCAGCTTCACGCATTGCCGCTTCCGTCTGCTGCAGCTCTGTCCGCAGTTCGGCTTCTTTGGCCTCAGCCTGCTTGCCTTCCGCTTCGGCACGAGCCTTCGCCTGCTCCAGCTCCTGATACAGCGCCTGCTGCAGCTCCAGTTCCTCGGCTTGCTCCCGCTGCTTCTGACGCTCCGCTTCCAGCTCGGAATTCAACGATTCCGCTTGCAAAAGCAGCGCCCGGCCTTGCTCCAGCTGCTCTCCGAGCTGAATTTGCAGCCTGCGCTGCTTTTCCTGCTGTACTTCAAGCTCCGCCTGATGCTGCTGCTCCGCTTCCTCCGTCTGCCGGGCAAACTGCGCTTCCCGCTCAGCCAACCGTTCCCCGGCCGCTGCTGCGCTTTGTGCCGCCTCTTCGATCAGACGCGCAATTCGATGCTCAAGCTCCTGCTGACGTTCGCCCTCTGCTTCAAGCGCTGCCTTGGCCTGTTCGGCGGCTTGTTCTATTTTCGCCCGCAGCTCCGCTTCTTCAAGATTGTTCCGCTCCAACGTTTCATGATGGAGCGCCAGTTGAAGCTCAAGCTCCTGCTGCCGATCGTTAAGCTGCGCTTGGAGCTGATCATACTGCTCGCTCAATTCAGCGATCTGACGGTCGCATTCGGCCAGCCGGGCAGCGTGTTCTGTACGCTCCGTTTCGATCAAGCTTTCAAATTGTATACGCTGACGCTCGCGTTCAGCCTGCTCAGCAACCAGCTTCCTGTCGAATTCCTCCAGATGAAGCTCCTGATCCTCAATCTCCGCCGTCAATAGCTCATCAAATTCGACGCGTTGGCGCTCTCGCTCCTCCTGCTCGGCGGCCAGCTTACTTTCCAACTCGGCACGCTGGCGTTCTCGCTCCTCCTGCTCGGCGGCCAGCTTACTTTCCAACTCGGCACGCTGGCGTTCTCGCTCCTCCTGCTCGGCGGCCAGCTTGCTTTCAAATTCGGCGCGTTGGCGCTCTCGCTCTTCCTGCTCGGCGGTCAACTTGCTTTCAAATTCGGCTCGTTGGCGCTCGTGGTCTTCCTGCTCGGCGACCAGCTTGCCTTCAAACTCGGCGTGTTGGCGATCACGCTCTTCCTGCTCAGCGATCAACGTGCTTTCAAATTCGGCTCGTTGGCGCGCGTGGTCTTCCTGCTCGGCGACCAACTTGCCTTCAAATTCGGCTCGTTGGCGCTCTCGCTCTTCCTGCTCGGCGATCAACTTGCTTTCAAATTCGGCTCGTTGGCGCTCGTGGTCTTCCTGCTCGGCGACCAGCTTGCCTTCAAACTCGACGCGTTGGCGATCACGCTCTTCCTGCTCAGCGGTCAACTTGCTTTCAAATTCGGCTCGTTGGCGCTCGTGGTCTTCCTGCTCGGCGACCAGCTTGCCTTCAAATTCGGCGCGTTGGCGCTCGTGGTCTTCCTGCTCGGCGACTAGCTTGCCTTCAAACTCGACGCGTTGGCGATCACGCTCTTCCTGCTCGGCGGTCAACTTGCTTTCAAATTCGGCTCGTTGGCGCTCGTGGTCTTCCTGCTCGGCGACCAGCTTGCCTTCAAACTCGGCGCGTTGGCGATCACGCTCTTCCTGCTCGGCGATCAACGTGCTTTCAAATTCGGCTCGTTGGCGTTCCTGCCCCTCCATCTCAGCCGTTAACAAATCCTCTAGCTCCGCACGCTGACGCTCCTGCTCGGCCCGCTCCGCCTCCAGCTTGCTCTCGAGCTCCGCACGCTGGCGCTCCTGCTCGGCCCGCTCCGCCTCCAGCTTGCTCTCGAGCTCTGCACGCTGACGCTCCTGCTCGGCCCGCTCCGCCTCCAGCTTGCTCTCTAGCTCCGCACGCTGACGCTCCTGCTCGGCCCGCTCCGCCTCCAGCTTGCTCTCTAGCTCCGCACGCTGACGCTCCTGCTCGGCCCGCTCCGCCTCCAGCTTGCTCTCTAGCTCCGCACGCTGACGCTCCTGCTCGGCCCGCTCCGCCTCCAGCTTGCTCTCTAGCTCCGCACGCTGACGCTCCTGCTCGGCCCGCTCCGCCTCCAGCTTGCTCTCTAGCTCCGCACGCTGACGCTCCTGCTCGGCCCGCTCCGCCTCCAGCTTGCTCTCTAGCTCCGCACGCTGACGCTCCTGCTCGGCCCGCTCCGCCTCCAGCTTGCTCTCTAGCTCCGCACGCTGACGCTCCTGCTCGGCCCGCTCCGCCTCCAGCTTGCTCTCTAGCTCCGCACGCTGACGCTCCTGCTCGGCCCGCTCCGCCTCCAGCTTGCTCTCTAGCTCCGCACGCTGACGCTCCTGCTCGGCCCGCTCCGCCTCCAGCTTGCTCTCTAGCTCCGCACGCTGGCGCTCCTGCTCCTCCTGCCCGACAATCAGCAGCTGCTCATAATCAGCACGCTGCTGCTCCCAATCGGCAAGCTCCGCTTCCAATCTGCCTTCCAGCTCGCCGCGCAGCTTCTCGCCTTCGCCCAGCAGCCCGCTGATCCGCTCCAGCTCACGCGCTTGCTCCGCGCTCCGCCCCTCGTATTCATGTGCGCGCTCCACGGCTGCCGCAAGCTTAACCTCCAGCTCCGCCTGTAAAGCAAGCTGACGCTCCAACCGCTCCGCCGTCTCCGAAAACTCCGACTCAATCGCCTGCTTGTGCTCTGCAAGCGCTTCAAGCTCCTTGGCCAGCTCTGCTTCTCGCGTCTCAAGCTCCGCCCTGCGCGTCCGCAAATCGTCACGCTCCAGCACTACAGCCGACAACAGCTCGCGCTCTGCGGCCAGCTCCTGCTGCAGCCGCTCCAGCAGCTCAGTCGCAGCCGCTACATCCGCTAATGCCTTGTCGAGCTGGCGCTGCTGATCTTGCGAATGATCAATTTGTTCCTGCATTTGCGTCCATTCATCAGCCATATTTACAGCAGCCAGTACGGCAATTTTCGGAAGATCCAATCTCGGACTGCCGGATGCGATCCGATGCATCTGATCATTGACTACAGCGACAACGCGTTTTATATAGGAGGGACTGGACCTTGAAACCAATTTATATTGGGTGCCGTAGATGTCGACGGTCATACGTACTTTTTCTTCACCGCTCACTCAGGTTGTCCGTTACTGGAAACTTATAAAAAGTTATAAACCACCATCATATATCTCGATGTTAATTTACATCTCTTATGTTCCATTCCTTATTCATCGTGTTCTCTTTCGCTATTTCTAGCTACTCAAGTGGTCTCAACACTCCAAAGGCGTAAATTCCCCACAAACGTATGGGTACATATCTATGGTGTCTTTTAAGTGACTATGCCATAGATAGTGCAACGGATTCCTCCTTTATTTTTATTAGACCATAATTTCTCAGATTAACGCTTGCTTGATAGTCTCGATCCATTTCAAGTCCACAATTATCACACTTATAGGTTCGATCAGATAACTTTAAATCTATCTTTTTCTGACCACAACAAGAACATCGTTTACTTGAAGGATAGAACCGATCCGCCCAATTTAAACCATCGAATCACATTCTTGGATTACTATATTTAATATGATCACCATACGGCACTCTACCGTTCTCAGCAAGACGTATCCAGTTGAATTTTTGTTTATTCTGTTTTTTGCTTTTTGTTAATTTCTCAAATTTAACATGTGTGCCAGTGAATTTTATTTTATCTGTATCCTGATAGACTTTAAGATCACTATGCTTTTTACTTTTAAAGTTAGGAAATCTTGATAAACCTTTAAAAAACTTATGATAAGCATCTCACGTATCTTTTATTGCTTGTTTTACAATATTATTACTATATTTATTTAACCACTGGTACTCAGGAAGCTTTTTGAGCTGCGTAAAGTTCTTTCTCAATTCTTTATCACTGATAAATCTTCCACCGTTTCTATAGTTCTCTTGTTGTTGATGCAGTGTCCAGTTATAAGCGAATCGAGAAACACCCGCACATTGGAATAATTTCGATTTTTGTTTATTATTAGGATGAATTTCAATTTTCACCCCCTTAATCATCCTCAATCAACTCCTGAATTAATTTTTTAACCTTATTTGCTCTTTTATACGAAAAATTCCTTTAGCCGCAGTAGAAAACTATGAAGAGCTTGCGTCGGAGCCGAAGTTTCTCTCAACAATAGCGCAAAAAAGCCCCTATGAGTCTATAACACTGGCTTTTTTCTGTGAAAGACCCGCTTTCATGCCGGGTTGCCGCGGAAGGCCACGAATGTTTTAATTGCTGCCACTTCCTAAATGTCTGAGATAATTTCAAACGACTCACCTTTAGCAAGTAAATATGTCTTCATCATTATCCACTTGCCTTTCCAAAATCCTCTTTATTACCTGTATGATGCGGCTTTAATTTCCCTTGTTTATCCCAATTCCTCAAGCTTTGAGGTGTTTTACCTTCAATTTTTGAAAATTCATGTATGGCATACTTCAATTATTCGATATACAGAATCGCTTTTCCTGCTACCTGACACGATGAATTGACAAGTGAAAGCGGGGAATAACTGCACGGTTACCTGCGGGTTTTCCGTTTGGGAATAAGCGCTGGCTCGCCGTCATCATCGGACGTCTCGCGGCGCCTTCCAGCGATCGGATTGCCTAGACCTGGCTTCGCTCTCAAACCGCTTTGCTGGAGTGACTCCAGGATTCGCAGCGGCTGCTGGGTGTGCTGCAGGAGCATGTGACGCGGCTGGAAAATACCGTTCGCTGGCGTTGGGCCGCGGGCGACGTCATGATTTGAGACAATCGCGCTATCCAGCATTATGCCATCAATGATTACGGCAAGCAGCATCGCGTCGTCCGGCGTATCACCCTTGCCGGCGATATCCCGGTCGGCATCGACGGCAAGCGCAGCGTCAGCCTGCTCCCGGAGCCGCAAGCAAATTGACATAGCTCGCATCCGTCAGCCCTAACACGGTCAGCTCCGTCTTCGTTACGTTACAAAATCAAGCCTCCCGGCCCGCTTGGATAGCAGGCCGGGAGGCTTGTCGTTTTGCTTGATGATGTCCACTCTTGCTCAAGTACCAATACTACGCAGCCAGCCGAACCGAAGCCATGCAAGTACCGGCATTCGTTGGCTCTATTCGGCGCCAGATAGCCCGCTGACGCGTCCGGTCAGACAGGCCAACGGCTAAGGCTCACCAGGCCTGCTCGGCCCTGCTCGTCTCTCAGCCGCTCTAGCCCTCGAGAGAGCCGACCGTGGCGCGGCGGTTCAGCTTACTTGCGCAGCTCCGCTCCGTAACCGGCTTCCAGTGCAGCCACAACGCGGCCGTGCAGCTCGCTGACCTCTTCATCCGTCAGCGTACGGTCCGCTGTCCGGTACACCAGGGCGATCGCAACGCTTTTCTTGTCCGCTCCAACCCGGTCGCCCATGTAAATGTCGAACACCTGGATCGACTCCAGCAGCTCGCCAGCCGTCTCACGGGCCAGCGTGATCAGCTCGCCAACCGCAACCGAACGGTCCACAACCAGCGCCATATCGCGCGAGCTGGCCGGGAAGCGCGGCAGCGGGCTGTAAGCGAAGCGGTCCGAAACCAGCGTCGTCAGCGCGTCCATGTCCACTTCCAGCACATACGTATCGGCCAAATCCTTCGCCTGCTGCAGCGCCGGATGAAGCTGTCCGATCGTGCCGATCACGCGACGCGTACCGTCCAGCGAAGCTTCGATTCCGGCCGTGCGTCCCGGATGGTAGCCTTCCGCCTGCGTCTGCACATACCGTAAGCCTTCAATGCCGAGGTACGACACGACGCCTTCGAACACGCCCTTGAGATCGTAGAAGTCGACATCGCCCGGCTTGCCCGTCCAATGCAGCTCGCTGCGCTTACCGGTCAGCAGCGCCGACAGCAGCAGCTTTTCCTGCGGCTGACGGGTAAGCGTCGTCTCGTCGGTCAGGAACACCGGCGCAATTTCAAACAGCGCCACATCATCGTTATTGCGGTTGCGGTTATACACAGCGGCATCAATCAGATGCGGGATCAGGCTCGTACGCAGTACGCTGCGCTCCTCGCTCATCGGCATCGCCAGCGCAACCGGCTTCGCTTCGCGGTACATGCCCGGGAATGCGGCAATTTGCTCCGGATGCGTATACGAATACGTAATCGCCTCATGCAGCCCGCTGCCGTTCAGCAAGCGGCGCACCGTGCGGCGTACCGCCTGCTCAGGCGTCAGCGAGCCCGGCGTCGTTTCCGTATTCATCAGCGTCGTCGGAATGTTGTCGTAGCCGTACAAACGGGCCACTTCCTCGATCAGATCGACAGCAAGCGTAATATCGCCGCGGCGGCTAGGCACATGCACCAGCAGCCCGTCCTGCTCCAGCGGCTCTACCGCAAAGTTCAACCGGCCGAAGATCGCCGTAATGTCTTCGACCGACAGCTGGGTCCCCAAATACGTATTGATCCGGCTCGCCGTAATCTCGATTTGCACCGGACGATGCTCGCTGACAACCGTTTCGACGATTCCGGCAGCCAGCTGCCCGCCGCCCAGCTCCGCGATCAGCGCAGCGGCACGATCCAGCGCCGGAATAACCGCCTCCGGGTTCACTTCCTTCTCGAAGCGCAGCGACGCTTCCGAACGCAAGCCGAGCTGACGGCTCGTTTTGCGGACCGTTCCGCCGTCGAATTTGGCCGACTCCAGCAGGATGCGGGTCGTGCCTTCCGTCACTTCCGAATTCGCTCCGCCCATCACACCCGCCAGCGCAACCGGCTTCGTACCGTCCGTAATCAGCAGCATATGCGGCTCCAGCGTCCGTTCAACACCGTCCAGCGTGACCAGCGTCTCGCCTTCGCGCGCATAACGGACGTCAATATGACCGCCCTCCAGCTGATCCGCGTCAAACGCATGCAGCGGCTGGCCGTATTCCAGCATCACATAATTTGTGATGTCCACAATGTTGCTGATCGGACGAATGCCTGCCGCCATCAGCCGATTTTGCAGCCAGAGCGGGGAAGGGCCGACCTGCACGCCTTCGATCAGACGCGCCGCGTAATGCGGGCAGGCATCCTGAGCCGTAATTTCCACGGAGATGCGGTCAGCCGCCTGTACAGCCGCTTCCTTGTCGCGTTGTCCGGCTTCCTGCGCCGGCAGGCGAACCTCACGGCCGAGAATCGCACCGATTTCATAAGCTGCGCCGAGCATGCTCAAGCAGTCGGAACGATTCGGCGTCAGGTCGAGGTCCATCACTTCGTCGCTGAGCGCCAGCACATCCAGAATGCTTTCGCCAATTTGCGTATTCGCAGGCAGCACCAGAATGCCTTCCTGAATTTCCTTAGGCAGCAGCTTGTCGTTCATGCCCAGCTCCTTGGCCGAGCAAATCATCCCCTGCGACTCCACGCCGCGCAGCTTCGCACGCTTGATGACCAGACCGTCCGGCAGCTTCGCGCCGATTGTCGCTACCGGCACCTTTTGGCCTGCGTCCACATTTTTCGCGCCGCAAACGATCTGCAGCTCCTCGCCTGTACCGACATCCACCTTGCACACGTTCAGCTTGTCTGCATCCGGGTGCTTCTCCTTGGAAATGACGTACCCGACGACAACGCCGGTCACCCCTTTGTTGCGGCTTTCAACGATATCCACCTCGATCCCGCTGCGGGTCAGCTTCTCAGCCAGCTCCGCTGCCGTGTGATCGGCAATATCGACATATTGCGCCAACCATTGATAAGAAACGTTCATCGCTCGTAGCTCCCCTTTCCCTTACAAGTGAACGAACTGCTTCAAGAACCGCAGATCGTTCGTATAGAAATGCCGGATATCTTCAATATCGTACTTGAGCATCGCAATCCGCTCGACGCCGAGCCCAAATGCGAACCCGTTATACTCCTGCGGATCGTAACCCGCCATCTCCAGCACCCGCGGATGTACCATGCCGGAGCCGAGAATTTCGAGCCAGCCTGTATGCTTGCACACCCGGCAGCCGCTGCCGCCGCACATCGCGCACGTCACATCGACCTCCGCGCTTGGCTCTGTGAACGGGAAGAAGCTTGGGCGCATCCGGATTTTCGTTTGCTCGCCGAACAGCTCCTGCATGAAGCGCAGCAGCGTCCCCTTGAGATCGCTCATCCGGATGTTGCGGTCGATCACCAGTCCTTCAATTTGCGTAAACATATGGGAATGCGTCGCATCGTCGTCATCACGCCGGTACACGCGTCCCGGACAGATGATTTTGATCGGCACCTGGCCCTTGCGTTTCTCCAGGGTGCGTACCTGCACCGGCGAGGTTTGCGTCCGCATCAGCAGTTCCTCGGTAATGTAGAAGGAATCCTGCATATCGCGCGCCGGGTGGTTTTTCGGCAAATTCAACGCTTCAAAGTTATAGTAGTCCTGCTCGACTTCGGGCCCCTCTGCAACCGTATAGCCCATCCCGATGAAAATATCCTCGATCTCCTGGATGACCTTGTTGATCGGATGCTGAGCGCCCTGAGCCGCCGGGCGGCCGGGCAGCGTAACGTCAATCGTTTCGGACGCAAGCCGTGCCTCGGTTTCCGCCCGGTTAAACGCCGCCTGCTGCGCTTCGATCACTTCTTCAATCGCGCCGCGCACCTCGTTGACGACCAATCCGATCGCCGGACGCTCCTCTGCGCTCAAGGCGCCCATGCCGCGCAAAATTTCCGTTAACGGCCCTTTTTTTCCCAAATACTTGATCCGCAGCTCGCCAAGCTGCTGCTGGCTTTCGACGCCCGCCAGCTCGCGCAGCGCCTCTTCCTTCAACTGCAACAAACGTTCCTTCATGTTCCTGCTCCCTTCCAAATTTTGAGTGGACAACGCAAAAAAGGCTTTTTCTCCCGGTAAGGGACGAAAAAGCCGTGGTACCACCCTTGTTAGACCGTTGCAGCCATACAGCATCATGCTGCCTTCGGTCTCACTTCATTGAACATAACGGTTCGAAAACCGGTGACCCTCTACTGGCCGCAGCGCCATCCGCCAATTGATCTGGCTCGGGCTGTCCGACGTTCAAAGGACTGCTCGGGAGCGAATTTCGGCAGCCTGATTCTAACGGTCCCGCTCTCAGTCTCCGGCGGTTCCTCCCTGTGAAGAAGCACTGCGTACTTGTCTCCGTCCATGCATTTATCAGTATGGATTTACCAAGTATTATATGCAATCGTCGCCGCAGATGCAAGGGGGCAATCCGGCTTCAACGGCGCGTCCTCAGGTTACCAGCTCACGCGTACGAGCCCTTACGGCTTCGACAATTTGTCCGACCGTGCGGTCCAGCTCCATATTTTCAACGACGATTTCGCAGTTTTTCCGGTACGCGACTTCATCGGTGTATTGCGCGACGTAGCGCCCGACGACCTCATCCGGCACGCCCTTGGCGGCCAGCCGCTCCAGAATCATCCGTTTGCCTACGTAAATGAACACACGCAGCGCTTGATCCTCAAACCGCCGCTTGAACAGCTCGGTCGCCTCCGGGTTCAGCACCAGATACGCTCCCGACGAAGCTGCGAGCGCGGCATCCAGGTCCACACCCTTGATCCCGTAACGGTAGCCGTTAATATGCGCAGTTTGCACAAACTCGCCCGCTTGGTAAGCCTTTTCAAAATCGTTCTCGCCTACATACCGGTAAAAATCGCTATTCGTCTCACGCCGTCTCGGTTCACGGGTCGTGTAGGACACCACTACGGACAAGTTCAGCGCCTCTCCGACCCGCCGCGCCGCGGACTTCCTTCCCGAACCTCCCGTACCGGTAAACAGAAGAAGCATTTGCCGACTGGTCATTGTGATCACTCCTCATCTCAAAGCATGTCTTCTATCTTTATTATAGTACGAATTTTCTGATAATTAAAGCGGTTTTTTGCTTTCTTTTTTGCGAACAACGCTCGCTGTGATATAATCAACCACACTATACTTGTTGATGAAAAGTGAGGCTTACCTATGTTAACTTACGAGCAAAAACGGGCTGTAATTGAAGCATTTCCTGAACTGACGCGCAAAGAGGTTTCGCTCGGCCGCGTTAATTACCACTATGAAAACAGCGGTTACGACAAAAAAATCGTCGTCTACCACCTGCATCCGAACGGCAACGGGTTCGTATTCGCCGGACATTTGACCGACGTTGAATCGGACGACCGCGGAATGGTGAACATTCGGGACTATGGCGCTGACGAGCTGCGCGCGCTGGTCAAGGCTTCGATCCTGTCGCTTGCGCCGAAAACGGCAGCCGAGCTGGCGGTCAGCGGTACAGCCGATGACGAGGAACGTTGGCACGGTCCGGATAACCAGACGCTGCTGCTGGTCCACGAGGATGAGCTGTGGTACGTCTACGCAGGACTTAACCTCGAATCGGCGTTCGAAACGTATGAGGAAGCGGTGCAATATTTGCAGGAGGAAGGCTTTCGGCGGCCGTAGCGCTGCCAAGGTCAGATTGGAAAGGAGGTACCGGTCATGGCAAACGCGGGACAACAGCGAAGCCACATTCGTCCCGGTCTTGAGGTCGATATCGTGCTGAAGCAAGATCAACGTACCGGAAAAACGACACGCGGCATCGTCAAGGACTTGTTGACCAATTCCCCGACACATCCGCACGGCATCAAGGTCAGACTGCAATCCGGTCTGGTCGGCCGGGTCAAGACGATCCATTCTCCCCCTACGAACAACCGCACAAGCTGACGCGCTGCCGTAATTGACAAGTTCCCTCTTGCCAACAGGGGAACTTGCGTTCTATAATGGGAACATATATTCTTATTCATCCCAGACATTATAGCGATCAGGTGATAGGTATGGATTCCAAACATTTCTACGAAGAGCTGCGTGTGAAGTTCAAGGACGAGGACCGGGCCAGACTGGTCATGCAGCAGCTCAAAACGTACCAGGAAAGCAAGCAAAAACGAAAATGGTGGCAGAAGCTGCCGTTTTCCAGACAACCCAAAACGAAACCCGCTCCATGGGAATAACCGGTCTGGTTTTACGTGATTTTGTTGTTGCCAGCCGGATTGTCCAACGACTGACCGGATTTGTCGCGACAAGCTTATTTCATTGGCTATCCCTTTCGTTATCAGCCGCCTTCAACGACCGTCAGCCGGATGCCGTTGCGCACCGCCCATGTTTGAACAGCTGACCATGCAGCAGGAAATTGCTCGCCGGCAAAAGCCAAGTCCCCGCAGCCCCAGCACCGTCTGCTGTGAATCGACAATACTCGCCGGCTCTCCCTTAGCCTGATCTCGATAATATCGGCCCGCTTGTAGACGCGATATCCGGCCACAATCAGCGCATCCTGCGCGATCCGCAGCGTGTAGCGCTTGCGCGTCATACGCACAAGCAGCGCCAGCGAAGCTGCGACTAATCCGGCTAATGCCAGAAACAGCAGCGTCCGCTCATATCCGACATGGGCTTGCTTAATGCTTTGTATGAGCGCTGCTCCCGCAATCGTTGTCCATCCGGCGATCCAAGCGCTCCATCGGCCCGGCCGGGTCAACGCATACACATCCGAATTAGCCATCCTTTGCTCCTCCTTCAGGCAGCTCATCCGCTAATCTGGCGATGACTCCAGACTGAACAGCCTGTTCATCGGCACCTGCAGCTCCTTGAATATAATAGATTGAATCGTCTCCTGCTCCGTATACAGATGCCTGATCTGATAGCTGCCATTTTGCCATGCATACACATGAACCGTTCGATTGCCGGGATCGACGATCCAGTATTCAGGCACCCCATACTTTTGATATAAATTAAACTTTTCATTAAAATCCTTCAAGGCCGTCGATGGCGACAACACTTCAATCATGAGGGTCGGCGCCCCGTGACAGCCCTTTTTCGACAGTTGCTCTTTCGCGCATACAACAGAAAGATCCGGCTGGACAACATGGTCAGGGGACTTGGAATCGTCGCTTTCGCTAAAATAAACATCAAATGGAGCCACGAACACGTAACAGCTTCGATTTTGGAAAAAAGCTCTGAGCGCAAAATGAAGCTCTCCGACAAGAAATTGATGCAAGGTGGTCGGGGCGGGGGCCATATTGTAAGCTTGACCGTTAATTAATTCCCAGGCGCCTTCCCAGGTCAGCCAATCCTGGTAGGTATGAAATTTTTTTTCATCCGGATTTGACATGATGCTCAGCCTCCTTCTGAAATGGTTGGCTCGTCTACTTGCCCATACATACAAGTTTACCATGGGCAATGATCCGCCGCCACGTGACTCGTTTGTTCACATCAATTCATCATTCCGGCACGTTGGCCTTCCTGCCTTCTAGTCTTGTCCGCTTCCCGAAAAACATAAAACCCGCACAGCCATGTAATTATAGCTATGCGGGCCTGGTCCAGCTTTATGCGAATACGGAGGATCACTGCTGGCCGCACAAGCCTTGCTAGGGTATCTGAAGCCTGCTTCATTCAGCTAAGGTTACTTCTTTTTCCGATTCAGCGATATCGTACCCACGGACCCGTCAGTTGCAGTCATCCTCTCCACGTATAAGGTGGACCCAATCCCGGTCCATATCGTTCGCGGCTTTCCAACCTGCAAGAAATCAGAGAAATCCCGATAGACGTGGTCGCTACCGAAATTTCTTGGCAACGTTTCGTATCCAAAATGCCCCGGAGCGTCCCCGAGAATGACAACGCCAGCTAACAGCTTGTGGCTTTCCCAGTAATCGCTCGGCAGCATCATCTTACTTGCCGCCGTGACAGTCGTTTCCACAAATCTTCCGAAAGTATTGCCCATCACTTCAGTGAACATACTTCCGTAGATGCCTCTCGCCTCGCTGCCTACCGGTTCGGTATAATCAATGACGATCATCCGATTTAAAATAAAACTGCCGCGCCCTCCATCCAGCATAAACGTTTTCCCCATAATATTATAAACCGGCAATTCGACCCCTTGATCGTCTACAGACCATGTTGCATTCCCTAGACTTACCGCATTCGTACCGTACAAGCCAACCTCTCTGAGCTCATTCAAGCCTCTGTAGCTCTCCGCCTTGCTCCCCTCGATCGTTGCATACCGATAAAGCATAACTGCTACCTCTGCCCGCGTTGTTGCGGCGTTCAGCCCGAAGCTTTCGTCGGGGTTCCCCTTCATGAGCCCTGTTCCTCGCACAAGCGCAATATAGGGTACCTGTTCCGCTCTGATTCCTTCCTTGTACGTCTCGGTAAACGGCAATAAGGTGCCTTCAACCTCCTTCAGCGCGGTAGCAAAGCTCGCTTCACTGCGTACCAGCCCCTGTGCAAGCCACTTCGCCAAATCCACTCTGGTCATCGCTTCGTTTGGCCTAAAGCTGCTGCCTGGCGCATCCTCCGGCTTAATAAACCCGGCTCCAACTGCTGCATGGATGGCACTCGCACCCCAATAACTATCAGGTACATCTGTGAAGCTTCCGCTGCTTCCATCCTGTTTGTTTTTGGTTATCCGCACGAATAGACTTGCCAGCTCTGCTCGTGTGATCAAGCCATCAGGCTTGAAGGCTCCATCCTCGTATCCTTGAAAATAGCCATCACCAACCGCCTGCTTGATCGTCGCTTCAGCCCAGTGTCCCTGAATGTCTGCAAAAACTATGGACGGACTCCCAGCCTCGACCGGATGCTCTATACGACGGTCGAGCAAGCCATCGGCTCCTGCCGCCGCAGCCATGCCGCCCTGAAGCAGCATACTGATGGCGACGATGCCTGCTAGCAGATGCTTGAATGTTGTGTTCATGTTCATATTCATGTTCTCCTCTAAGCATCTAAGCTATATTGTACAAACTAACCTTGCAGCCTGGCCGCCCTGTGAAAACCTCTTCCGAATCGCTGTTGCTTTCAGATTTCTGAACACTCAGGTCGATTATAAATCTTCGGATAGCAAGAGCGCACGCTCCGCTTCTGTAAGATATTCACGGACGACCTGCTGCACATGATTCTTTTATTCAGCTTAATAGCCTATGTAGCGTTTCTCAAGCTACTCGCCGCCTCGCTGCTTTCGCTCGGTCTGATACAACAGGCACAGCTCTAGCCAGCGGGCCACCATGCCAGGATTGGAAGCAAAGTGCAGATGCGTATACCCGGCCACCAGCCGGTTCAGCAGGCTGCCTTCCGTTTTGACGCCGCGCATCCCTTGCGTTTCATAAGCGGGCAAGCCTCCCGATGCTTCCCCCGGCTGATAGGTTGAATAATGAAACTCATGACCGCGCGCCTTCTCCCCGACAGGAAGCAAGTAGTTGCCGGACAGTCCCGTCACCTCGCGCAGCCCGAGCGCCGCCAGCTTCTTCTGCATCGTCACATGGCCTGGCAATACGCCGACCATTGGATAACTTTGCCCGTGCGTGTCGGCGATCGACTCGGTCAAATACATATAACCGCCGCACTCCGCCAGCGCAGGCATTCCGTTGCCGATTGCCTCGCGGATCGACGCGGCTACAGCCGTTTGACCGGCAAGCCGCTCAGCAAACTCCTCCGGGAAGCCGCCGCCAATGTATAAGCCGTCCGCAGCGGCCGGAACCGGCTCGCCCGCGAGCGGCGAAAAAAAGCTCAGCTCAGCGCCGTACAGCTGCAGCAGCTCCAGGTTTTCTTCATAGTAGAAGTGAAAGGCCGCGTCCCGCGCCACCGCCAGCTTGACGGCAAACCGCACGGACGGCTCGGCAAACAGCTTGGGCTTGGCAGATGCAGAGCGCTCCGGCGATTGGACAGACGCTAGCTGCTCCTCCGGACGCGAACGCCCCGACTGGCTGTTTTCCTGCTCTTCCGAACGCTCAGACCGGCTGCTCGCCAGCTCCAGCACGAGGTCCAGATCAACCGACGACTCCATCCGGTCGGCCAGCGCCGCATAGAAGGTATCCAGCTCTCCCCGCTCAATTGACGGCACAAGTCCGAGATGGCGCTCCGGCACCGCGAGCTCGTCGCTGCGCAGCATGTAGCCGATCACCGGGACACCGCATTCCTGCTCGATCGCTTCCTTGACGATTCGGTAATGGTTCGCGCTGCCGACCTTATTGGCAAACACAGCTGCAATTCGCACCCGCGGATCAAGAAGCTGGAAGCCCTTCACAATCGCTGCTGCGCTGCGCGCCATGCTCTGGCAATTGACGACCAGCAGCACCGGACTGGCAAGCAGCATGCTGATTTCAGCGGTGCTGCCCGTGTTTGACTTCGGGTCCTTGCCGTCATAGAAGCCCATCACGCCTTCAATGATGGCAATATCCGCATCTGCCGTCGCTCGTTCAACAATCTCCCTTACCACATCAGGCCCGAGCATCCAGCTGTCCAGGTTGCGGGAAGGCCGACCGGTAACCGCCTTGTGATACGTCGGGTCGATATAGTCCGGTCCGCATTTAAAGCCCTGCACCGTCAACCCTTTGCGGCGCAAAGCCGCCATCAGTCCCAAGGTTACCGTCGTCTTGCCGACGCCGCTGCCTGTGCCCGCGATCACAAGGCTGCGGCAGCTTGCCGTCTGCTCATGCTCCATTTTGGCTTCGTGTTCCATTCCCGCCGCCCCTCCTGCGTCCGCGTTAAGCATAGGTCATCAAGGCGACGGAGATCGTCACATTGCCGCTTTTTTTCTTCGTTAACGCCAGATGGTCATTGCCTGAATACCGTTTGGCCGCCGGCTCGCTGACTCCGTAAGCGCCCGTAAATTTATAGACCGTCTCGGACGGATCGTCGATGGACATCTCGTTCAGCTGCTGCGCCGAATAACAGACGAGCGGCCAGTCATAGCTGTCACAAACGGCGATTAGCCCCGCTTCATCCTGCTTCAAATCAATCGTGCAAACCGCCTTCACACTGCGGATCGAAAAGCGCAGCTCCGCCAACGTGTCCGCGATGACCGCTTCGATTTCGCTTGCTTCCGTCCCCCGGTTGCAGCCAATGCCAAGCACGATGGACTTGGGACGATACAGCACCCCGTTGGCGAGAATGGCTTCCTCCTCCGGCTCCAGCAGTCGGTGGGTTACGACAAGCGCGCCTTGCGGCTTGTCGGTCAGCGCCGCTTCAATTCGGTCGTACACCCGAATGTAGCCAGGCATTGGCGCCTCATGCAGCCACCAGTTCGGCTCACCGGACTCCTGAACGACCGCCACCCGCTCCTCATTGACTACCGAAGCGCTGACCGGGGTCAGCTTGTCGGCACTTTCCCATGTCCAGCCGAATCGCCGCCCAAACAGATCGACCGCAATCGTCTTCTGCACATCGGAGGCTGTCGTAATGACTGCGCGGGCGTTTAACGCCGCCGCCACCTCGCCCGTTAGCTCATTGGCTCCGCCGAGATGGCCGGACAGTACGCTGATGACATGCTCCCCTTTATCGTCAATGACCACGATGCCGGGGTCCTTCTTTTTGTCCACAAGAAGCGGAGCAATCATCCGGACAACGGCGCCCAGCGAGATGATGCAAATAATGCCCGAATACGCCGGAAACAAAGCGGGAAACAACAGCCTCACGCTGCCCTCGAACAGCTGAATGCCGCGCGTCTCCTCGTCACCGCGAGCGAATTTGGACATATAGTACACATCCGCTACGCCGCTAAAGGACGTTTGCAGCCGTCGGGCCAGCTCGACGCCATGCTTCGTAATCGCAACAACCGCATAATCTCCGCTGCGGCGAACCACAGGCACGATGCCTTCCTGCAGCTTGATCGGTCCAGCGTGCTCAGCTTGCCGAGCGTCCACGTGATCCGCTTGTCCCGTTTGGCCAGCCTCTACCGCGGACTTCACCTGACCTGTGTGCTCCCCCGCCTGGCCGCCGGTTGACGGTTCGCCCGCGAGCTTGCCGGACAGCGCGCCTGACAAGCTGCCAAACGCTTCGCCTGCCGACCCTCCGCCGTCTGGCATCGCAGCGCCAGCGCCTTGCTCTCCCGTTTCGTGACCGGACATTATTCCTTCACTCCTTTGCGGTAGCCGTGCGTGAATGTCTTGTCGTACAGCTTGGAGCGGTATTCGTCACGGTTATGAATATCCGGGTCCAGCGCCCAGCCGGCCAAAATCATCGCGTGGGAACGAATCCCGTTCGCCCGCATGTCCTCATCCAGCTTCTCCAGCGTGGAACGCACGACGAGCTGGTCCGGCCAAGTGGCCCGCTGCACAACGGCCACCGGCGTATCCGGCCGCCAGCCCGCTTCAGTCAGCTCGCGCACGACCTTTTTCGTCAGCGTCGCACTGAGGAACAGCGCCAGCGTACAGTGATGCGCCGCCAGATCACGCAGCTGCTCCCGGTCCGGCATCGGCGTACGTCCTTCTACCCTCGACAAAATAACCGTCTGCGTCAGCTCCGGAATCGTCAGCTCTGCACCAATCGCCGCCGCCGAGGCGAACACCGAGCTGACGCCCGGAATGACCTCATAGGAGATGCCTTCCCGTTTCAGCAGCGCTGCCTGCTCCATAATTGCGCCATAAATCGACGGATCGCCGGTATGCACGCGCGCCACCATTTTGCCGGCCTTAACCCGGTCTACCATCACCTCAACCATTTCCTCCAGGCTCATTCCGGCGCTCAGAATGACCTCCGCCCCCGGCTTCGCCTTGGCAATCAGCTCCGCATTGACGAGCGAATCCGTGTACATCACGACATCCGCCGCCTGCAGCAGCTTCAGCCCCTTAACCGTAATCAAATCCGGATCGCCCGGTCCTGCTCCGATAATATAAATTTTCATTTTCTCACCACCATCAAGGTTAAATATTCCAGCTCGCGTCCCGCCAGTTCCGTCACATCGCGCCAAATCTGCTCCTCGCCCGACGTTACCTTTGTCAGTACCGAAGCCTTATTCGTCAATCCGAGATCGCCAAGCACCCTCAGCATCAAATCAATAACCTTGGCCACCTTGATAAACACAACCGCGTCATGTGTCTCCAGCGCTGTGCGCATCGCGTCATAGTCGTCCGTCGCCGGAACAATCGCCACCTGCTCGTCGCCGTCAGCCAGCGGAACGCCAAGCCGGGACGCCGATGCGATCACCGACGAAATGCCCGGCACCGATACGGCCTCGACCTCCGGATGACGCTCCTTCATGAGCCGCATCAGGTGAATGTACGTGCTGTACAGCATCGTGTCGCCTTCCGTAACAAACGCAACATCGCGCCCCTCCGACAAATGCTCCCACACCGTATCAACCGTTTTGTTCCAGTGCTTCTCCAACGCCTCGCGATCCTTCGTCATCGGAAATGTCAGGCCCAGCATCACTTTTTCACGCGTATCTACATACAGCTCGGTAATCGCGAGCGCGTAGCTTTTGGCTCCGGATTTTTTGCGCGGATAAGCGATGACAGGACATTGCTTCAGCAGGCGAAATGCCTTTACCGTAATCAGCTCCGGATCGCCCGGTCCTACACCCAGTCCATATAAAATGCCCAGCTTTGTCATGCGTTTGCTTCCTTTCGTCCTTCGTCGTTAAGACCGCCTGCAGACCCACGATGAGCTAAGCCCGCTCAGACTGCTGCCATTGGCGGCTTGTTATGCTCCGTTACGCTCGTTCCGGCTCCTGCCCAGACTCAACCGCTATACGCCGGGCCGCAATAATATAGACCGGATTCAGCCCCTCAAACCGGGTCATATCCAGAATCGGCTTGCTTCGAGCAAGCTGGGCGAGCGTAATATCGGTTGTGAAGCCCTCTTGGGCAAAGGCCTGCTGAGCCGCCGACAAATTTTCAATCGTCGCCGCATTCAGCACGATGCTCCCGCCCTCGCGCAGCCGGGCGCAGCATAACGCCAGCAGCTCGCGCAGCTCGCCGCCGCTGCCGCCGATAAAGACAGCGTCCGGGTCAGGGAACGCGTCAAGCCCTGCCGGCGCTTTGCTATGGACCAGCGTCAGATCGGTGCGAAACTTGCGCGCGTTGGCGACGGCGTTCGCCAAATCGCCCTCGTTTTTTTCCATCGCGTACACCGCGCCCTCCCGGCAAATCCGGGCCGCCTCGATCGCAACCGAGCCAGTGCAGGTGCCGATGTCCCAGACAATGCTGTCCGGCTTCAATCCAAGCGCAGCCAGGCTCAGCACGCGTACCTCGCGCTTCGTAATCAGCCCCTTGTCCGGCTTGCGCTGGGCAAACTCCGCATCGTCGATGCCAAACGGCCAGACCGCAGGCTTGTCCGCCTCGCGCCGCATCCGCAGCACCACGACATTAAGCGGCGCAAAGCTGCCGGCGTCCTGCTCCGCCAGCTGCTGCAGGCTGTACCAGCCTGTGCGCTCCTGCTCGCCGCCCAGATGCTCGCCGACAAATGCCTCATATTCGTTCATGCCATACTCCACAACGTAACGCGCAATCGCAGCCGGATGATTGATCTCATCGGTCAACAGCGCCACCTTGCGTTTGCCGTCGATCCGCTGCGCCAGCCCTTTGATCGGACGGCCGTGCAGGCTGACAATCGTCGCATCCTGCCAGCTGTCCCCGATCCGGGCAAAGGCAAGCTGCAGCGAGCTAACCGCCGGATAGACGGTGACCCGTCCCTGCAGCTTGCCCGCCAAATAACCGCCGATGCCGTAAAAGAGCGGATCGCCCGAAGCCAGCACCACCGTTTCCCGCGACTCCTGCGTCAATTTGCCGACCAGCTCGGCGAGGCTGCCGCGAATCACCGCCTTCTCTGCTGCGCTGTCCTCAAAAAAAGCGAGCTGGCGCTCGCCTCCAACCAACAATCCGCAACGCTCGATTTTTTCCAGATAAGCGGCCGGCAAGCCCGCCTTGCCGTCATCGCCGATACCGATCACCGTGATAGGATGGCTCATCGCCCGTCATTCCCCTTCCTGTCAGCCGCTCCTGTCCAGACGGATCGTCCGAGCAGCTCCGCTTTCATTGAAATAATAACCGTCTCCACTTGAACCGCCTGGGTTAGCTCGCTTGCTGCTTGCGCGGACACGGTCGGCTGCGCCTCATCGCCGGACGCTCCTGCTTTCGCCCGCTCGGCTTCCGCCGCTGCCTCGCCAAGCCCTGCGGCAGCTCCCGCTTCATCCACAGCCCGCAGCGCTGCTCCTTGGCCGGCAGCCTTCAACAGCTCCTGGCAGCAATAGGCGCCCATTCGTTCGAAAAATGCGCGGTTGCCCTGCGACTGCATCAGATCGCCGACCTGCGCCGCCGTATTCGCCCCGCGAATATCCGCCAGCGTCTCTTCGGCCGCTCCGGCTTCCTCTGCCAGGCGAGCGAGAAACCCGAAATCGACAGGCGCACTTTTCGAATGCACCATCATCACACCCTGGGCCACTTTGGAAAACTTGCCCATCATCCCGACCAGCGTAATGCGGCTGATGCCTTGGCGTACGCATTGCTGCACAGCGAAGCCGACGAAATCGCCCATTTCCACAAACGCTTCCTCCGGCAATTCCGGATAAAGCTCCATGCCGTATTTTTCCGTTCGCCCGCCCGTCGAAAGCACGATATGGCGAACGTCGCCTTTAACTGCGACTCGAATCGCCTGGGCCACACTGGCCTTGTAGGCCGCCGTGGAAAAAGGCACCACGATGCCCCGCGTGCCCAAAATGGAAATGCCCCCAAGGATGCCCAATCGGCCGTTCAGCGTCTTCTTCGCAATTTCCTCGCCGTCCGGCACGGAAACGACAACCCGTACCCCGCGGTGCAGCAGTTCGAAACGGTTCAGCACCTCCTGCACCGCTTCACGAATCATTTTGCGCGGCACCGGATTGATCGCAGCCTGCCCTACATCCACAGGCAAGCCGGGCTTCGTCACCCGGCCGACACCGACGCCGCCGTCAATGTCAACGCCCGGCTGCTCCGTCCAGCGCACCTCGCTAATAATCCGCGCGCCGTGGGTCGCATCCGGGTCGTCGCCCCCGTCCTTAATAATTTCGGCGCTCGCCCGGTCCGCCTCGTACGTGCAGTGAACAATTTCGAAGGTCGCATCCCGGCCGACCGGCAGACGAATCGTCGCTTCGCCCACCGCTTCCTGCAAGATCAGCGCCTCCAACGCCGCCCGGGCGGCGGCCGTCGCGCAGGCTCCCGTCGTATAGCCGTAACGCAGCGGCTTCGCTTCTCCGTTATCTCCAGCAGCCTGCGCCATAGCGATTACCCCAGCTTTTCAGCCAGCAGCGACAGCGCGTTTACGGTAGCTACCGCAACCGGACTTCCGCCCTTACGGCCGATATTTGTAATAAAGGGCACATCAAGCTTCAGCAGCTCTTCCTTCGATTCCGCAGCGGAAACAAATCCGACCGGCACGCCGATGATCAGACCGGGACGCGCTTCGCCCGCCTTCACCATCCGGATCAGCTCCAGCAGCGCTGTCGGCGCATTGCCGATCGCGTAGATGGCTCCTTCGGCTTCACGGGCCGCCTTACGGGTAGCGATAATGGCGCGTGTCGTATTCAGCCGCTTTGCTTCTTGCATGACATCCGGATCGGAAATATAAACCCGCACATCGCCGCCGAACTTCTCCAGACGCGGCTTGCTGATGCCGACCTGCACCATCTGCACGTCCGCAATGACCGGTCGCCCCTGGCGGATCGCTTCGATCCCGGCGCGCACCGCATCCGGGTGAAACACCAGACTGCGGCCCAGCTCAAAGTCAGCCGATGCATGAATAACGCGCTGCACGACCTTATACTGCTCCTCCGGGTAATCATGCGGCCCGAATTCCTCGGTAATCATATCGAAGCTTTTTTCCTCAATTTCCTGAGGCTGCACCGTCAACGGCTTGAAATCGGTCTGAAAATCCATTAGCCACGCACCTCCTGCAACGTCGTCACAAGCTCGGCGATCACGCCGGCATAATCTGTAAATACAAGTCCGTAATCCAATTGCGGCCGCCCGATCACGATCGTCTCGATCCCAAGCTCAAGCGCCGCCGAAAGCTTCTCCTCAACCGCGCCAACTTGTCCGCTTTCCTTCGTAATCAGCACGGTAACGCCGTAATGACGATAAAACGCCTGATTCATTTCCTTCGAAAACGGCCCTTGCATCGCCACAATATATTTCTGCTCGACGCCAAGCTGCTCGCATTTCTCCATATTATCCTTGCGGGGCAGCATCCGCGCTACCAGCGTCGTATCCGGCAAGCCAAGCAGCTTGTCCGCAAATACTTGCAGCGTCTTGCTGCCCGTTGCCAGAAACACGACGCCGCGCTTCTCCGCCGCAAGATCAGCCGCCTGCTCGTAATCGTCCACGAAGGTCAGCTTCGGATGCGCCGCATAGCTGCCATGCTCCCGCTCGTAGCGGATATAGGGAACGCCGGCCGCCTTGGCTGCCGCCATCGCATTACGCGAGGCTTCCTCGGCAAACGGATGCGTCGCATCGACGACAGCTTGTATGCCCCGCTCCTGAATCAGCGCAATCAGCGCAGGCTCAGGCAGCCGGCCGACCTGAACCGACAGCCCAACCTCGGACAAGCTTTTGGCTGCTGAATCCGTCACAACCGTCGTCAGCAGGTCGAAGCCGGCCTTGCTGATCTGGATCGCCAATTCCCGCGCATCGCTTGTTCCAGCCAACACCAAAATCATGAACGCACCTCTTTCGCTGCAGCCGCCTCGCCGCCCGCCGATGCCGGACACGCCTCCGCTTCCTCAGCCTTGCTGCTTGAGGCAGCGCCCGTCTGCTCGTGGTGGTGATCGTGCGCATGGTCGTGTCCGTGATGGTGATCATGCCCGTGGTCGTGCCCATGGTCGTGTCCATGATGATGATCATGTCCGTGGTCGTGCCCGTGGTCGTGCCCATGGTCGTGTCCATGATCGTGATCGTGATCATGATCGTGATCGTGGTCATGGTGATGATGATGGTGCTTCATGGCCTCCAGACGGAACTGGCACATATCACAGTTCATCTTGACCTCACCCTGAAGCGCCTCCAACGCGCGCTCGCGCAAAATATCCTGCAGCTTCGGATGGAAGCCGAAATAATCGGCCAACACCAGCTCCAGCTCCGGATACTCAGCGGCGAACGTCTCCTTCAGCTGCTCCAGCCGCTTGATCAGTACGCCCGTAAAGAGGAAATACGGCAGCAGCACGATCTTTTTCGCGCCAAGCCGGACACAGCGCTCCACGCCTTCATCAGCGCGAGGCGACGTCACGCCGATGAACGCCGTTTCGACCCATTTCACCTGAAGACGTTCCCAGAGCAGCCGCGAAATTTTAAACAAATCGCTATTCGCGTCCGCATCGCTGCTGCCCCGTCCAATCAGCAGCAGCGCCGTATCCGGCGAATCTGCAAGTCCGTCAACGCCCGCTTCGGCCAGACGCGACTGCAAAATATCCAGCGACAGGTCATGAACGCCAATCGGCCGGCCATAATGGAACTGAATGTCCGGATACGCAGCCTTTGCCTCGTCGATGGCTGCCGGAATGTGCAGCTTCGCATGTCCTGCAGCAAGCAGCGTGATCGGCACAACTCCTACGCGAGTAGCGCCCCGCTTGGCACAGGCGGCAAACCCGTCGCGCATCGTCGGACGCTCAAACTCCAGGAAGCAGGTCTCGACGATCGGCACGTCAAGCCCCTGCTCCACCGCGCGTACAAACTCGCGGATTTCATCATTCCCTTCGGGATCACGGCTCCCGTGACCGACAAACAACAAAGCATCCATGTTTCGTTCTCCCTACTTAATCGCCGCAGACGGCGTTTTCGATTTTGAACACCGGTACTTCACGGAAGCGGTATCCTTCCAGCTCCTTGACCCGGTTGAAATATTTATGGAACCGCTCGTTCGGATGCCCTTCATCGGCATATCGGCGAACGATGCGCTCCACCGTATCCAGCAGCTGCTCCGGCTCGACGCCCTCAGCGACCGGAATGCCAGCATGCGCGTTTCTACCCACGGTTTTACCGCCCAGAAACAGATCAAACTTCTCCCGGCGGTACACAATGCCGATATCTTCCTTCACAGCCCCGTAGCAAGCCATGCCGCAGCCGTTAAAGCCGATCCGCAGCTCCTTCGCGACCTTCATCCCGCCGATCCGGCTCTGCAGCTCCTCCAGATGAGGAACCGAATCCGCCTTATCCATATTGCAAAAGTCGCAAGCCTTGATTTGCGTCACATCGCCGATCGGAGCAAGCAGCAATCCGGCGGCACGCAGACGGCTCACCGCTTCGTCCGGCTCATCGGTCACGATCCGCACCAGCCATTGATGATGCGGCGTATATTCGATGCTGCCGTCCTCACCGACGATTTCAGCGAGCAGCGTCAGCTGCTTGCTGGTCAGCTTTTTCTCCGCCAATCCCGGACTGACGGCAAATTCCAAAATTTGCTGGCGGCGGAACACCCCCGCCTGCTGCAGCCATGGTGCGGCGCTTGGCTTCGGTTCAACAGCCGCGCCCGTTTCGGTCAGATTCAAAGCTCCTGCAGACGTCCCGCGATGAGAGTCTACCAGCCACAGCGCCTCCAGCGCCAATTCCAGCGGAGATGGCGACGCTGGCGCAGGCTCAGCCACCGCCACAGCAGCTGCGGATGCCGTCTCAGATGCCAGCGGCGACGCCGCGCTCGACGGCTGTGTGCTCACGGCTAGCGGCGAACCGCCGCCTGCAGCCGGAGAGCCCTCGCTTGTCTTCCAGCCTGAAAATCCGTGCTCAACGGCTGCATCGGCGTCTTTTACATTCGCCGCCGACGTTCCGGCTCCCTGTCCGCTCAAATCCGCCTGCTCAGTTGACGCTTGACGTCCCTCCAGCGACCACGGCTCCGCCTCGGGACGCAGACGCTCATGCGGCTTTAGCGGCTGCGCGCCTTCGCCAAGCGTATATTTGCGCTGATAGCCGCGCGGCGTAATGATCAGGCCGTCATAAACCGTTGTCGCTGAGTTGCCAATGATAACCGTCGTCAGCATGCCGATATCATGCTCCAGCATGTTACCTAGCGTCGTCACCACCACTTCCTCACGGTCCCTGTACGCGCTTTTGACAATGCCGACCGGCGTATCGGCCGAACGGTAGCGCAGCAGCATCTTTTGCGTCTCGACAATTTGGCGAGTCCGCCGTCCGCTGCGCGGGTTGTACAGCGCCACGACGAAGTCCGCCGCCGCCGCTGCCTCGACCCGCTTGATGATCAGCTCCCAAGGAGTCAGATGATCGCTCAAGCTGATCGTACAAGCATCGTGCATAATCGGCGCGCCGAGCAGCGAAGCCGTCGAGTTGATCGCCGAAATGCCCGGTATAACTTCCACCGCCACGCCCGTTTCACGCCGCCACCCGCGCTCCATCAGCACCTCGTAGATCAACCCGGCCATACCGTACACCCCGGCGTCTCCGCTGGAAATGACCGCAACCGTCAAGCCGGCCTCCGCCTGACGCACCGCCTCCTGCGCCCGGCTGACCTCCTCCGTCATGCCCGTGCGCACGATCTGCTGACCGTTCAGCAGCCCGCGAATCAAATCCACATACGTGTTATAACCAATAATAACGTCGCTTTCCTGAATCGCATCCTTGGCAGCCTGCGTCATATGCTCGAAGCTGCCTGGCCCGAATCCGACCACCAATAATTTTCCTCTCATCCGTGCTTCCTCCCTTTGCGTATGATGTCATGTAACTTCCGTCCCACCTAGCGGCCCGGCCGGCTTCCCCGTACATGCAGCCACTCCGTCGAAGCCCGATGCAAACGCAAAAAAGCGCCCTCCACACTAGAGAAGGACGCTGGACGACAAAGGGAGATTCGCCGATGAAAGACTGGCGGCCCGCAGAATGTCTTGCGACACCCGCGGCCTCCGCTGCCATCAGGTCGGAACCCGTTCGGCGTACACCCTCCCTATCCTCGTAGGTTACCGGTGACTGCACGCCAGACGCGCAGTACCCTGCGGCGGCGTTTTGTAAACAGGCAGGTCTCCTGACTCGCGCGTCATCGCCGATCTCCCAGCCTTCCCATCCGTAGACAGTGGCATCATGCAGAGAATGGCTCGTCGCTTACAGTGGCGGGACCGCGCCGGACTTGCACCGGCTTCCCTTTTAAGCCGGAGGCGAGCTGCTCTCCCGTTCCGGCACCTGTTTGTTGAACCTATACACGTTATATGAGCGAGACTTTGATTATATCCAAGCGTGTAACAATCAAACTTAATGATAGCATGTTAGTTTCAGCGCTGTCCACCGTTTCTGTCGTCAGCGGTCATCAGCCAGGGGGAGTCATCGGCGGTCCGTTTTCTTTCTCCTATTTATTTGTCCGACCGGAAAAGCCTATAATAGAAACGCAGAAGTAAACCCGCTGAACGAAGGAGTTCGTTGCCATGAATCATGAAGCGCTCACCGTCCACGCTCTGGCCAAGCCAGGCACGCAGCTGCGTTACCCGTTTGATCCCAACCTCCCGGTGCTGTTTGTAGGCAACAAAATGTTCGCACTGCTTGGCTCCACAGACGGGCTGCCCAGCATCAGCCTCAAGGCTGATCCCGATACCATCTGGCTGACCCGTGAAACGTACCCCGGCACCGTGCTGCCCGGCTATCACCTGAACAAAAAGCACTGGAACACGGTGGTGCTGAACGGAACGTTATCCGAACAGCTTGTGCTCGATATGCTGGAAGAGTCTTACCAGCTTGTCCGTCGTAAATTAACCAAAGCGGTGAAGGAGGAGCTAGGGCTGATCTAACGTTTCCCAGGCAGGACGTGTGTACTCGCGACGCCCTGCCTCGGTGATCGTCACCGCCGTATTCCCATTGATTTAGCACAGGAATTATGGTACATTTACGTTACTTCTTTTCGTGTTTTCGTGCGGGTGTAGTTCAATGGTAGAATGCCAGCTTCCCAAGCTTGAGGCGAGGGTTCGATTCCCTTCACCCGCTTAACAATGAAAGAATCCTCTGAACCCTTGCGGCGCAAGGGTTTTTCTTTTTGTCCGGAACTATTTGTCCGATATCATTATTGCCTTAGAAATGCCGGGTGGGAAAAATTAATACGAAGTCTAGACTTCATGAAGGATGCCCCCGCTCCTTGAGCGACTTGCTGGACTTGCGAAATGGAGAATAACGTCTACAATTATAAAGAACCCCAATGTCTAGCAAATCCTATTCCGTAGATAAATCAGGAGGAAATTATGTTTCATGTATCTGAGGCTACAGGCTGCCCTTTTAACGGTGATTATTTATTAAAGGAAGAGCGGAAATTCGATATTCGGGATTTTGGAGCAGGCACGGAGAAATCCCCTGTTGACAATACGAAGGCCATTCATGCCGCTATTCAAACTGCTGCTGCTGGAGGCGGCACTGTCGTGATCCCTGAGGGTGATTTCAGAGTGTATACGATTCGCCTGACGAGCGGCGTCAATCTATACCTGAGTGAAGGCAGCACCCTTCATGCCGCAAAAACAGATATAAACAATTCTTATGAGCTTCAAGTCGGTGAAGGCGGTAATTATGAAGAGCCTGAAGTGAATCTTTATGTGGGGCTGCAGGATCACGGTCATACTTATTTTGCCAACAGTCTGATTTACGGCGCGGATATTCATGATGTTATGATCTATGGCCCCGGCCTGCTCGACGGCAGTTTTTTGAATGATAAGGGAGAATTGGAGCATGTCCTGATGGGGGGAGACCCCTTTGACCCGATTCGGCGCAACGAGGCCGGTCATCGCGGGGAATGGTTCGGGAACAAGGCGATTGCCCTAGTGCGCTGTGAAAATGTAGCGTTGTGCGACTTTTCCATTGTGGCGGGCGGCCATTTCGCAATCATTACGACTTGTGTGAAAAATATGTTCGTCAATCGAATTCTGGTGGATACGAACCGGGATGCCTTTGATGTGGACTGCTGCGAAAATGTAACGATTCTTCATTCCACCTTCAACTCATTGACGGATGATGCCATCGTGTTGAAAGCTTCGTATGGCGGCGGCAAGTTCATGCCGTTAGCCAATGTGCTGATTGAAGATTGCCTGGTTTGCGGCTATGACATGGGTTCGGTTTATAGCGGGAAATTTACCACAGACAAGCTGATCGCAACAGATCGCTGCGGCCCGACTGCCCGCGTCAAGCTTGGCACGGAATCGACCTGCGGCTATGATCGGGTTACGGTTCGTCGCGTACAATTTAAACGTTCCAGAGGCTTTGCCCTGGAGGCTGTGGACGGAGCGGACCTGAGCAATATCCTGTTCGAAGACTCCACCTTGGACGATATCAGCAGCTCGCCGATTTTCATCAAAGTAGGCGACCGCGGGCGGTTCCCGGTAACGGGAACTTCCACCGAGGAAAACCTTTTACCGGACCAGGATGCCGCCCCTAATGTACGCCTGGATCAAACACACTGGGTCCTTCCGGGCAAGGAACCGTATCAGTCCTATCCGGCGAAGCGTTATCTGCCTTCCTATAACAGAACCCGCAAGGTGTCGGTGGACGGTCATTCCTATTTGGACATTGTAGACCTCGAGCAGCCATGCAGATTGAATCCCGCCAACTATCATGAAGAAAACGGCAGATTCTTTGCCCTGCAATACGACGCTTCTTCGATGAAATATGTGCCGGACTATGACAAGGAACTGAAGGAAAGCGAGCTTCTCCTTTATGCAAATGCCGTTGGCAGCGACCATATTGCGTATGTTCATGATATTGTGATCCGGAATATTACAGCTACAAATGTTGATCCTCGTTATCCAATCGAACTGATGGGGCTTGAAGGCAGCCGAATAAAAAATGTCTCCATCGAGAACGTCAAGGTGGAATACCGCGGAGGCTTGAGTCTGGAGCATGCCGTCGAGCAGCGCCAGTTGAATACGAACTGGGAGTATACACAGAACGGCAAGCAGCAGCGCAGCATCCAATCTCTGCCTTGGCTGGTGAATACCTTTTTCTTGAAAAATGAGGGCTTATTGCCTCGGGTGGAATGGGAGCATGAAGCAGGCGTATGGAAGGATTCGCCGTTTAACGTACCTGAGCTTCCGGAGGTGTATCCCGAGCCCAGCAACTGGGGAATTCTCCCGGCTTATGGACTGTATGCAAGACATGTCGAGAACCTTCACCTGAGTCATCTTGACCTGCGTTTTATTGAAGAAGACACCCGATATCCCATCGTACTCGACGATGTCGTACATGGTTCAATCAAGAAAATCCGTGCCGACCATGCCGAAAACCGGGAACATCTTGTCTGTGTCCAACATGCCTTTAAACGACCGGCCGGACTGGAATATGTGCCGGACTATCCTTACCATCCAACTGCTGTCGAACATGTGGAGATTGACAGCCAGCTAGCAGTCAAACAAGTTGCGATCCACGCACCGGCGCCGGGGACGCCAAAAGACAGCTTGTACCCGTATGAAACCGTCGCTATTCCTGAAAACGGATATGTCTTCAGCCGGGCGACAATGGAGTATCCTCTGCCGCAAACCGTGTTTCGGCCATTTTTCGTACAAGTTCCGCCACAGGGCATCAAAGCAGGTGAAACGCTGACCTTTGAAGTTATAGCCAGACAGCCTGCATTTGAAGCGTCCAGCCGTGAAACCGACGGCAAGATTTATAATGAATCCGTGGCTGTCAAGGATGTCGTCGTTCCGGGGATTGCTCGTCCAATGACCTTAAAAACGGACAAGCTTCCAGAGGGAGCTCAGTTTAATCCTTCTTCCTTTGTTCCGGGTCAAGCCTGCAGGTTTTCCTGGACGCCTGCCGCCGATGCTGCTCGCGAGGAGCCTTATACGGTCACCTTTATAGCGGATGACGGGGTAATCCCGGTTGAACTGAATGTAGAGATCAAGGTGAACTCTTAGACAGAGAGCCGCTGCCGGAGTACCCGGGAGCGGCCTTTTGTCCGACAAGCACAGGTTCCCGAACGATGGTTTCTGTGAAAGAGCCGCTTTCATGCCGGAGTTGCGGCGAGCTGCCATGGCGGTTTCCGCTTGCCCGCAACTACTCTCGCGGCAAGCCGGACGCATCCCGAAGCTGGTCGGCCAGCCACTTGTAATAATTTTTCTGCGTTCTCCAGGCGGTCGCTGCTTCCTTGGTGGCCGCCGTCTTTTCCTGCTCGTCAGCTAACGCCCACGACGGCTTGAGGTAGGTGTTAATGATCGTCTGCGCGACGCCTTGATCCAGTTTGGGCATCTCGTCTCCTCCCCCCGATTGATCGTATTGCTGCAGCCCGTAGCCTTCAATCAAGGCAATCAGCTTATTCGCGTAGCCAGGATCGGTTGCATATCCCGCCTGCTGCAGCGCCCTGGCCGCCGCCTTGTAATCCAGTGCGGCACATGCGATAAAAAAGCCAGCGCGAGCATACCGAGTGTTCTGAACAAGAAAGTTGCTGTGGTCAGTGACCGATCCCTCCCAATCCGGGTACGCGCGAAAGCCAGCCACGACGGACACATACTTGCCGTTTACATATTCCCGCGTTGTCAGCTCCTGCCCGGTCCCTTTAATGCCAAACAAATTATTGCCGGGGACGCTGCGGCCCCAAGCGCTCTCCAGCGCCCCCTGCGCGATGATAATCGACGCCAGGACACTTGTCCGGCGCTGCTGTGCCTGAGCAAGAGGAGCCAGCTTTGCTATAAACTCCGCTGCCGTCATCTCTGTTCCCCCTTTCCTTCCCTTTTTGCCGCCAGCTGCTCCAGCTTGCTGACGACCGGCGTATCCCTGCGGATTACCTCGTCCAACAATACGGCCACATTTCCAGGATATGCCGGACGGCGAATTTTTGCAGCGGCTGTCCAGCGGCGGTCTGCTCGGAATAGCTCGGACCTGTACTTCTGGCTCCCGATCCTGCATGATTTTTCGTCCAACGGCGCCCGCACGTCCGGCGGCAGGCTGACCGGCGGCTGTTCACTCCTTTGCCGTTTGCCCAAACTTCACCAAACTTCATTTGAAGCCGCCTGCTCCATCCACTACAATTAGAATTGAATCTATGACCAAGGAGGCGCATCCGCCATGAAATACAGAAAGCTGGGATCAACAAATCTGAAAGTATCCGTCATTGGTGTCGGAACATGGCAGCTCGGCGGGGAATGGGGCAAAGCTTATACACAAGCGGAAACAGACGCTATACTTGATCAGGCTCGCGAGAGCGGCATTAATTTGATTGATACGGCTGAATGCTATGGCGATCATACGTCCGAATCGCTGATCGGCGGCTACCTTGCCCGCAATCGCCGCGAGGACTGGATTGTGGCGACGAAGTTCGGCCATCATTTCCATGAAAATTTCACCCGAACACAGGAGTGGTCCGCCCAGCAGGTGCTCGCCCAGTTGGAGGCGTCGCTCCAGGCGCTGCGTACCGATTATATCGACATCTACCAATTCCATTCTGGAACGGATAAAGACTTTGACCAGGACGAGTTGTGGAC
Source organism: Paenibacillus sp. sg306046 (assembly GCF_059821225.1). NCBI lineage: Bacteria > Bacillati > Bacillota > Bacilli > Caryophanales > Paenibacillaceae > Paenibacillus > Paenibacillus sp. sg306046. The sequence continues at coordinate 443,377 of NZ_JCAMRT010000001.1, forward strand.
GATGCTGGACAAGCAGGTGCAGGCCGGCAAAATTCGCCATCTCGGCACGTCCATCGGCAGCAACGATAATTTGCACCAGGTCGAGGCATCTTCCCGGGTCGGCTCTCAGGTGATTCAGGTTGTGTATAACCGGCTGGATCGCATTCCGGAAACGCGGGTTTTCCCGTCCTGCGAGCAGCAGCAGCTCGGCGTCCTCGCGCGCGTGCCGCTGGCTAGCGGCTACTTGAGCGGCAAATACAAGCCAGGGGCGGTTTTCCCCGACAACGACGTCCGCCATCGTCACGAAGCCGAGCAAACAAGGCTGAAGCTGGAGGAAGTGGAGCGCATTCGCACGCATGAGGTGCCGGAAGGCATGGACATGTCCGCATGGGCGCTTGCCTGGTGCCTCAAGCATCCGGCTGTAACGACGGTCATCCCCGGCTGCAAGAGCCCGGAGCAGGTCAAGGCAAATGCTGCCGCCGTCGCCTATGTCGGCGACGGTCATCCACAAGCGTGGCAGCAGGCTGAGCAAGGCTGAGCCTGCTGTCCGACAATCCGGCGGCACTGGGTGCTCTACTCGTGTCCGGCCAGATTCTGCCGCAAGGCTGAGCGTGCCGTCCGACAAATCCGACGGCACGGCTCAGCGGCCGCCTCCCTTACGGAGCTGGCCGCTGAGCCGTATCCGGCCAGCCATGCACGCGCAGCCTGACATCTGTCAGCTGCGCAAACTCCCCTAAAGTGCCCGTACCAACTTGCGCGCCAAAAAGCCTGCCGACACCACCTCAATCGTGGCGCCGGCAGGCTTCCTTTTTATCCGGCTACGCCGACAAGCTTTGCAGCAAGCTTGTGAACTCCCGCGCCGGAATCGGCTTGGAATAAATGTAGCCTTGAATTTCACGGCACTTCACATCCAGCAGAAAAGACAGCTGCTCCTCTGTCTCCACGCCTTCCGCGATCACATTCAGCTTGAGGCTATGCGCCATCGCCATAATGGCCTGCACAATCGCCGCGTCATCAGGATCAACGGTAATGTCGCGCACGAACTGCTGGGCGATTTTCAGCTTATTAATCGGAAACTTCTTCAGATAGCTGAGCGAAGAGTAGCCTGTGCCGAAATCATCCATCGAAATATGTACGCCGAGATCACGCAGCGTTTGCAGCTTCTGAATCACTTGATCGACATGGACCATCGCGATGCCCTCTGTAATTTCCAGCTCCAAATATTGCGGCTCCAGCCCGCTATCCTGCAGCGCTTTAAGCACAACCTGGACGAAATCCTGCTGGTGGAACTGAATCGGTGAAATGTTGACGGCCATTTTAACCGGCGGGAACCCGGCCAGCTGCCATACCTTATTTTGCTTACAGGCCATCCGCAGCACCCACTCGCCAATCGGAATGATCAAGCCCGTTTCTTCAGCCAGCGGGATAAATTCGCCCGGTGAAATATAGCCCTGGCGCGGATGATTCCAGCGAATCAGCGCCTCCATCCCATTCATCCGACTGGTGAAAATATCAACCTGCGGTTGGTAGTGCAGCACAAATTCCTCGTGCTCCAGCGCTTGATTCAGCCACTCCTCCATAATAAGCTTCTGGATGACCGTATCATTCATTTCCGATTGGAAAAATTGATAGCCGTTTTTCCCGCGATCCTTCGCCCGGTACAACGCCGTATCGGCATTTTTCATCAGCGACACCGAATCCTCGCCGTCATTCGGGTACATCGCAATCCCGATGCTGCAGCCGACGCGGAGCACATGGCCCTCCATTGAAAACGGCTGGCTGAGCAAGCGCATAATTTTTTGCGCCACCTTCTCGGCGTCGCTTGTCTGCGCCGTATCCTTGATCAACAGGGTGAATTCATCGCCCCCTTGCCTGGCCACGACATCCCCGGCCCGCAGCCCCTGCTGCAGCCGCTGGGCCGCTTCATTTAACAACTGATCGCCGAACGTATGCCCGAACGTCTCATTGACATTTTTGAAGCGGTCAAGGTCAATCAGCATCACCGCCAGCTTGCCCTGCGCGTGTTTCACATGCTCAATCGACATGCAAAGCGTCTGCTGGAACATTTGACGGTTCGGAAGTCCGGTTAGCGGATCATGGTAAGCGAGATACGTCAATTGACGCACCGTCAGGTTGCGCTGACGAATATCGGCAGCCTCCAGCAGCAGCAGCGGACCTGTGAACAAAAGCAGCATAAACGTTTCTATAACATCGGTAAACCAGCTCAGCTGACCCGTATAAAAAAATCTGGCGGCGGCGTCAATCCCTTCCACCCCGACAAACAATACGGCCACGACGAGCAAAATCCGCACAGGCCGAAACGCAAGCTGATGCTTGAACCCCCACAGCAACGCGGGGGCCACGATCAAGCTCAGGCTTAGCGCCTTCACATAATCCAATATATCGTTAGACCAGCCGATCATTTCTTTAATGGATAGCAGGACCAAGGCAGCTCCGGCCATTACGCACCACAGGCGTAAAATTAATCCATAACGAACACGGAAGCCTGCTTTTTCATCCCACTGCCGCCTGTAAGGCTCTGGAGCATCATGCGGTGTTTTCATTTCGATCCTCTGCTTCCTCTATAAAAGATGTAACTCCATTGTAAAGGGACTGACCCAAATCGACAAGCAAAATTTGGTCGTAAAGTCCTATTTCTCCGTCAACATCCATTCATTTCAGCAGAATTATGTCGAATAACGTTTCAGAATGCGTTCCTCTGCTAAAAAAGCCGAATTTCACGCTCGTACACCGTCTCATCATCCTTGCTGTCCATCACCCGGACCTCGACCTTCCACGTGCCGGCATAAGGCAAATAGGGCCCTTCCGCCTTGTACGTATACCGTTTCATCCCGTAATCCTCATCCACGCTTGTATCCTCGACCGGCGTCACCGGCACCTCAAACGGCGCGATGTCAGGCGTATCCGGAGATTGCAGCTTCAAGATCACCTGCTTCGGAGGGCCCAGCTGCTCCAGCAGCCATACCTTGACCGTAAAGCGGTTGACACCCGGCTCGTTGGGCGTAATTTGCGTCGTCATATGGATCTTTTGTCCCATTACATGCCACTGCAGCGGTGTGTTCGCAGGCAGCGGCGTCAAATAAGTAAAAATGCCAACAATAACGACGATACAGGCCATCAGCCCGGCATCCACGCGCAGCAGCGCTCCGAACGCCCCTTCACGCTTGCGTCTGATCACAGCGCGGATCACCGCCGCTGTTGCTACAACCAGCAGCGTGAGACCCGCTTTGGCCAGCAGCCAGCGGCCCCAGGCCGTCTCCAGCACATAGGAGAGGTTCGGCAAAAAAATCAGCGTAGACAACGTTCCCGTTACGGCCAGCAGCACGATCGACAGCAGCGCCGCGATCGAGAAGGCAGGCAGCAGCACGCGAGCCGCCTCCCGCTGCTTCCGCCACAGCGCCAGCAGCATCACCAGACCGCCGACCCAGACAGCGGACGCTCCGAGATGCAGCCAGTCAAGCAGCAGCGTCTGGCTTTTCGGCTCGAAGGCAGCAGCATGCCCGAGCAGGCTTTTGCTCAGCCACACAGCCCCTACCCAACCGTACGTCAGCCATGGTCCACGCTGCAAACAGCCGAAAGAGGCCAACGCCAGCACAAGCCCGGCCAGCCACGCAGGTCCGACCGTCGTTTTCGTAAACAGACTGACCAGCCCGTCCGCGCCCCCGTCCCCGAGCAAATCCCCGATATGCGCGCCCATGAACAAAATATATACAACCGTATACGCCTGCTGCAAAACGGCAGTACCCTTGCCGATCCACGCCCGTGTCGCTTCCGGCTGGGCCAGACCGAACCAGCGCTGCCACAGCACCCATCCCGTCAAGGCAAGCATCGCAAGGTAGAAAGCAATCCTCGCCGCGAATTGCAGCACATCCTTTGTACCGAAGCCGCCCAATTCGCTGCCATGACGGTGCATATGCTCCATCGACTCATTGGTGCTGGCCGTGGAAGGCGCATCCAGCGTTTGCCCGACCGCAAACAAGTAGCTGCCCTTAATCGGATGCCCGTCCGCCGAAATCACATGATAGGTCGCCAGATAAGTCCCGCGCTCCAATACCGGCAGCTGCAGCTCAAGTATCGTTCGCGCCTTGTTTAACGTAGCCGCCTGCTCGGTCACCTTTCGTTTGTTGCGGTCGTACACCCGCAAGTAATAAAGTCCTTCCTCCAGCGGTTCATTAAAGGTCAGCGTTACCGCGGCCGGAGACTGCTCCAGCTCACTATTTGCTTCCGGCGTCGCCTTCAGAAGCGAGGCATGCGCATAAACCGGATTCGCCGGCGCCAGCTGCCATAAGGCCAGTGCAATCATCCAGACATACACCCACATCCAGGCACGCGGACGCGGGGAATTGCAAACTCTCATAATGCGCTTAACCTCCGTTTCAATCTGCCAATCTCAGGCCGCCACTTTTCCTGTCAGCCTTAAATGTAGCACAAAGCGATGCGGCAAACCACTTTCCCGTTGGCAAAGAACATACAAAAGCTGCCAGTGCATGCCTGACAGCTCTTGAGTTGATGCTTTTATGCAATTATGATATCCGCTTCTGCGCCTCCAGATTTAATCCGCCGCAAATCTTCTCCAGCTCGTGAGCCAGCTGATTCAGTCCATCCGTCGCTTCCGAGATCGACTCCATCGCCTGCAGCTGCTGCTGACTCGAAGCAAGCACGAGCTGCGCAGCCTCCGCGTTACTGCCGGATAACCGCGCCACCTCGTTCAGCGATGCCGATACTTCCTCCGTTCCCGCTGACATCTGCTGCGCGGAAGCGGAAATATCCTGAATTTGATCGGACACCCGGCGCGCTTCCTCAACGATCAGACGGAATACATCCCCAGCTGCTGAAACCGCCTCATGGCTGGACATCACCTCGCGTGTGCCGCCCTTCATCGTCCCGACGGCTGAGGACGTCGCCCGTTGAATCTCTTCAATCAAATCCCGAATTTCAGTCGCCGAATGCTCAGACTGCTCTGCCAGCTTGCGCACCTCGGTCGCAACTACCGCAAAGCCTGTCCCATGCTCGCCGGCGCGAGCCGCTTCAATCGACGCATTTAGCGCCAGCAGATTCGTTTGCGACGCGATTGCGGAAATCATCGTTGCAATTTCACCGATTTGCAAAGATTGCTGCTCCAGCCGCTGCAGCGCTTCGCTGACCTCGATAGCCGTGTTTTTAAGCGAATCCAACTGTGTTACTGCGTGGTTGATCGTCACATTCCCTTTCTCGGCCTCGTGGAGCATAGCCATCGAAGCTTCCGTTACCACACCTGACGACTCGGCTACCCGCTGCACGCCAATCGACATCTCCTCCATCGCCCGGGCGCTGTCGCCGCTGTTCTGCGCCTGTTCTTCCGTGGCTGCAGCCATGCCTTGCATCGAATCCCGGATGCTGCGGTTTTCCACCAGCGTGCGGTCCGTATTGCCGCCCAGATGTTCCACATAACGAACAAGCTGGCCCGAGCTTTGCGTCAATTGGTTCAACGTATGCTTCAACAGCTCCTGCTTCTGCTGTTTGTCCGCCTCCAGCAGGTCAACGGTCACCTTTTTCTTCGAAATTTGCCATACGGTCGTTCCCGCCGTCAACAACAGGAAGACGAGGTGCACGAGCAGCATGATGAAGCCATACTCTTTCGACCCAAACACAAGCTCAGGAAAAAATAAGTAAGCGGACCCATATTGGAGCGCAAACATGCCTGTCATCATCCAGATCAGCAGCGTGCTCTCATAAAACGCCATCAGCGCAATGACCATAAAAATCGAGAAGAAAAACTCAACCATGCCGCCCGCTACAAATATCATCGCCACACTCGACAAGGTCATTGACAGCGCATTCAATAATGGGACATAACGTTGGCGTCCCGAGGCATAAGCCGCCGTTCCGGCAAGCAGCAAAATGACGGGCGCCGCCAGCAATGCATTCAGTTGGACGCTGTAGGCCGCCAAATCCACGCCATGCTGGGAATGAAACACACCCAGCCAACGGAACAGGCCATGCGTCAGCAAAGCAAGCATGAAGGTTCCAAGTGTAATCGGCAAGGTCATTCGGTTTTTAATGCTCAGCATATCGAGTGGCTTTTCAGTCAACTCTTCCACGTCCTCGTTTGAAATTTTGAATCTGTTTTTCACTCTTGTTGTCTCATCACTTGCCGATCAACCCGGCCGCCGTCCGCAAGCGGGGCGGCGGCCAGGTATCCGCATCCTGGTTAAAGCAGTTCCAGCAATTCCTTCACGCGCAGCTCCAGCTCGACGATCGAAAAGGGCTTGTGCATGTAGCTGTCCGCGCCCAGCTCCAGCCCCCGATCTATATCCTCCTGGCGGGTTCTGCCAGACAGCAGCATAACCTTCATATCCGGCGGCAGCTCACTGCGCTCCTGCAGGCGCTGCAGCAGCTCGTAGCCGTCCAGACGCGGCATGACGCCATCCAGAATGCAGAGATGCACCCGCTGCCGCCGCATGATCTGATACGCCTCCTCGCCGTCAACCGCTTCCTGGAAATCGACAGGCAGATGCTTCAGCTTGGCGATCAGAATCGACCGTAAAATTTTATCATCGTCCGCAATCAGAACAAGCTTGCGTTCGGCTGCTGGAGCAGACTGCTCGTCGGACTTCCAGCTATGGTTATGGTCGTGCGTCCGGAGCACCACACGGTTGCTGCCGCTCTGCTTGGCCTCGTACATTGCGCTGTCGGATGTCTCCACCCACTGCTCGATTTCCATCGGCTTCACCCATTCCGACACGCCGGCAGAGAAGGTGATATAAAATTGCTGCCCTTCGTTTTGCGCCACCGGCTCCCGCTGGGCCAGCCGCAAAATATACTCGACTCGCAGCTTGGCCTCTTCGCCGCGCGTATTCGGAAATATAATGACAAACTCCTCGCCGCCGAAGCGGGCCAGCACATCCGTATTCCGGATATTGTCCTGCAGCAGGTGTGCAAGTCCCTGCAGCACGAGGTCGCCGACATGGTGTCCGAACGTATCATTAATCCACTTAAACCGGTCGATGTCAATAAACGCGAGCGAAATCTGGCTCGGATACCTGGCGACCCGCTGAAGCTCCTTCTGAATCTGATGATCGAAAAAGCGGCGGTTATACACGCCTGTGAGCGGATCGCGAAACGCCATCTGCTCGAAGGCTTTCGTCCGGCCGAGCAGGCTGTGAACCCTCGCCGCCAGCTCCTCATAATGAAAGGGCTTCGTGACGTAATCATCGGCCCCCAGATAGAAGCAGCGCACCTTATCGTTCACATCATCCCGGCCTGACAATACAATAAGCGGGAGCCATTTCAAAGTAGGATCGTTTTTCAAAAAATTAAACAGCTCATATCCGCTGACCGGATGCATCATGAGATCCAGCGTGACGAGTCTGTACGTTTTTTCCCGCAGCAGCCGTTCTGCCGTCGTAACGTCCGCCGCTTCATCCACCTCATAGCCGTCCATCCGCAGCCGACGAACCAAATACGAGCGCAGCACGTCATCATCGTCAATGATCAGCAGGCGTTCGCCGCCGGGCTGCCCATAGGACCATTGCATACGCTCCTGATGCTCGTCCAGCTCCAGCTCGCGCTTATAAATCTCCAGTTCGAGCTCCATCTCGCGCAGCAGGGAAGCCGACAGCTCCGCGCAGCGATGGTAGATTCCGAGATCGCCCGAAGACGGTCCGGGCTCCTTTTCACATTGTGTCCACTCCCACAGCTCGACCAGCTTCTGCGCGATCACGCCGATCCGGACTAAGCCAAACATAGGCGCGCTTCCCTTCAGCGTATGTACCACCCGGTACACGCGCTTCCCCCAGTCGTAGGAATCCTCCGGCTGACTGGCCGTCAGCCATTCGCCCAGCTGGGACAGCTGTCTGGCAAGCTCCACCACATATTTGCGCTTGCCGTCCTTCATCAGACGATGCTCTCTGGCAGTCCTATCTTCTCCAGAACCTTGACGCAACCAAGCTCACTCCCGCTCTTTATATCATCAATCAGATGTAGTTGTTAGGACAACCGCTGCTGAATAAGCTCTTGCACGGTATCAATAAGCTGCAGCGGGCTGAAGGGCTTGACGATGTACTGGGTAACTCCGGCTTCCCTGGCACGCTCGCGGTCTTTATCAAGCGCCTTGGCCGTCAGCAAAATCACCGGCGTATGCCGATTGGGATTATCCTGGCTGCGCAGCCACTCGCATACCTCCACCCCGGTCTGCTCCGGCATCATGTAGTCTAATATGACCAGATCGAATCGTTCAGCCGTCAGCCGTTCGACTGCCTCCTTGCCATCGGCCGCTTCCGTAATGGCATAACCTTCATCAGCCAGCGTCTCGGTCAGCAAAAACCGGAGCGCCTCTTCGTCATCTGCGAGTAAAATGGTGTATGGTTGCATGCTGCAATCTCTCCGCTTCTAAAATCGTGCAAGTTCGAATGGCTTCATTATACCACGAACCGCCATAAATAGGGGTGAAAAAACAAAACCGCCTAAGTCGAAAGTAGGGTTTTTAATCCTTTTGAACTATGTTATTATTATTCTCAGAGAGAGTTTAAGAGATTAAACTAGAAAATATAGGAAATACGTCCTAAGGAGGGATCGTTATGGTGCAATCTGTCGAACAATTAATACGCAAAGTCTCCCGATATGTTTCGTTCGGGCAGCCGGTCTCATCAGGCTCTGTCGTCAGCCAGCGTATCTCCGATCCCCGCATTCCGATGCTGGCCTACTACTTGTCACTTAAAGCTCAAAACGAGCAGGAACAATATTATCATGAGGTTTGGCTGAAAAAGGAAGGCTCCTTCGCCATCACCGAAGCCTGGTACAGGGACAGCTCGGTTACACGCAAGCTTCACAAAGATAATTTGTCCTACGAGCAGCTTGCGGTGGCAATCGGAGAAGAGGACGCCAATGCCATTATGATGCGCATCAGTGAAATTATTAAAAAATCCGAGAAGCAAGACTGGAAACCGTTCTCGGTTCGCAGCTAGCCGATAGCGCCAACAAGCCGCGCTCATCGTGAGTGAGCACGGCTTGCTGCTCTGGCCGACGGCTTCGCATGCAGCGCGCCCACGATAACTGCGGCCTCCCGGACTAGCTGACAAATCCTCGGCAGGTTCCGGTAAAAAAGCCGTGATTGCTCTAAGGGATGCGCCGCTCCCTCCACGAGCCTCCGTCAAGCAGCGGATATCCGTGCGAATGCGTCCATACGTACGTCCAGCCTTCACGCTCCTCCCGCCTGCTGTCCCGTATCCAGATCCGTTCATAGTCATTGCGGCCGCCAGGGCCGTAATACGCCTCCAGCTCATCCAGCTTCGCCAGCCCTTCAGGGGCAATCACCAGCCATTCGCCCGTCACGAGTCCGCCACCGCCCGGCCCGGACAATACGAGCCCGGGATACTCCCCGGCATCAAACAGCTCCCCCCGCACAAAGCCATTTCGGACAGACTGAATAAACGGCGCCACGACATGATGATTTGCTTCCCCTTCCAGCAAGGTTCCATAAACAAATACAGGAATCATCGCATCCACTCCTTTACCAATCATATCATATCGCGCCGTTTCCTTCCTCATGCAGAAAGCACTACATCCCCGCGTGAAGCTTGTCGATCTCTCACGGTTTCACTCGCTTGCCGCATCATTTGTTTGGCCGGAATGGGCACCAGACCGCCACTCCCCGACATATAGTGAATCAGGCTGCAAAATCACCGCCCAAAAATAACAATTGCACATAGGTTAACTTGGAATTATAATAACTTTGACCGACAAGATAACTTGAGGTGAGAATGAGATGGATATGAGTATTGTATTGATGGGTGCGCTTGTCGGACTTTTGGTCGGGCTGACAGGCGTAGGAGGAGCTGCGTTATTGACGCCGCTGCTTGTTTTTCTGGGCATTCAGCCTACCGTAGCTGTGGCGACGGATTTGTTCTATAATTCGATAACGAAGCTGTTCGGCAGCATCCAGCATGTCCGGCAGAAGACGGTGAACATGACGCTGGTCAAGCATCTGGCTATGGGCAGCATTCCGAGTGCCGTACTAGCCGTTTTGCTGCTGAGATTTTTCCCCCCGCTTCAAGGCTATCAGGATCAGATCATTAAGCATTCCCTCGGCGTCGTGCTGATCGTCGTGGCGCTTCTGAGCCTTGCCAAAGTGTGGATTACGCCCAATCGAACCAATGCGATTCAATCCAAATCGCTCGCCGAGAAAAAGCGGCTGTCGATTCTCGTCGGCGTGCTGCTGGGCTTTATTGTCGGACTGACCTCGATTGGCTCCGGCTCTCTCTTTGCGCTCGCTATGATGTTTTTTTACCGCCTGAAAGCCGCCGAGCTGGTCGGTACCGATATCGTCCATGCCTTTTTGCTTGTGTCGGCCGCAGGCGTGATGCATGCGGGCTTCGGCAACATTGACTACATGCTGGCTCTGAATTTGCTCATCGGGTCAGTGCCTGGTGTGCTGCTGGGCAGCAGCCTGTCTGCCAAAGTGCCGGCGAAGCCGCTGCGCACCGTGATGGCGGCGATTATTTTGATCAGCGGGATCAAGCTGGTCGGCATTCAGCTTTTTTAAGCTTTCGTTCTTGCTGCTAATGAAATCGAAAAAAGCCAAAAGCATCCACTTCTGGCTCGTTCGCTATAATATGAAAGCGATGCCTGGCGGCGGCTTGCAACCGATTAGCTCGTGTTGAGCCGCCTAACCGCCGCTTCGGGTTAAGTTAGGGTCTAGCCGCGAGTCCGCGGGTTTTCACGATAATTTTGCGAATGCTGTCTTCGCTTAAATGGAATTTGCCGATCAGCTCTGTCACGGAATATCCGTTCTGATACAGTCTGAATATTTCATGATTCCGCTTCTGGATTGATTGCCGCGTGCCGTTGTTTTCACCCCAGCCGGCGCGGGTTTGATCTTTCTTCGGAATATAAATAATTTCGCCCTGGATATAATCCTGCAGCTGCTTGAGCAGATTAGGCGGCAAAATGTCCTTCCCATTTTTGTACCCCACCGATGAATGCCTCCTTTCGCGCCGTAGTGGCGTTACCTCCGAAAGTTGTCAGCATTTTCATCTTCACACCTCCTAAGCATGTACCGTTGGATACACAGGATTGTTGAGTCTACGAGGGGCATAAAATAAAAAAACACGATCTGCCGATGCGTGCCCAAATGCCTCTTTATGTTCTGTTCCTGTAGAAGACGGGGTTCAGGTGACGGTGATGGAGAAAATGCTTATTCAATTGTCTACGATTCCTCTTGCCATCATTTTCATAGTCGCGTTTGTACCTACCAACATGTCGCGCCACTCCCTTCAATAGAATAAAATGTATCGAAATTATTATACCCATTGTTTGCCAAAATGTCCATCCTCGATTGCCGGATGCTGAATGTTATGTAGACGGGGGCCCGCAGGCCCCCTGGAAGCGGACGCCAGACGAAGTCCAGCGTCCGCTTCCTTTGGTTTAAAATTACCGCCTCTGCTTACGCAGAGACCACCTCTTTAGTTGTAATCATCGTTTCCGATCACTCCTTTCCTAGAGTGTTAGCTGGCCTGCTACATCTATTATTAACGCATAGATCGCAGCGCTGGAGCAAGGTCAAGAATAGGTATAGCCATTTTCCCCCTGCTTCGGTTCGGCCAGGACGACTCGCGCTGCTGTCCGCTGCTGCGTGACTCGGCTACGCCTGCCCCGGCTGCTTGCCGTTCCAGATAACCTCCCAGTTCCGGTCCAGCGTCGCTTCGATGGTGCCGCGTTCCATAATATAAGTCGCCAGCAGCTCGGCCATATCGGTAGGGATATCCTTCACAACAGGCTTGCCGTGAAACATCGCATAGTTGCCGCCACCGGCCGCACGGTAATTATTCATGACAACCTCATATTCGCCCTCCGGGCTCAGCGGCTCGCCCGCATACGTCAAACCGGTTACCCGCTCGCCCGCAGGCTTTGAGATGTCCAGCTTGTACTTGATGCCTTCCCACATATCATAATTGTAATGCTGGGGCTTCGGATCGCTGAACGATGCGCTTACCCGAATTTCCCCGTGGCCATCGTACGTCTCAAAATAACCGGCCGTCTGCTCCAGCGCCGCCGCAATATCATGTCCGCTCACTCGGATGACCTGCAGCGTATTCGGATAAATGTAATTTGAAACGATATCGCGCATCGTAATATGTTCGGGAAAGCCGGGCGATACGTTGTCGAATAACGCCGTATTCGAAATCGAAGCGCCGGAAAGCTCCATCTGCACCCGGTTAATAAACTCAATCAGTGGATGCTCCGCCAAACGAACGCCCATCGGATCGGTTACCCGCATATCGCCGACCAGCCGTCCGATCGGCTGATCCAGCCATGTTTGCGTCAGCTGCTCATGCGGCTTCGTCAGCTCCAGAATGCGGGCATCCGGCTCAACGCCATCCGGCGACAGCAGCTCCGTCTCCACCGCCGCTACACGCCAGCGACCGTCTGAAGCCCGATTGCGCTCCAATGTCAGCACGGCCTTGCCCAGCCATCCGCCTGCGCTTCCTGGCTGCAGCACCGGCACACCGCAAACCGTTGCAGCGATCGTTCGGTGCTGGTGACCGGTCAGCAACAGATCAATACCCTCCACCTCCCGGCATAACGCATAGCCTTGATTTTCACCGGTTAGCGGCTCTGTCGGCTCCCCGGTGTCCAGATGGCGCTCAAACCCTCCGTGATAAGACACAATCACCACATCGGCCCCTTCTTGCTCCCGGAGCTTGCGTACCCAATGCTTCGCGGAGGCAACCGCGTCCTCGAATTGCAGCCCGGCAATATATTCCGCCTTCTCCCAGTTCGGAATGTAAGGCGTTGTCAGCCCCAATATCGCAACCTTGGCGTCGCCAATGCTTTTGATGGTATACGGCTTGCCGAGAAAAGGCTCTCCGTCTGCGCTGCTCACGATATTGGCGCTCAGCCAAGGGAAGTCTGATTCTGCGGCTGCCTTGCGTAGCAAAGGCATGCCATAGTTAAACTCATGATTGCCGACAACTGCCGCGTCATAGCCAAGCTCATTCAGCGAAGCAATCATCGGATTCAGCTCCTGCCCGTTCAACCGGGCATGGTGATAAGCAAGCGGCGTCCCTTGAATGAGATCGCCATTGTCAACCAACAGCAGATGCTCATGACGCTGCCGTTCTTGACGGATTAAGGAAGCGAGCTTGGCGAGTCCGGTTTCCGTCGGGTTATGATTGGCATATTGAATGGGCATGATATGGCCATGAATGTCGCTTGTTTCCAGAATCACAAGCTTTATGGAAGCTTGAATGGACATGTCAGCGGAATGAAATTGAGTCACTGCTTTAGTCAACCCCCGTACAATTGAATTTGGACTTGCTGTTATCTTAACAAAACCATGAAAAAAGAGCCACAATGTAAGAACTATGTAATGATTATTAACACAAAATCTCGGTTTCACAATTTTTTAACTATACGTTTGTCCAATTTGTGGTATAGTTGAATTGTTTGACACTAATACATGTATTAACAGGAGGTCAATTTTTATGTTCAAGAAGATGACAGTTCTTAGCCTGTCCCTGATTTTGACGGCGGGGCTGGCTGCTTGCGGAACAAAGACACCAACAACGGGTGCATCAACCCCTGCGCCGACAGACACAAAACAAGAAGCTCCAGCAGCAAAAGGCTTTGAGCCGAAGGAACTTCGCGTTCAATTCGTACCTTCCCAAAACGCAGAGACACTTGAAGCGAAAGCCAAGCCGCTTGAGAAGCTGCTGGGCGACAAGCTGGGCATTCCTGTAAAGGTTACCGTATCGACCAACTACAACACGGTCATTGAAGCGATGGCTTCGAAGCAAGTCGATATCGGCTTCCTGCCTCCAAACGCTTACGTGCTTGCACATGATGAGAAAAAAGCTGCCGATCTGCTGCTTCAGGCTCAACGTTACGGCATCGACGATGCAACCGGCGCCGAAACAAAAGACCTGGTAGACTTCTACAAGGCGATGATTATCGTTAAGAAGGATTCCCCAATCCAGACGATGGCTGATCTGAAGGGCAAATCCATCGCATGGCAAGGCGTTACTTCCTCGGCCGGTTACGTTTGGCCAGCTAATGATATGAAGAAAGCTGGCGTTGACCCGGAGAAAGATGTAAAGGGCATCGAAGTAAAGGGTCATGATAAAGGCGTACTCGCTGTACTGAATGGTCAAACCGATGCAGCGGCTATTTTCCAGGATGCGCGCAACACGGTTAAAAAGGACAAGCCCGATGTATTCGAGCAAACGCGTGTTGTAGCGTTCACGTCGAAAATCCCTAACGATACCATTACGGTTCGTCCGGACATGGATCAAGCCTGGAGAGATAAAATTGCCAATGCGTTCATGGAGATCGGTAAAGATCCAGAGGGCGGCAAAATCATTTACGAAGTTTACTCGCACCGCGGTTATGTAAAATCGGATGACAAAAACTTCGATATCGTTCGTGAATATTCCAAAGCTATCGGCCAAAAGTAAGCGATAATGGGCTGAACCTGTGATCAAAAGCTGTCCCTCGTGGTCTGAAAAGACGCGTAGGGACAGCTTTTTTAGTTTACAGCATGATCCTCTTCCAGATCAGCATAATCATCAGCCTGCAGGGTCAATCACTTGAGCGCTTCCCATGATCAGTTTCAGTTCGGTATGCCCCCTTTCCAGCCGCTTTTTCCACCTTCATCCCGCAATCAAGCCTATTTGGCGATAATCATTAGCTCATATCATCGTGCAAAATAAGTCGATTACCGGTAAAAACAGCTTTTATCCGAATTTGAGGTATTGTACAGAAATGAGAGATTTTGTATGATGACGAAGTATCATCCGAATTATCCGAATTCAAAATTTTGGATGAATTCTGGATGAAATTTGCAGCAGGACGGTGATTTCGACAACAAAACACGACATGCTTTTCGCTTCATAAAACAATTTGATTAGGAGATGATTCACATGAAAAAAATGAATCAAAAAGTAAGCGCATTCGTTTGTTCCGCTCTGTTATTGTCCGTTTTATCCGTTGTACCTGCTCAAGCTGCGACAACCATTTATGTTTCCCCTAACGGAAACGCTTCCAACCCTGGTACATTAGCCAGCCCGACCACCCTTGCCAAAGCTTTGACGCTGGTCACGGCAGGCGACACCATTTATTTGCGCGGCGGCACGTATACTTCTTCGACAACAATTACAATTCCGTTAGGCAAAAACGGCACGTCCAGCGCCAAAATCAGTTTGCTTCCTTATAACTCGGAAAAACCGGTCTTCGACTTTGCCGGACAGGCCTTCGCTTCAACGAACCGCGGCTTTCAATTTTTCGGCAACCACTGGGTGGTTAAAGGAATCGAAGTGAAAAATGCAGGCGACAATGGCATTTTCATCGGCGGCAGCAACAACCTTTTCGAAAACGTTGAAACCCATCATAATCGGGACACCGGCCTGCAGCTCGGACGTTATGCTACCACTGCGGCGAAAAGCGAGTGGCCAAGCAACAACACCATTCTGAACTCCTACTCCCACGACAATTTTGACCCGGATAACGGAGAGGACGCCGACGGCTTTGCCGCCAAGCTGACTGTAGGCCCGGGCAATGTATTCGATGGATGCATTGCGGCGTACAACGTGGACGACGGCTGGGATCTGTTCGCTAAAACGGATACAGGCGCCATCAGCCCGGTTACCATCCGTAACAGCGTCGCCCATCATAACGGAGCAACCTCCGACGGCACATCGACCTCGAACAGCGACGGAAACGGCTTCAAGCTTGGCGGCGACGGCATTGCCGTTAATCATATCGTTGAAAACAGCATTGCGTACCAGAACAAAAAACACGGGTTCACGTACAACAGCAATCCAGGCTCGATTCAAATGAAAAATAATACAGCGTTCGACAACGGCACCAACAGCGGCAGCAATTTTGCGTTCGATAAAGGTACCCATGTATTCACGAACAACTTGTCTTATAAAGGCAAATCGAGCGACAAAACAAGCGGCACCGATGTATCCAACACGAACGTCTGGTGGAAAAACAACCAGAGTGTGAACGGCAAAGGCTTGCTTGCCAATAATAGCGATTTTGTCACGCTGACGCCTTCGCTGACCCGCAATGCCAACGGCTCTCCGAATCTGGGCAATTTCCTGAAGCTGGCGAACGGCAGTGACCTGATCGGCTCGGGTACGCCAAACGGCAAAAATATTGGAGCCAGATAAGCACAGCCTCTGATCGAAGCACTTTCGACAAAGCTGCTTTCGTACTTTAGTTGAAGAACAATCTCGGAGGAGATCGCTCCCGCGAACCCTCGTGCCTATGAAAAAGGGGCCGTCTCTGAAGCCAGCCTATGCTGGTGTTCAGGACAGCCCCTTGATCGGGTTTGTGCAGCAGGCCTCATCTCCGCAACCTTGGTTAAACGAGACGCTTGCGGATGGACGATGAGATCAGGTCGATGATCGTAACCATCACAATGATGCCCAGCAGGATGACGCCGACACGCTCCCACGCACGGGCCTCCAGGGCAAAAATCAACGGAGCGCCGATTCCGCCTGCACCGATCAAACCAAGAATCGACGCGGACCGGATATTAATTTCAAAGCGATACAGCGCAAACGAGAAGAAATGCGGCAGCACCTGCGGCATTACGGCAAACCAGAGCACCTGCAGCCGGTTTGCGCCACAAGCTGTCAGCGCTTCGGATGGGCCGAGATCCAGATTTTCGACAGCCTCGGAGTACAGCTTACCGAGCATCCCGATCGAATGCAGCCCGAGCGCCAGTACGCCCGCATAAGCGCCAGGCCCAACCGCTTTGATGAAGATGATTGCCATCACGATTTCAGGAAACGTACGAATGACACTGAGCATAAATTTTCCGCTGCCTGATACCGAACGATGCCGGCTCATGTTATTGGCTGCCCAGAAAGCAAACGGCACACACAAAATTGCAGAAATAAATGTCCCGATAATTGAGATGCCTAACGTATCCAGCAGCCCGCGCAGCAAGTCTTCACCCTCCGGCCGATACACATATTCCCAATCAGGATTAAACAACCCGCGCATGATGGCCGCAAAATCTTTGCCGGCGCTTGCCACCAGACCGGTATATTCAATCCCAGTGAACGACCATACATAAATAGCCAGTACGATGAGGGCTACCAGCCAGTAACGGATACGAAACGATTTTTTGGGTACAGGTCTTGTCGTCATAGCAGCTTCTCCCTTACCTTGGTGCTGGCATAGTCGATGATCAGCACAATCGCCAGCGTCAGAATGATGATAAGCGAGGAACGGTCATACCGGAATTGCTGGAGCGTACGGTCAAGATACAATCCGATCCCGCCCGCGCCGACAAGTCCAAGCACCGCAGCCGCACGTACATTTACTTCAAAGGTGTATAAAAAATAAGCCATATATTGCGCCGCCACCTGAGGCAGCACACCAAATTGTATCCACTGCATCTTGTTCGCTCCAACCGCCGTCATCGCCTCCAGCGGACCCGGATCAATCGCTTCGATGGATTCATAAGTCAGCTTGGCGACCAGTCCGAAGGAGAAAAAAATGAGCGCAAGAATGCCCGGAACCGCTCCGATCCCAAACACAGCAACAAACAAACCTGCGAACAGCAGCTCCGGAATGGTACGGATCAAGTTCAGGATAAAACGAGCCGGCTGGTACAGCCATGGCGTCCGAACAACATTGCTCGCTGCCAGCAGGGCAATCGGAATGGCCAGCAAGCCGCCGATTGTCGTACCAATTACGGCCATCTGTACGGTTTCCATCATCGGAGCCCATACGACATCAATATAGCTCCAATCGGGCGGAAACATCTCGACAAGCAGCTTGCCCATTTCAGGCGATCCGGTGATCAGCCGAGTCAGGCTCGATTCGGTATTTTCCGCGCTCCACCAGAGCAGGACGATCAAGATCAGCGTCGTCATATACGACTTCATGCGGGAGGGCTTCTGCAGAACGCGTTTGCGGTCCGACTCCGTCATTACGCCTCCACCCCCAGCAGCTCATCCTTTTTGATGGCCCGGCCATAAATTTCGGAGAACTTCTCATCGGTTGCTTCCGCCACCGGTCCGTCAAACACCACTTCACCGGCACGCAGCCCGATAATCCGGGTCGCATACTCACGGGCCAGGTCAATAAAGTGCAAATTAACGATCGTTGTAATGCCGAGGTCCTGGTTAATGCGCTTCAGGTCATCCATCACCTGGCGAGTAGTCAATGGATCAAGCGAAGCGACCGGTTCATCCGCCAAAATAATTTTTGCTTCCTGCGCCAGCGCCCGGGCAATCGAAACACGCTGCTGCTGCCCGCCGGACAGCTCATCCGCTCTGGAATAAGCTTTGTTAAGAATGTTCACACGCTCCAGCGCGTTAAAAGCAAGCTCGATATCCTGCTTCGGAAATAAGCCAAGCAAGGTGCGCAAAGTCGAATGGTAGCCGACACGTCCGGATAACACATTCCGCAATACGGTTGAACGCTTGACCAGATTGAAGCTCTGGAAGATCATTCCGATATCACGGCGCATCCGGCGAAGCTCGGAGCCATTGGCCGAGGTGATGGAGCGACCGTCGATTAAAATTTGACCATCGGTAATTTCATGCAGACGATTAATCGAACGGAGCATCGTTGACTTACCGGCGCCCGATAAGCCGACAATCACAACAAATTCGCCCTTTTTGATCGTCAGGTTCAACTTGTTCAAACCAACGGTTCCGTTGGGATAGATCTTGGAGACATTCTTAAATTCGATCATGATCTGCCATAAATCCCCTTTTTACGAAATTGTCCAACACAAAAAGATTCGACATGACCCGCCATAATCCTTTTCTCTGCGCCACATTTACGAGACCTTAATGTTTGGATACCGAGCGGCCCATGATACGCGCTTCCAGCTTAATGCCCTGCCACATCCCTTTTCGTAAACAACAGCCACGCAATGGCATAAAACAGGACAGCATACAGGACAAGCATCGTCACGGAAAATCCAAGCGTCATCCCTTCAACCGGCGGCTTGCCTCCTGGTGTCAAATACGGCTGCAAATCAGTGTTGGCAAATAAAAAGTATTTGACCCATGTATATTTCAATCTGGCCAGTATGGCTAGCACAGCGTCCTTGCTCAGCAGCAAAAAGATGGACAAGCCGATCGCCAGCGAGCTGCTGCGAAAGGCTGCGGAAATCATAAACGCAACGAGCACAGTCATCACGATGCTGATCGTATCCAGCGTATAGGCACGTGCAATTCCGCCAAACGATTCTCCCGGAATGAGCCCTTCGCCGACCCCAAACAAAAGAAGCCCGATGAAATACGATAAAATGAAATGCAGCACCAATAGGCCGCACATAAACAGCAGTGCAGCAATCAGTTTGGATGCCAGCACTTTGCTCCTGGAGGCCGGGCGAATCAGCAGCAGCTTGATTGTCCCCCAGCTGAATTCCGAAGCGACGATATCTCCGGCGACGATGACGCTGAATATGGAACACAGTCCGGTCAAATACGTCATTGCGCCCATAAACTGGAGCACATTGGTATAAGGAATTTCAAGGACAAACTTCATCATGACCCCGGCCATAATGATCGTCAATGCCAAAATGCCAAACATAATCCAGGTTCGCAGCCGACTGTAAATTTTCATATTTTCATTCTGGACGAGCGCAAGCAGACTAGACAATCCGATTCCCCCTCGTCACCTCAAGGAACTGCTCCTCAAGTGTTTTCGTAATGGTCCGTATGCCGTATACGGCCACTCCTGCGGCGACAAGCCGGGCGTTCAGCGCAGCCGCGGTGTTACGGCGATCCTGTACCCGAAGCGACAGCTCCGCGCCTTCGATGCGAACCGTATAGCCGGCCTCCTGAAGCACGGCGCTTGCGGCGGTCAAGTCTTGAACCTCGAAGCGAATTTCGGTCAGCTCGCCGCCCGCCTCCGTTTCCTTGAAGGAGCGGACATCCAACAGACGGCCGTTCTGAATAATCGCCACCCGGTCGCACATCAGCTCCATCTCGGACAGCAAATGGCTGGATACAATAACAGCCAGCCCTTCTTCCTTGGCCAGCGTACGCAAATAATCGCGCAGCTCGCGAATTCCCTCGGGATCAAGCCCATTCGTCGGCTCATCCAAAATAAGTACGGACGGACGATGCAAAATCGCCTGAGCAACACCCAACCGTTGGCGCATGCCAAGCGAATACGTCTTCACCTTGTCCTGAATCCGGTTCTCCAGCCGCACGAGCTGGATCACCTCCTCGATCCGCTGCTTGTCCACATTCGGCATCATCCGCGCGAAATGCACAAGATTTTGATAACCGGTCATAAACCCGTAAAACTCCGGATTTTCCACAATCGCTCCGACGTGGCTCATCGCTTCCTCGAACTGATCGCGAACACTTCGTCCCAAAACCTTGATTTCACCGCCGGACATCGACATCAGTCCTACCATCATTCGGATCGTTGTCGTTTTTCCTGCCCCGTTTGGCCCGAGAAATCCAAACACCTCGCCTGGCCTGACTTCAAACGTCAATCCGTCAACAATCGTTTTGGACCCTATTTTTTTAGTTACCTGTGTAAGCTGAACAACGGACGCTACCATCCTTGAACCTCCTAACCTCAGCAAAAAGAGGTATGTTACGCTTTTCCGACAGGAAAAGTATACCATACCTCTTCTGCTCAACCAAATAAGCGTTCTGCCATAGACCAAGCAGCTTATTTGTTGTGGCTCTCATCTTTTATTGGCCTTCCTGCCGACTTTCCTGCACCTTCGGTGTACTTTCTGCTGCCTTCTTAGCCGTTTTGCTGCCACCGAGCGGTAAGAAGCGGTTAAGCCCCTTAAACACCGCTTTGGATTCCTTGGTCAGCAGCGGTCCCAAAATCGCCAGAATAAGCACATACAGCGCAGCGAATGGCTGTAGCAGCGGCAATAAATCGCCTGCCTTGCCGATATTGGCCATAATGATGGAAAATTCACCGCGCGAGACAATCGTCAAACCGATATTGGCGGAGGCCTGAGGTGACAACTTGGCGCTCCGGCCTGCTACCATGCCTGCTGCAAAGTTACCGATCAATGTAATAATTACTGCGGCCAGCGACAGCCAAACCGCACCGCCCAGCCCAAACGGATCAATGGTTAATCCGAAGCTGAAGAAAAACAACGCTCCGAAGAAATCACGGAAAGGCAGAATCATATGCTCAATCCGCTTCATATGGTTCGTCTCCGCCAGCACAAGGCCAAACAGCAACGCACCGATTGCCTCGGCAACATGAATGGTTTCGGAGAAGCCTGCGACAATCATCAGCCCGCCGAATACAACAAGCAGGAACAGTTCATTAGAACGGATGTTCAGTATCCGGTTAAGGAAAGGAAGCGCCTTGCGGCCAATAATCAGGAAGCCTAGCATAAATCCGAGGGCAATGACCGCGGACATGGCTACACCGGCAACCGATGTTGCGCCGCTGAGTACGAGACCCGAAAGAATTGAAATATAAACCGCAAGAAATACATCCTCAAACATGATAATGCCAAGAATCATTTCCGTCTCGGGATTCGCTGTCCGCTTGAGGTCGACAAGGACCTTTGCAACAATCGCACTGGACGATATTGTTGTAATGCCCGCTACCACCAGCACTTCCATCCACGGAAGATCAAACATAACGCCAAGTAAAATACCAAGTGTAAAGTTGATCAAAATATAGACCGTACCGCCGAAGGCAATCGACTTGCCTGACTTAATCAGCCTGCCTACGGAAAATTCCAGACCCAGATAAAACAGCAAAAACAATACGCCTAGCCGTCCCATAAATTCAATAAGCGGGGCGCTCTCGATAAATCTGAAATCGAAAACGCCAAGCTTAGGGGCATGCGGTCCAACCGCCATGCCGATTAGAATATAAAACGGAACTACGGAAAACCGCAGCTTCGCCGAAAGCAGTCCGGCTGCCGCAATCAAAGCTACCGCCAACCCAACTTCCAGTACGAAGTGATCGTTCATAGCGAACTCCCGCTTGCCAGCATCGCTTTAAGCGCTTTGAAATGCCTTCGCTCCCCTGCAACAATCAGGAGTGCATCTGCGGTCAATGTCACATCTGGTCCCGGATTTATTTTTTTCTTCTGCGATTTTTCCACAATGGCGATAATGCTGGCTCCGGTTTCCTGGCGGATTTTCAAATCGCCGACCGTTTTGCCTACGCAATAAAAATGAGGCTCGATTTTGTACCATTCGATAATCAGTTCGTCCAGCGCTACCTCTATGGTTTCAAGCGCCTTAGGCTTATACTGCATCCCGCCGACAATGCTGGCGATCACACGTGCTTCTTCGTCTTCAAGCGTAAGCACAGCAAGTGTCTCATCCTGATCATCCGGATCAAACTGGTAAATTTCACGGCGGCCGTCATCATGAATAATAACAACAACCTTGTCGCCGCTTGCTGTAATCAGCTGGTACTTGCGCCCGATGCCGGGCAAATCGGTTTCTCGAATATTTGTCATCGTTGGTTCCCTCCATATGTTAGTTTATCTCAACAAATGAAGGTTCATTCCAACATACAGCGAGGTGAATTTTAGAGGACGCAATAATGTCTTTCGTAATATAGTGGCGATGGTTGAGGTCAAAATCAACCCCGGCAGCTTAACCCGGATAAACGACAGCAGCAGATGCACATAAGCAAACGCAAATACGGATTGCAGCCACCATGATTTGGCCAGCTGCAGCATCCCGGCCCAATACGTATAGTGTACGTAATGGCTCAAATTTAACCCTGTCGCCCTTGTCGCTACGCTGACCTCAATCACAGGAGCAAGAAACGAAAACAGAAGGATCACCGATAACACCAACACAAACGGCTTCGTCGCACGGTTGTTCGGATTTAGGTTCATGTCCTCCTCCTCCTTTTCTTGATGCTGTCATCTTCACGTAATTAATACAAGTGTATCATATTATGACCTGTTCATTCAAATCCCGGACTCATCTTGCACATATTTGGCAAGCGCTACGACCATGCTTCCCATCCGTTCCTCCTCCGGCGCAACGATCCGCTCAATTCCTTCTTCACGCAGTGATTCGGCTGTCACTTTGCCTACAGCTACAGCAATGGTACGCCCGGAAAAGGCAGTCACCACGCGATCAGCCAAACCTCTTTCCCGCGCATGCTGCATCAGAAACCGTACCTGCGGGGTACTGGTGAACGTTACCGCATCCAGCTCGCCGTTCGCAATTTCATCCAGCAGCAGGTTAGCCATTTCAAGCTCAGGCGGTATGTGGCGGTACGGCAATATTTCATGGTACGACGCTCCCTGCGCCTCCAGCCATTGTACAAGCCGCGGAGCATGATCACCGTATAATTGCAGTGCAACCCGCTTGCCCGACAAATTACAGCCTTCCAGCGCACGGATCAAGCCGCTTGTCGTCCCGTCATCATCCCGAACCGCCGGTTGAACGCCCAGCTTCTTCAACACATTAACTGTTTTGTAGCCACGAGCGGCCACTTGTACCTCGCCAAGCCGCTTGATAAACGCCTCGGCTTCTCCTATTGCCTCCGCCGCCTGAACGAGCAGTTCCGTGCCGACGCCAGTCGTCAAAATGAACCAGTCTGCCCCTTGCTCAATTAATTTTCTGACCTCCGCCTGTACCAGCTCGCCATCTACAGCTACCGTCCCTTGGGCCGGCCGGACAAGCGGAATTCCACCCATTTTCTCGATAATGACACTGATCTCTGCTGCCTTGCGCGGACCAGTAACTGCGATTCGTTTTCCTTCCAATCTGGCCATGGCCATTCCTCCCTGCAGATAAGTATTGGTTTAGAATTCTCTCAATCCGGCAACTCTAGTGCTAGAGCCTATTGAATGTACTAGAGGAGGATTGAGTGTTGATGCCTGGTTTTGCTCACTTTCGTTTGATCATGCTGTCTGTTGTATGGACTACCTTCCTTACCTTCCTAGTCTGTATGACGGTTTTTCCAACAGCTTCCGTATGGGCCTACAAATCTTCAAACGATGCCGCCCCTGCCTTTTTTGTCAATGACTTCTACGTCGCTTCGGAGGACGTGGACTCGTTCCAGCCTTCACTGCCGGATGATAACGCGGCTTACGCCTCGCTGCGCTCCCCCACCCTTTCCTATCAGATTCGATCCGGAGACACTTTATACCGGATTGCCCGTGCGTTTGACGTATCCTTAAAGGAATTGAAAGCCAGCAATCCTTTGTCTGATCCCAATCACCTGACCGTCGGGCAGCTGCTAGCCATCCCCATACACAAGCCAGACTTGCAGCTAACCGATGACGGGACAGCCGTCGTCAAGCAAGTGCTCACTACCACCTTAACGGCATATACCGCCGGATACGAATCCACAGGCAAAACACCCGGACACCCTCAGTACGGCATTACCTACAGCGGCAGTCAAGCGGAAGAAGGCCGGACGATCGCCGTTGATCCTCAGATTATTCCGTTAGGAACAACTGTATTTATTGACGGACTAGGCCTGCGCCAAGCCGAAGACATCGGTTCCGCCATTCGCGGCCCCCGGATCGACGTATACATGACGGAAGTGGAGCAAGCGTTAAAATTTGGAGTGAAAAAGGATGTGAAGGTGTTCGTATTGTCTACATAAGCTGTTATTGCCTCCAGCATCCGAAGCTGACAAACGACTACCTCCATCATAATACAAAACGGCCTCCGATAACATTTTTTTCGGCGGAACGGGTTAAGCTATGCCTACATCATTCAATCTTTTGCTGGCGCCCGCCGCCAGCTTGGGGAGGGAACCGTTATGCACAAGCTCACTCATTATGCAGCCGGCGGCTGGCTGGTCCTGTCTCTTCTGTTATTGACAAGCTGTGGACAACCACAAAAGCCTGCACAGGATAAGGCGGCAACGCAACAGCAAAACAATCCGATAGATACTCAACTCCAGCAGCAAATGAAGATGTACCAGGAAATTAAGCAGCAGGAATACCAGATGGATGCAAAAAAACGCGCTGAGGAGAAGAAGCAGTTAGAACGTTTACAGAAAACGCAAGAAGAAACTTTACAACGGGAAGTTGAGATGCAGAAGCAGCTTCGCCGGAGCGGCAACCCTTGGGCCAAAATGAAGCAAAACAACACTGAAGGCGGTCAGCAGCAGTCAGGCCCCGGCGAGCAAAGCAAAGGTGAGCAGTCAAAGAACGGACAAGGTGAGGGCAGCAACGCAAAGTCCAAATTGCTTAATAATCCGCTTCGGGAAGCGAAACAAGACGAGAAATAGTGAATTGATGGATGCAAAAAAAAGCTTTTGCATCCATAAGGACACAAAAGCTTATATTTTTTCGTAACTAAAGCTGCGTTGTACGTCATAAAAATGGCGTGCCCTGAGAGATTCGAACTCCCGACCTTTTGATTCGTAGTCAAACGCTCTATCCAGCTGAGCTAAGGGCACATGCTATTCGGGATAACGACTTGAATTATTCGATATCCCGAATTTATTACTCATGATGCGCTCGAGAGGACTCGAACCTCCACGGCTGTTACCCCACTAGAACCTGAATCTAGCGCGTCTGCCAATTCCGCCACGAACGCATATGAATGATGGTGCGGTTGAGAGGACTCGAACCTCCACGAGCGTACGCCCACTACCCCCTCAAGATAGCGTGTCTGCCATTCCACCACAACCGCATGAAAATAAACGTGAGCCATGTAGGACTCGAACCTACGACACCCTGATTAAAAGTCAGGTGCTCTACCAACTGAGCTAATGGCTCATACTTTTTAAATGGTGGAGGCTGATGGATTCGAACCACCGAACTCGTCAGAGAACAGATTTACAGTCTGCTGCGTTTGGCCACTTCGCTAAGCCTCCGTGAAACTATGGTGGCTCGGGACGGAATCGAACCGCCGACACGAGGATTTTCAGTCCTCTGCTCTACCGACTGAGCTACCGAGCCCAATAACCACTTTTTGAAAATCCCTTACGGGAATCCGCTTGGCGACGTTCTACTCTCCCAGGACCCTGCGGTCCAAGTACCATCGACGCTGGAAGGCTTAACGGTCGTGTTCGGGATGGGTACGCGTGGTTCCC